>JAFAXX010000051.1 GCA_019240655.1 Solirubrobacterales bacterium
ATCGGGTTCGAGTACTTCAGCCGCACTCCGCCGCCGCCGGGCATCCCCGCTCCGATGCCCGTTGTCCCGGAGTGAAACAGCGCGATCAGCCCGGCCTGCGCGATCACGTCATAGAGCGGGTACCACGCCCGGTCGTTGGGCCAGAAGGCCTGTGTGTTGGGGTGGAACTTGAACCCGCGCGCGCCCGCCTCGATCAGCTCCTGGGCCTCGCGGACGGCCAGCTTGCCCTTGTGCGGATCGACGCTGGCAAACGGGATCAGCACGTCCGGGTTGGCCCGCGCGACCTCGAGCACCTCCTGGTTGCCGAGCCGGCGCCGCCCCATCCCAGCCTCGTCGTCGACGTTGAAGACCACGGCCAGGAGCTTGCGCTCGCGGTAGTAGTCGGCGACCTCCTGGGCGGTCGGCTGCGGCGGGCTGCCGCCGAAGTACCGGCCCGCCGCGTCGAGGACCTCGAGGGTGACCGGGTCCTGTTCCTCGCCCGCGTTGCGCTCGGCGTGCACGTGCACGTCGATCGCGACGAGCGACTGCAGGTCGACGCTCACCCGCCGTACACGCGGACGAGTGACTCGGCGACGACCGCCGGCTTCTGGGCGTCCTTGACCTCGATCGTCACCCTCGCCTTGAGCTGCACGCCGCCGGAGATCTCGCTCACCTCGATGATCTCGACTCCCCCGCGCCACTGCGCGCCGACCGGGAGCGGGGCCGGGAAGCGGACGCGGTCGAGCCCGTAGTTGACCGCCATCACGGCGTTGGTCACCTGCATCAGCTGCTGGGTCACCGGCGCCACGAGCGAGAGCGACAAAAAGCCGTGGGCGACCGTGCCCCCGAACGGCGTCTGCTTGGCCCGCTCGGGGTCGACGTGGATGAACTGATGGTCGTCGGTGGCGTCGGCGAACCGGTCGACGCGCTCCTGGGTCATCTCCTGCCAATCGGTGTAGCCGATGTGCTTGCCGGCGGCGTCCCGCAGCCCCGCGATGTCGGTGACGAGGCCGCTCTGGTCTGAAGTGGTCATGGCCGGGGATCTTCGCACAGCTCAGTTTCTCGAGGCGCGCGTTGGGAATCCGCGTGTCGTGGTGGCCCGCCCCGCCCCGTCGGCCAACTACAAGTGGATCGTTCTCTCGAACACCACGATCGGGATGCTGCTGGCCACGATCAACGCCTCGATCCTGCTGATCGCGCTGCCCGACATCTTCCGCGGCATCGCGATCAACCCGCTCGCCCCCGGCAACACCAACTACCTGCTGTGGATGATCCTCAGCTTCCTGATCGTGACCGCGGTGCTCGTGGTCAGCCTGGGGCGGATCGGCGACATGTACGGGCGGGTGCGGATCTACAACCTCGGCTTCGCGGTGTTCACGGTGTTCTCGATCCTGCTCTTCGCGACGCCGTTCAAGGGCGCCGCCGGAGCGCTGTGGCTGATAGGGATGCGGGTCGGCCAGGGGGTCGGCGGCGCGATGCTGTTCGCCAACTCGAGCGCGATCATCACCGACGCCTTCCCGGAGAACGAGCGCGGGCTGGCGCTCGGGATCAACGGCGTCGCTGCGATCGCCGGCACCTTCCTCGGCCTGATCATCGGCGGCGTCCTCGGACCGGTCGACTGGCGGCTGGTGTTCCTGGTCTCGGTGCCGTTCGGGCTGTTCGGGACCGTGTGGGCGTACCTGAAGCTTGTCGACCTGAGCGAGCGCCGGCCCGCCAAGATCGACTGGCTCGGCAACGTCACGTTCGCGGTCGGGTTGATCGCGTTGATGATCGGGATCACGTACGGGATCCAGCCCTACGACCACCACACGATGAGCTGGACGAGCCCCAAGGTCCTCGCCGAGATCATCGGCGGCGTGGCCGTGCTGGCCGGCTTCTGCGTGATCGAGACTCGGGTCGAGCAGCCCATGTTCCACCTCGAGCTGTTTCGGATCCGGGCGTTCGCGGCCGGCAACCTCGCCACGCTGCTCTCCTCGATCGGCCGCGGCGGGCTGCAGTTCGTGCTGATCATCTGGCTGCAGGGCATCTGGCTGCCCTTGCACGGCTACAGCTTCTCGGCGACGCCGCTGTGGGCGGGCATCTACATGCTCCCGCTGACCGCCGGCTTCCTGGTCGCCGGCCCGGTGTCCGGATTCCTCTCCGACCGCCACGGCGCGCGCCCGTTCGCCACCGGCGGGATGATCCTGGCGGCGATCTCGTTCGTCCTGCTCGAGCAGCTGCCAGTCGACTTCAACTACGTTCCCTTTGCGCTCCTATTGCTGCTGAACGGCATCGGCATGGGCCTGTTCGCCTCGCCCAACCGCGCCGGGGTGATGAACAGCCTGCCGCCGCGGCAGCGGGGCGCCGGCGCGGGCATGAACGCCACCTTCCAGAACTCCGCCATGGTGCTGTCGATCGGGATTTTCTTCACGCTGCTGATCGTCGGCCTCTCCGCGCACCTGCCCGCCTCGCTGGACAGCGGCCTGCGCGCGCATGGCGTGCCGGCCGCCACGGCAACCCGGATCTCCGCGCTGCCTCCGGTGGCGACGCTGTTCGCCGCCTTCCTCGGCTACAACCCGGTCCAGCAGCTGCTCGGGCCGGCCATCCTCCATCAGCTGCCGGCGACGCAGGCGGCCGCGCTCACCGGCCGCTCGTTTTTCCCGCAGCTGATGGGAGCCCCGTTCTCCGACGCGCTCAGTGCGGCGTTCACGTTCGCCTTCGTGGTCTGCCTGATCGCGGCCGGGGCCTCGTGGCTGCGCGGGGGCAAGTACCACTACCGCGACGAGGAGCGCGGGGAGCCGCCGCCGGCCGCCGCTGCTGCGGCCGCCCCCGCGAGCCCCGCCGCCCCCGCGAGCCCGGCCGCCCCCGCGCGCCCGGGCGCCCCCGCGAGCCCGGGCGCCCCTGCGAGCCCGGGCGCCCCGTCGCCGGTGGCGCGCCGATGACCCTGGTCGCGATCTCCGCCGCCTTCGGGGCCGGCAGCACCCGGATCGGACCGGCGGTGGCCGAGCGGCTCGGGGTGCCGTTCCTCGACCGCGCGATTCCCCTCGCCGTGGCCGAGCGGCTCGACGTGTCTCCGGACGACGCCGACGCTCACGACGAGCAATCGGGCGCGAGGGGCCGGCTCGAGCGGATGCTGCGCGGGTTCATCGCGCACGACGCACACGTGCCCACGCCGCTTCCGGCCGACACCTTCTCCGCCGAGGACTTCCGCCGGGCCACCGAGGCCGTCCTCATCCGCCAGGCCGGCACCGGGGAGGGGGTCATCATCGGGCGCGGGGCGGTCGTGGTGCTGCGCGAGGACCCCCGCGTCCTGCGCGTCCGCCTGACCGGGCCGGCGGAGCGGCGGATCGAGCAGGCGCTCACGCTGGGCGAGCTCGAACGGGACACCGCCGCCCGCGCGCTGCGGCGCTTTGACCGAACCCACAGCGAGTACGCCCGGCAGTTCTACGGGGTCGACATCGACGATCCCGCGCTCTACCACCTCGTGATCGACTCGACCGCGATCTCGCTCGACGGCTGTGTCGAGCTGATCACGACCGCGGCGAGATCGCCGGCGCGGCGTTCGCTCGAGACGTCATCGGCCTGACCCGACCGCACGGGCAGCTTTGCCGCAGGGCGTAAAATTCGGCCATGACCGCTATCGGCGTCTCGCTCTTGGTCGTAGGGGCCGTGGTTGTGCTGGCGGAGGCTCACACGCAGTCGCTCGGGCTGCTGGGGGGACCGGGCGTGCTGATGCTGGGAATCGGCGCGGTCTTCGCCGTCAGCGGACTCGGCGGTGGCATCATTCTCGGCCTGCTGCTGGCGGCGGTGCTGGCCGCCGCCGGGGTCGGAGTGGTGTGGCTGTCGCTGAGCATGGGCATGGCCGCGCGACGGCGGCGCGTACGGGCGGGCCCCGAGGGACTGATCGGCCACATCGGCGTGGTTCGCGCCTGGGCCGGCCAGGCCGGGCGGGTGTCGCTCGACGGCGCGCTCTGGCAGGCGCGGCGCGGCTGGACTGACGACGACGAGGACGAGGACGCGGAGCTGCACGAGGGCGAGGAGGTGGTGGTCGAGCAACTCGACGGCCTCACCCTGCGGGTGCGCCGGGCCGAGCGCTGGGAGCTCGTGCGGTGATCCTGGCGATCGGGATCGCTCTGGCGGTGATCGTGGTGCTCGCCTTCGTGGCCGCCGGCGCCTCGATCCGGGTGCTGCGCGAGTACGAGCGAGCCGTGGTCTTCCGGCTCGGGCGGCTGATGGACCACCGCGGTCCCGGACTGGTGCTGCTCGTGCCGTCGATCGACCGCATGGTCAGGGTGAGCCTGCGCACGGTCACGCTGACCGTGCCGCCGCAGGAGATCATCACCCGCGACAACATCCCCGTGCGAGTCACCGCAGTCGCCTATTACCGCGTGGTCAACGCCAACAGCGCGGTGACGCAGGTCGAGAACTATCACAACGCCACGCTGCAGATCGCGCAGACCACGCTGCGCTCGGTGCTCGGCGGAGTCGACCTCGACTCGCTGCTCTCCGACCGCGAGCGCCTGAACGAGGCGCTCCAGCACGTGATCGACGCCCAGACCGAGCCCTGGGGGATCAAGGTTTCGACGGTGGAGATCAAGGACGTCGAGATCCCCGAGCGCATGCAGCACGCGATTGCCCGGCAGGCCGAGGCCGAGCGCGAGCGCCGGGCGAAGATCATCAACGCCGAGGGCGAGTTCCAGGCCGCCGCCAAGCTGGCCGACGCGGCCGACGTGATCGGCGAGAACCCGGTGACGCTCCAGCTGCGCTATCTGCAGACGCTGCGGGAGATCGGCGTCAACCAGAACTCGACCGTGGTGTTCCCGATGCCGATCGACCTGATCAAGCCGGTGCTGCAGGCGATGGGCCAGAGCGAGGCGGCCGCCGGCCAGCGGCGCTCGCTAACCGAGGCTGGCTCCCGGGGCGAGGCGCGCCGGCCCGAGGAGCCCCAGCTGCCCGAGGCGGACGACGCGCGGCTCCTGCGGCGCAGCGAGAACGGCCTGCTGCCGCCGGCCGGCGCGGAGGAGACGGCGAGGCCCGCGGAGACCGGGGTGCGCTCGATCCCCGAGGGCGAGGCCGGCTCGGACTAGCCGCCGCGCCCCCGGGCGGCGCGGGCCGCCGCGGAGGCGGCCGATGCCGGCAAGCGGTTTCTCTCAGCTCGTGGTCGTGGGCGGGCGGCGCGGGGCCGCCCGTCGCGACGGATGGCCCCCGGCTCGCGGGCCCCGGATCGGCCGCCGCGGCACGACGACGTGCACCGGGACGCGCGCCCGGCGCCGGAGCGCGCGCCGCTCTCGCAGCGCGCCGGGGAGCATCGGCGCGGCCGCGGCGAGGCCGCGTGCGTGCGTGCCCAGGCGGCGCTCCCGCCACGCGTGCCACCCCCACGCCACTTGCCGGTAGGCGACGAGCGGCAGCCACCGGGCCGGGAACGCCTTGGCCACCAGCACCAGCGTGTTGCGGGCGACCAGGTACTCGTGGCCGTACGGCAGCTGCTCGGCGGAGCCGCCGCCGGCGTGGCGGGCGACCGCCGGCTCATAGCGGCATCGCCATCCGGCCAGTCGCAGGCGGAGCGCAAGGTCGACGTCCTCGAGGTAGGCGAAGTACCGCTCGTCGAAGCCGCCGGCGGCGACCACGACGTCGCGGCGGTAGAGCGCCGCGCCGGCGCAGGCGCCGAACACCTCGCCGGGCCGGTCGAAGGAGCCGTCGTCGGCCTCGAAGCGGCCGCGCTGCTCGCACGCTCCGTCGCGACGCAGCACGTCGCCGGCGTCGTAGACGATCGCCGGGTCCGCCAGCGAGACCATCTTGCCGGCCGCCGCGGCAGCGCCGGGGTCCGCCGTGAGCGCCGCCGCCATCCGCGCCAGCCAGTCGGGCGCGAGGACCACGTCGGTGTTGACGAGGGCGATGAGGTCGCCGCGCGCGGCCCCCAGGCCGCGGTTGGCGGCGTGGGCGAAGCCGGTGTTGACCGCGAGGGCCAGGAGCCGTGCCTGTGGATGCTCGGCGCGGAGGTACTCGAGCGAGCCGTCGCGCGAGCCGTTGTCGACCACGATCACCTCCTCCGGCGCGAGCGTCTGGGCGGCGAGCGAGGCCAGGCAGGCGGGCAGCCACCGGCGGCCGTTCCAGTTCGGGATCACCACCGAGATCGCGACGGGCGGGTCGGTCATCGACGATCATTGTGCGATGCGCCTCCTCCGCGCGGCGGTCGCCGTGCTCGCCCTCGTCGTCTGCGCCTGGTTCGCCCTTGGCGCGCGCCAGGCCCATGAGCTGAGCGCGGCCGGCAACCTGATCACCACGCCGGGCGCACTCACCCGCCCCCAGGCCGCCCACGCCGAGGCGATGCTGCGCGCCGCGGCGACGCTCAATCCGGATTCCCAGGTCGACGTGCTGCGGGGCCGGCTGGCGCTGACGCAGGGGCAGCGCGCCCGCGCGACGAACCTGTTCACCCGAGTCGCCGAGCGCGAGCCGATGAACGTGGTGGCGTGGTACTGGCTGGCCCAGGACCCGCAGAGCTATGGCGCCTGGCTGGTCGCGCTGGCGCGCGTGGCCCAGCTCGAGCCGAGGCTCCCGGCCCCGGGCTGAGCGGGCCGCTCAGCGCCGCAGCGCCTCGGTCACCCGCGCCAGGAGCGCGTCGTCGAACGACTCGTCCCAGTCGGTGCTCCAGGCGACTCGGCTGCCCTGCACGCGGCGCTCGTAGTCCTGTGCGCGCGCGGCGGCGTCGTCGAGCGCGGCGGCGATCGCCTCGATCGAGGGCTCCGCGGTGATCAGGTTGCCGGAGATCGCGGCCATCGCCTCCGGAGTTTTGTTCTCGAAGCGGTTGGTCACGGTGACCATGCCGCCGGAAGCCATCTCGATCGGCACCAGGCTGGGATGGGGCGTGTACATGAGGGCGAGACCGACGTCGTGCTCGCGCAGAAGCTCGGCGTAGGCGGCCTGCTCGGCCCGAGGCAGGAGGCTCAGCTGGGCGCCCCCTCCCAGCCCGATGCGCCGCGCGGCGTTCACGGTCCCGATGCCGTTCAGCTCCCAGCCGGCGAACGTGCCGCGCTCGAGCGCCGCGCTCAGCGCCAGCGCCCCGAGCTCGAACATGTTGCGGGCAGCGTGAGCCTCCGGCCGCGCGTAGAAGAGCAGCCGGCGCTCGTCCCGGCGGCGCAGGTCGGGGAGGCTCGGCGGGGACACCGGCGTGATCGCGTTCTGGAACGATGCCGAGGCCGCGTCGCCGGCGGCCGTTCCGCCCGCGTAAACGCCAATGCCATGGGCCCGGAAATAGCCCCGGAGCAGCTCGGTGGAGAACATGGCGAAGTGCGGTAGGCGGTAGGACTGTTCGGCCAGCGCAGCGTAGGTGCCCATCGCGAAGGTGAACGGCTCGAACTCCTGGATCAGGTACACGAACCGCTCCCCGGCCAGCGACCGCGTGGCCCGGTGGGCGATTTGGGCGGTCCACCACGTGCTGGCCACGAAAGCGTCGAGCGGGCTCACCTCGAGCGCCCCCGACTCGCGGCCGAACGCTAGCTCCACGCGGTCGAAGAGACCGGCCAGGCCACCGTAGGACTGCACGGTCCGCTGCCAGCCCCGCGGCAATCGACCCACCGGGTCGACGGTCACCACGCGCACGCGCTCACCGCGCTCGGCCAGCCGGCGGGCCAGGTTCAGCTTGGCGATGTAGCCGCCGAAGAAGTGCTCGAGGTCGATCGTCGGGATCAGCACGTTGACCCGCCGCGGGGCCTGCTCGCGCACGGCCAGGGCGAGCGGGGCGACCTTGTCGGCCACCGCGGCCACCGAGCCGTCGAGTCCCGCCCGGCCGGGCGCGTGCAGCAGCGTGGGGGGCGGCACCGCGTCGAGCCGCAGGCGGCGCTGCGGCCGCTCGCGCGCGCTGGCCGTCAGCAGGCGCCGCCAGAGAAAGCCGCAGAACAGCATCCACTCCGCGCCGAGCGTCTCCGGCCGCTCGCGGGCCATGTCGCGCACTCCGCGGGCGCCGAGCCGGATGAACGCGGGTAGCGAGCGCTCGGCTCGGTCGAACCGGTCGAGCGCGCGCCGCTTGCCTGCGCTCATGCGAGTGCGACAGCGGAGGTCGAGCACCATCGCGAACTGGCGCAAGCGAAGAACGTCGACGAAGTAGTGCATCCGCCACATCCGGGCGCGCTCGCGGGCGCTGCGCTGGCGCTGAAGCCGTGCCAGCAGACCGGTCATGCGGTTGGCGGCGGCGTGACCGAGCGACGCGGTGCCATGCTGGACGTAGTCGTAGAGGGGCTCCTCGAGGAACCGAACCTCTCCGCGGGCGAGCGCCACCAGGCCAACCCAGTGGTCGTGGAAATGGGCGAACTGCCCGGGCGGGAAGGGCAGCGCGTCGTCGAGCAGCGAGCGCGGGAAGAGCGACGCGGCGCCGGTGACCGAGTTGGCCACGAGCAGCGATAGCAAGTCGGTGTGGTTGTTGCGCCGCCGGCTCCACCACGTGTCCGAGATCACGCTGCCGTCCCGCGCGACCACGCGAGCGTCGCTGCAGGCGAGCTGCGCCGGCCCGATGGCCCGAACGAGCTTGGCCAGCTTCTCCGGGTACCAGTAGTCGTCCTGGTCGGCCATCGCGACGTAGCGCGCCTCGGCCGGCGCCAGCGCGAGCGCGCGCTCGAAGTTGTGGTAAAAGCCGAGCCGCCGGGGGGCGCGCGAGAGGAGAAACCGCTGATCCTCGCTGACGGCGGCCTCGAGGCGGGCATAGGCGGCGGGTGCCGAGCAGTCGTCGCTGATCACGCAGATCCAGTTGTCGTGGGTCTGGGCGCGGATCGACTCGAGCTGGCGGACGAGCAGGTCCGCCGGCGGGTTGTGGGTGGCCAGGCAGACGGCGACGAGCGGCGGGTCGCTTGAGCGCAGGGGCGGCGCGGAGCCGCTTGAAGGCGGGGGCGGCGCCGGCAGGCTGTCCGCCGCCCACGAGCGGCGCAGCGGCTCGGGCAGGGTAGCCCGTGGCACCGAGCCGAGACGCGCGGCCGCCTCGCCGCCGCCGGCGAGCGTCGCCACCAGCCCGAGCTCGCAGACCCCGCCGTCGTCCCGAGGGAGGATCGGCACGAGCGCCCAGAAGCCGCTGCGGTACCCGCGCAGCTCGGGATCGGCGGCCGAGCCGGGATCGCCGTGAAGCCTCACCGCGTCGTAGGGGTCGAGCCCGGGATGCAGCTCGCGGAAGTAGTCAAGCCGGGGCATCCCGTGGGCGGTCACCGGCCGGCGGATACCGTCGACCACGACCTCGAGGCCGGTGACGCCCTGCCGCCGGTGAAAGCACCGGCCGCCGAGGCATAGCGCGCTCCCGGCGCCGACCGCTATCTCCGCGGGCAGCGGCCAGTCGAGCTCGACGACCAGCTCGCCGTCGCCTTCGTCGGCACGGCGGCGGTGCGTCGGATGTGGGGCACCTGACAAGCGCGTGATCCTAGGAGGGGTCGTCTACACTCGCCAGCCCCGTGCGGCCGCCGAAGCTGAAGTTCGACCCGTTTGCCAGCGATCCGGGGCGCTGGGGCGCCTCGCTGGCCAACAACGCCGAGACCCTGCTGGCCTGCCTCGACGCTGCCCGGCCGCGCCGGGTCGTGGAGATCGGGGCGTACGCGGGCGACGTCACGCGGCTGCTCCTCGAGTGGGCGGAGGGTCGCGGCGCGGACGTCGTGGCGATCGACCCCGCGCCCGAGCCGGCGCTGGTCCAGCTGGCCGCCGAGCGCGCGGACCTACAGCTGCTCGAGGCGCCGAGCATCGCCGCGCTGACGCAGATCGAGTGTCCCGACGCGGTGATCATCGATGGCGACCACAACTACCACACGGTCACCGAGGAGCTCCGGCTGATCGCCGAGGCGGCCGCGGGCCGGATGCTGCCGCTTCTCCTGCTCCACGACGTCTGCTGGCCCCACGCCCGCCGCGACGACTACTTCGCACCGGAGGAGATCCCCGCCGAGGCCCGCCAGCCGTACGTGGCCGGAGCCGGGCTGATGCCGGGCGAGCCCGGGTTGGTGCCCGGCGGCCTTCCCTTCCGCTACGCGGCCCGCCGCGAGGGCGGTCCGCGCAACGGCGTGCTCACCGCGGTCGAGGACTTCGCCGCCGCGCACGACGGCCTGCGCCTGGCGGTCGTGCCGGCCTTCTTCGGGCTCGGTGTGGTTTGGGACACGACGGCGCCGTGGGCGCGGGCGGTGGCCGAGGTGCTCGATCCCTGGGACCGCAACCGGATGCTCGAGCGGCTCGAGGGCAACCGGGTGTTCCATCTGGCCTCCGTGCATTACCAGATGGTGCAGGCCGGGCTCGCCCAGCAGCGCAACGCGCACAAGGACGAGCTGCTGAGGAAGCTGCTAGAGTCGAAGACGTTCTCGGTGGCCGTGTGGCTCTCGCGCCTGCGCCAGCGCGGCCGCCCGGCCTATTCCAAGGACGAGGTGCGCCGGCTGCTGGCCGAGTAGCCGGGCTACCGACTCCGGCTGCGGCGCTCGGCGCGTTCGGTCTGCCACTCCCGGCGGCGGAGGTTGAGCTCGCGCAAAGGCTTAGTTAGCCGCCAGCTGATGCTCTCCTCGAGCTCGCGCAGGTCGCGCTCGAGCTGCTTGGTGCGTGCTTCCGCCTGGAGCATCGCTGCCACCGCCTGCGTCCGCGCGACCGCGGCCTCGGCCTCCGCACGCCGGGCGCGGTGCTTCCAGTCGCCGGGGCCGGCGCCGACCCCGGACATCTTCCCGTCCCACTTCTCGGCCACTCGCATATGGGCCTCGACCCACGTCTCCGGGTCGCTGACCAGCTCGAGCGAGTGGTGGTGGACGACCTTGAAATCGGCCGTCACGACCTTTCGCCCGGCTGCCCGAACCTGTAAGCAGAAGTCGAAGTCGTAGCCGTGCAGTTGCCCGAGCGACTCGTCGAAGCGGATGTTCTGTACGGTCCAGGGCGAGAGCCCGAGCACGAAGCCGTCAACCGTATCGACCTCACCGGTGCGGGCGTAGGCAGGCATCTCGTCGGCCTTCCAGGACAGCGCCGGCAGCTCGCCCCCACCCGCCTCACCGTAGCGATGGGTGAACGAAGCCCAGGTCACCGACCCCTCCCACCAGGCGATGCTGCGCACGCCGACCGCGCCGACACAGCCGACCACGCCGACGTCGGGCTCGCGCAGCGCCGCACGGAGCTTCGCGCAGAAGTCACTCTCGAGCAGCTCGGCGTCCTGGTGGACCACGACGAGCGCCTCGAGGCCCTCGAGCTTCGCCGCCTCGTCGAGGATCACGTTGTAGCTGCGGAAAATCGAGCCGGCGGTCTGGAAGGCCAGGATCGGCGAGTCGGATTCCGCCGCCCGCGCGATCCCGGGACCGGCGCAGCGATCGTAGATCTCCGGCGAGGTGATCGAGCAGGCGAAGGCGATCACGAGCTCTCCCTCCGGGCGAGCTTCCGCCGCAGCCGCGCGCGCAGGGGCGCTGCGCGCCGCCGGGCCACCTCGTGCTCGGCCGCGGCAAGGCGAGAACGCAGCTGCTCGAGCTCGCGGGCGAGTTCGAGTTCGTGCAGGCTAGGGATCCGCCGCGACGAGCGCGCCACCGGCGTGGCCGAACCGCCGTCCAGCGCCGCCCGCCCGGCGGCCCCGCCGTCCGTGGGGATGGGCGACTCGACCGCTTTGCGCCACCGCACCGAGGTCCAGTCGACCTCCTCGAGCGGCTCGTGGATCATGGCCGCCGTGCGGAATTCGTCCACCGCCCGGCGGCAGTCCGCGAGCGCGCCGTAGTCGTCGACGATCAGGAAGCCGCCCGCCGACAGCCCCGGGTAGAGGCAGCGGAGCGCCGTCACGGTGGCGTCGTAGGTGTCGCCGTCGAGCCGAACCAGCGACCACCGGCGGCCCGCCAGGCCCGGCAGCGTCTGCGAGAAGAATCCCGGCAGGAACTCGACCCCCGCCGCCACGCCGAGACGCGCGAAGTTCGCCCGCACCTCGTCGAGCGGCACCGACAGGTAATCGATCTCGCTCCACTGCTCATCGGAGCGCCGCGCCGTCTCGCCGAGCGGGAAGCCCTGGAAGGAGTCGGCCACCCACACGGTCCGCTCCTGCGCACCGAGCGAGTCGAGAGTCGCCCGGATCAGAATCGACGCCCCGCCGCGCCAGCTGCCTGCTTCGATCAGCTCCCCCTCCACGCCGTCGCGGACCACCGCCTCGACGCACGCCTGCAGGTCGTCGAGCCGGCGCAAACCGACCATCGTCATGCCGTGAAGCGGCCAGTCCATCCCGGCCGCGCGGAGACGCAGCTGCTCGCCGGCCAGCTCGCGCGAGGCCACGACCCCTCGCTCCGTGCGCCCGACCGATGTCGTCGTGGTGGCGGCGAGGTCGCACAGGCAGAGCTTGAGCAGCCCAAGATACGCCTCGCGCAGCCGCTCGGCCTCCGCCCCTGGCCCGGGCGCGAACGGCCGGCGAGCCGCCGCTAGCCCGCGCTGAGCGCGGGCAAGCGTCGCCGACTCGGACGCCGAAGCTGCTGTCATCCTCGCCGAAGATAACGTGCCAGGCGTGAATCGGCCGCCGGCAGACACGGGAAATGGCGACGTGAGCATGTCGAAGACGGCGGTCAGCCACGACAGGCGGATCCGCCACAGCCGCTCCAGCCCGGGGGCGCGCGCCGCCGAGTTCCTCAATGCCTCGCGGCTGGCCTGGGTGGCGCTCGGTGTGATGCTCGCGGCGACGGCCGTTCTCCTGTACCGGGAGACGCGAGGCACGACGCTGTGGTTCGACGAGTGGACATGGGCGCTCACGCGCCGCGGCAGCTCGCTCGACAGCTTCCTCGCTCCCCACAACGGACATCTCTCGCTCGTTCCGATCGCGATCTACAAGCTGCTGTTCGCGACTGCCGGGATCGGCGACTACCGGCCATATCGCGTGTTGGTCATTGGCGGTCATCTGCTCGTGGCGACGCTCGTCTTCCTCTACGCCCGGGCCCGCGTCGGCGGCTTCCTGGGTCTCGTCGCGACGGCGCTGATTCTGTTCTTCGGACCGGGCTGGCAGAACTTCATCTGGCCGTTCCAGATCGGCTGGCTGCTCTCGCTGTCCACCGGCATGGCGGCGCTCATGCTGCGCGAGCGCGAGGACCGCGGGAGCACGCTTGCCGCTTGCGGGCTGATCGCCGTATCGCTGGCCAGCTCCGGCATCGGCGTCCCGATCGCGGCTGGCCTGGTCGCCGACGCGCTCGTGCGAAGGCGCGGCCGGCGGGACGCGTGGGTCCTCGGCATCCCGATCGCGCTGTACCTGCTGTGGTCGATTCACTACCAGCACACGGCGATAGAGCGGCATGCGGTGGTCGCCGCGCCGGGGTTCGTGGCCGACGAGGTCGCCTCGGCTCTGGCCGCCTTGGCCGGCCTAGGCGGGCAGATCTCGATGGCGGTGCCGACCTCGAGCGGTACCCTGCTCGAGTGGGGGCCACCGCTGGCCGTGGCGACGGTGTTGGCGATGGTCTGGCGGATGGCCCGCTGGCCGGCGGCCCGCCGCCGGGCGCTGGCTCCCCTGACCATGGCCGGCGCCTTCTGGCTCCTTACCGCGCTGACCCGGTCGTTCATCGGCGAGCCGTTCAGCAGCCGCTACCTCTACGTGGGCGCGGTGTTCGTCCTGCTTGCGGCGCTCGCGCTGGCTCACGGTCTCTCCCTGCGCGCGAGCCATCAGCTGATTGTTGGGATCCTCGCCGCCGGCGCGGTGGCGTCGAACCTCGGGTTGCTTGGCAGCGCGTCCCGATACGTGCGGGCCCAGGGGGCGCAGACCGCGGCGGCCCTGGCCGCATTCGAGTTGACCCGGGGCGCGGTAGATCCCGGCTTCGTCGAGGGCTCTTTCCCCGGCTACCCGCTCGTGGTCCTGCGGGCCGGTCAGTACTTCGCGCTCGAGCGCGCGCTCGGCTCGCCCGCCGCGTCGCTCGCCACCCTGCCTGCCTACCCCGAGGACGCCCGCCAGGTCGCCGATGCGAGCCTCATCGCCATCAACCGCGTGACGCCGGAGGCCACCGCGCAGCGTCCGCCTACCGGCACCCGCCCAGCGGTCGAGTGGGCGAGCGGCGGCGCGCTGACGCGCCGCGGCGGCTGTGTCTCGCTCACCGCCCAGGCGGTGTCCGCCCCGGGAACCCCGTCGCCGACACTGGCGCTCATCCTGCCGCGCACCGGTGTCGTCGTCACCGCCGTCGGAGGCCAGGTGGGCCTCGGCGCGCGCCGGTTCGCCGATCGTCCCACGCCGATCGGCACGATTGCCGCGGGCACAGGCGCACTCGTCCGGCCACAGCCGGACCGCGCGCCGCAGCCGTGGCACCTGTGGGTCTCCCCGGGCGCGCTTGCGACGGTATGCGGTCTCCGAGGATGACGGCGGCGATCCCAGAGCTCGACGCGCCGGTCCCGGCGACGCTCCCAGTCGGGGTGGCGAGCGCGATCTCCTGCCGCGGCCGCTGCCGAACGGGCGGACGGCCGCTGGCCGGGGTCACGCTGCGCGCCAGCGGAGCCAATCACCGCGCCCAGTGGCTCCCCGACGGGCAGTTCTGGGCCACTGTTCCCGTCCCCGCGGCGGCGCGCCCGGGGACGATTGCGCTGGAGGCACTCGTACGCGTGGCCGGCGGCCCGGAGGAGCGCCTGCCGCTGGCAGAAATCGAGGTCGTGGCGCCACCCGCCGCGGCTCCGGCCTCGGGTACAGCGGCCGCCGGCCCCGAGACGGTGTTCGTCTGCATGGCAACCTTCGACCCCGACCTCGCCCTCTTGCGGGCGCAACTCGAGTCGCTGCGGGCCCAGAGCGACCCGGCGTGGGTCTGCCTGATCAGCGACGACTGCTCGTCAGAGCACAGCTTCGACGGGCTGCTCGAGCTCGTGGGCGATGACCGCCGGTTCGTGGTCTCCCGCTCCGAGCGGCGGCTCGGCTTCTATCGCAATTTCGAGCGCGCGCTGTCGCTCGTGCCGGCGCAGGCCGAGCTGATCGCGCTGTGCGATCAGGACGACCGCTGGCATCCCGACAAGCTGGCCGTGCTGCGCGCCGCGCTGCCCGGCGCGACGCTGGTCTACTCGGACCAGCGCCTGGTCACCGCCGGCGGGCGCCTGCTGCGCGCGACGCTGTGGCACGGGCGGCGCAACAATCACACCAATCTGGCCTCGATGCTCATCGCGAACTCGATCACCGGAGCCGCGTCGCTGATGCGCCGGGAAGTCCTCGACTTGGCGCTTCCCTTCCCCGAGGTAGCCGGCTACCAGTTCCACGACCACTGGCTTGGCCTGGTCGCCCTCTCGCTGGGCGAGATCGCGTATGTCGATCGCCCGCTCTACGACTACGTCCAGCACGCCGGGGCGGTGTTCGGCGACGTAACCCAGGGCCGCCCCGACGGTCCCGCCGCTCGCCGCGCCCGCGGCGCTCGCCGCGCTCGCCGCGGCGCGAGGCGTGAGGCGCGGCGGGCGGCCTACTTCTACGGCTATCTGCCGAGACAGGCGCAGGCCTGCGCTGTGCTCGCCCGTGGCGGCGCGTGCATAGCCCCCCGCAAGCGGCGTGCACTCGCGGGATTCATCGCCTGCGACCGGTCGGCGTTCGCCTTCGCCTGGCTTCTTGCCCGCTCGCTGCGCTGCCTGGTCGGGCGCAACGAGACGCTGGCCACCGAGCTCGAGCTGGCCCAGGGCATCGCCTGGCGGTGGTTCGAGGCGATCCGCCAGCGCCTGGCCGCCCGCGCCGGCCGCCTCGGCGAGCCGGCGCCGCCGCCCGCGCTCGACGCCTTCAGCCAGCGGCGGCTGCGGCGCTGGAGGGCGACGCTGTGAGCATGCCCAACGCGCCCGTGGGCGGCGAGGTCGCGGGCGGGCTCGACGCCCGCACGGTCCGGCACGCCCGGTTGCTGCGGGCTCCGCCGGTGATCGAGGTCCACGACCTCGAAAAGACCTTCCGGATCCCCGACCAGCGCCTGAGCTCGCTGAAGGAGAGAGCCACGCACCCGCTGGCTCGGCGCACCTACCGCGAGCTCCACGCCTTGCGGGGCATCTCGTTCGACGTGCGGCTGGGCGAGTTCTTCGGCATCGTCGGGCGCAACGGCTCCGGCAAGAGCACGCTGCTGAAGATCATGGCCAGCATCTACCGGGCCGACGGCGGTCGCGTGCGGATGGCCGGCCGGCTCGCCCCATTCATCGAGCTCGGGGTGGGCTTCAACCCCGAGCTGACCTCGCGCGAGAACGTGGTCATGAATGGCGTGCTCATGGGGCTGAGCCGCCAGGAGGCGCGCCGGCGATTGGACGCGGTGCTCGCCTTTGCCGAGCTCGAGGAGTTCACCGACCTCAAGCTGAAGAACTACTCGTCGGGGATGATGGTGCGCCTGGCCTTCGCGGTGATGGTCGAGGCCGACGCCGACGTCATGCTGATCGACGAGGTGCTGGCCGTCGGCGACGCGGCGTTCGCCCAGAAGTGCGTGGACGTCTTCCGTGCTCGCCGGGACGCCGGCCGGACGGTGGTGCTGGTGACCCACGACATGGCCACCGTGCAGAGCTTCTGCGATCGGGCGATGTTGATCCACGACGGCGAGCTGCGCTACATCGGCGATCCCGAGGAAGCCGCCTTGCGCTACTACCGGCTGAACTTCGGCGGTGAGGGCGAAGACAGCGACGGGCCGGGCGCGGGCGACGTCCCAGACGTCAACGTCCGGGTGATCGACGCCTGGCTCGAGAACGAGCGCGGCGAGCGAATCGAGAACGTCGAGCAGGGCAGGCCGATCGAGCTTCAGGTGATCGTCGAGGCGCGCCACGACCTGGTCAGCCCAGTGTTCGGCTTTCACTTCCTCACCGCCGACGGTTTTCAGGTGTTCGGCTTCAATCGGACCATCGCGCGCGCGGCCGGCGAGACCGACGTCGTGCGGGCTGGCCAGCGCGTGCGCGTGGCCGGAACGATCGAGAACCCGCTGCTGCCGGGGCGCTACTACGTCCGCGCGATCGTCTCGCGCAACCGCAGCGGCGGCGATCTGGCGCTGCAGCCGCTGCGGATCCTCGAGTTCGTCGTCTACGGGACCCAGCGGGGCGCCGGCACGGTGTCGGTCAACGCCAGCGTCGACGCCTCGGTGGAGCCGGAGCTGTGAGCGATGGCGCGCTCCGGCTGCGGGAGGTGCGCGGCCCCTCGGCGCTGGGCGGGGGCTGGCGCCGCTCGCTCGAGCTGCTCTACCTGATGGCCTCGACCGAGTTCAAGCGGACCTACTTCGGCACCGTGCTGGGCTACGTGTGGTCGCTGTGCCGGCCGCTGCTGTTGTTCGCGGTGCTACTCGCGGTGTTCACGCACGTTGTGCGCCTCGGCCGGCTGGTCCCCCACTATCCGGTCCTGCTCCTACTCAACATCGTGCTCTTCGGGTTCTTCCAGGAGGCCACCGCGACCGCGGTCGGGTCGGTGGTCAACCAGGAGGCGGTGGTCCGCAAGACCCAGTTCCCACGCCTCGTCATCCCGCTGGCCGTCGTCTTGACCAGCGCGTTCAACCTCGGCCTCAACGTGCTCGTCGCCTTCGCATTCATCCTCGGCTTCGGCGTGAGCCCGATGTGGACGTGGCTGCTGCTCCCGGTGCTGTTGGCCTGGCTGCTGATCCTGACCACGGCGGTGGCCATGATCCTCTCCTCGCTCTACCCCCGCTTCCGCGACGTCGGAATCATCTGGGCGGTCGGCTCGACGGCCCTGTTCTACGCGACGCCGGTCCTGTATCCGCTGCAGCGGATCTCGGGGACGATCGGTCGGATTGTCGCCCTCAATCCGCTGACGCCGGTGTTCGAGCTCGCGCGGCGCTGGATCATCCAGCCCGACGCTCCCCTCGCCGCGAGCACGGTCGACGTCGTCGTCCCCGCTGCGATCTCGGTGGCGATCTGCGGGCTCGCGGTGTGGATCTTCACCCGCGAGGCTCCGCGGATCGCCGAGGAACTGTAGGAGGAGGCGGCGCGCCGGCGGCGCGCCGCCCGGCGTCGCCTCAGCGCTCCGCCGCGACGTTCGCGGGCCGGCTCGCCGGTGCCAGCGCCAGGAGCGCCCCTGCCAGCACGATCGCCACCAGCGTCACCGCCGGCATCTGCCAATCCCAGTCGAGCGGGGCGTGGGCGGCGTAGACGACCACGCCGGCGATCGGCCCCGCCGCGAGCTGCGGTGAGGCCCGGTGGGCACTCGTGGCGGTGAGCGCGATCCCGGCGGCGAAGCCGAGCAGCAGCCCGAGGCCGATGAGCCCGAGCTCGGCCAGCGTCTGCAGCGGCAGCGAGTGGGCGTCCTGGGCGAACTCGGGGATCGTGCGGTAGCGCAGCCACCAGACCGCCCAGCCGCCCGCGCCGACCCCGCGCAGGGGCTCGTCGGCGAAGGCTCGCATGGCCACGCGCCAGTAGTCGTAGCGGTTGCTCTCGAGGGTTACGTAGCGGCTTGCCCCGGCGCTCAGCGGACGGCTCGAGGTTTCCTTGGCGCCGGCCGCGATGGCCAGCGCGAGCCCGGCGCAGATCGCCGCCAGCGCGATCTGCGGCGCCCAGCGGGGGAGCGCGAGCGGCGAGCGCGGCGGGGCGCGCGCGAGGCGCCATTGCACGAGCGCTGCCGCCGTCATCCCGGCCGCCAGCACGGCCAGCATGATCGCCCCCTGCGTCTCGCGCGTCCCCGGCGAGCCGGCCAGCGAGGTGAAGCCGTTCAGCGGAGACGCTGCCAGCGCCACCAGCGCGCTGACGCCGACGGCGAGCGCCCCCGTGCGCAGCGTCTCGGCACTCCGGGTCGCCACGATCAGCGCCAGCAGGCCGGCCGCCCAGGCAAACAGCGCCCCGCGGGAGAAGCTCAGATAGAGACCGAGTCCCAGCGGCACGCAGGCCGCCGCCGCGAGCGCCCGCAGGTAGCGCGGCCGCCGTGAGTCCCCGCCGACGCGGGCGGCGAGAATGAACCCGAGCGCGGCCAGCTCGCCTATCGCGTTCCAATACGTGAGCGGCTGCTCGAGCCGTCCCTCGGCGCTGATCGAGTGTGAGAGGTGTACCAGCCCGGGCAGGAGCCGTCCGGACAGCCCGTAGCCGATGACCACGAGCGCGCCGCCGGCCAAAGCCGGCTCGACCGCGCTCAGCGCTCCGGGCGAGCGCAGCAGCACCGCGGCCGCCAGCAGGCCGCCGGCGTACAGCACGACCAGCTGGCCGGCGTGGTACGCGCCGCCGGCGATCGGCGCCCACGCGATCGAGAACAGCGTCCACGCCCCCAGAAGTGCGAGGCTCGCGAGCGACAGCCACGACCCGCGCCCGCGCGGCCACGGATCCCGGCTCGCCAGCACGCCGACGGCGACGAGCAGCCAGGCCGCGAGGCCGGCCCACGCGCGGGCCTCGTCGAAGTATCCGCCGCTGAAGAACGCCAGGGCGAACGGGCCACCCAGCAGGACGACGCGCGCGGCGCGCAGCAGCCCGGCGCGCATCGCTCAGCTCTGGGCGTCCCTGACCGTGCGCGGCAGCGGAAGGTCGACCCGGGCTCCGAGACGTCCGTCGCGCTCAGGCCGGGAGCGCGCCACATGGGCCTCGCTCACCTCGGCGAGCAGCCGGCGCCGAAACACGGCGGCATCGAAACGGGCCGCGTTGCGGACGCACGCATCCGGGCTGACGGCCGTGTCGTTGAACTGCAGCACCACCGCGACGAGCTCGCGGGCGCCGCCGGACCACAAGCAGCCGGTGACGCCGTCGACGACCGTCTCGAGGGCTCCGCCGCCCCGCCGGGCGATCACCGGGCGGCCGGCCGCCTGGCTCTCCACGGTGGCGATGCCGAACTCCTCCACCGAGGTTTGGATGAGCGCGCGGGCGCGCTGCAGCACGCCGGCCACCGCCGCGTCGGGCAGGCGTCCGGTGAACTCGATGTTGCTCGCCGCGAGCTTGCGCAGGCGGCGTCCCTCCGGGCCGTCGCCGACCACGATCAGCGGCAGCCGCAGGGCGTTGAACGCCTCGACCGCCACCGCGATCCGCTTGTGCGGCATCAGCTCGGAGACGATCGCGTAGTACTCGCCGGGGGTGCCCGGCGAGAACCGCGAGGTCTCGACCGGGGGGTAGACGATCCCCGATTCCCGGCCGAAGTAGGTCCTGATCCTGGCCTGCGTCGTCGACGAATTGGCCACGTACCGGTCGGTGCGCTTAGCGGCCGCCCCATCCCATATCCGCCAGCGCCGGAACGTGCGCCGCAGGAACGCGCGCATCAGCGGGTTGCGGTGCGAGGTGACCGTGCGAGCGTAATCGTTCCACGCATAGCGGAACGGGTTGTGACAGTAGCTGACGTGCAGCGTGCGCTCGTCGCACAACACCCCGTGCGCCCACGCCGACGAGCTCGAGATGACCAGGTCGTAGTCGGAGAAGTCGAATGACTCGATCGCATCCGGATACAGCGGAAGCAGAGCGCGGAAGGTCCGGGCCGTCGGGCGCAGGCGCTGAAGGTAGGAGGTGTGGATGACGCGCCCGGCGAACCTGCCCTCCGTGGCCTCCTCGTCGTAGACGGGGGTGAAGATGTGGGCGTCGGGCCACATCCCACACAGCTCCATGAACACCCGCTCGGCGCCGCGGATATCGAGGAGGAAGTCGTGCACGAGCGCCACCCGAGGCCTCGCCCCCGCGATGTCCAGGAGTTCCTGCACCGCTGTCAGTCTATGCGCCCCGCGAGAGCGGGCGCGCCGACAGATAGCCTGCGGCGCCGTGATGCTGTTCGTGAGCTATTCCGGCTGGTTCGGCGGGGCGGAGCGACTGCTGCTGGATGTCGCCGGCGCGGCGCCCGGTGACGCCGCGATCGCCTGCCCGGAAGGGACTCTGGCTTATGCCGCCCGCGCCCGCGGGCTGCGCGTCTTCCCGCTCCGGGAGCGCTCCCTGCACGTGCGGGGACGGGTGAGCGATCGCCTGCTCGCCGGGGCCCGGCTGGTCGGCCACGCCCTCGAGGTGGAGCGCCTCGTGCGCAATCTCGAGCCGCTCGTGGTGGTGGCGTGGAGCATGCGCAGCGGGATCGCCTGCCGGATCGTCCCCCGGCGTGGCTACGCCCTCGCGTTCGCGCACAACGACTTCCTGCCGGGACGCCTCGGCGGGTCGCTCGTCCGCTGGGCCGCCGGCCGCGCCGAGCTGATCACGGCGCCATCCCACGCCGTCGCCATCGACCTCGATCCCCGGGGACGCCTCGGGGAGCGGCTCGAGGTCATCCATCCCGGGGTCGACGTCGACCGCCTCGCCGCCGACTGTCCTCCGGCGACCCCGCCGGAGGTGATCACGCTCGGCGCGCTGACGCCGTGGAAGCGCCCCGAGGTCGCGCTCGAGGCCTGCGCGCTGGCCCGCCGGCAGCGCCCGGACCTGCGTCTTCGCCTGGTCGGCGCGCCCCTGGACCACCGCGGCGCCGAGCTGCTGGAGCAGCTGCGGGCGCGCGCCCGTGCCCCCGACCTGGCCGGCGCCGTCGAGTTCCCCGGCGCGGCCGAGGACCCGCGGGCGGCGCTGACGCGCGCCAGCTGCTTCCTTCACTGCGCCGCGCGTGAGCCGTTCGGGCTCGCCGTGCTCGAAGCCCTGGCGGTTGGACGCCCGGCGATCGTCCCCGCGGTCGCCGGGCCGGCCGAGATCGTCGACTCGTCGTGCGGGATCCTCTACCCGGCCGGCGACGCCGCCGCGGCGGCGCGCGCGATCGTCGCGGTCGTGGACGATCCCGAGCGAGCCGCCCGCCTGGGCGCCGCCGGCCGGGAACGCGCGCGCCGGCGCTTTCACCGCCGCGCGACTGAGCGTGCGTACGCGCAGGCGCTGGCTCGGCTCGAGCGCCGCGCCCGCGCGGCACGGCGAGCGCCGCGGCAGGCGGCGGCCAGCGACCTCAGCCTGGTGACGGTCGCCTACAACTCGGCGGCATACCTGCCGCGGCTGCTGGAGTCGCTGGAGCGCCACCTTTCCGGGTCGCGGGTGATCGTGGTCGACTGCGGCTCGGAGGACGACAGCGTCGCCGTGGCGCGCACTCACCTCTGCACGCTCGTCGTCGAGGCCGGCGCCAACCTCGGGTTCGGGGCGGCCAACAATCGCGGCCTCCGGGACGTCCGCACCCCGGTCACCGCGCTGGTCAACCCGGACGTCGAGGCGATCGACGACTCGCTGCTGGCGCTCGCCGCCGAGGCGATGTGGCGCGACCGGGGGGAGCGCCTGCTCGCGCCGCTCGTCCTGAACCCGGACGGCTCGCGTCAGGACACCGTCCACCCGCGGCCGGCGTCCGCGGCCGACCTGCTGCGCGCGCTCATCTCACCCTCGCTGGTCGGACTGCCCGCCGTGGCTCCGTGGCGCGCGGCGGCGCCGCGGCGGGTCGGCTGGGCCGTCGGCTGTGCGCTAGTCGCCCGCACCGACACGCTACGCCGCCTCGGCCCGTTCGACGAGCGGCTGTTCCTCTACGGCGAGGACCTCGACCTCGGGCTGCGCGCGGCGCGCGCCGGCGTCGAGACGTGGTTTTGGCCCGGCGCCCGCGTCCTCCACCACCGCGGCCACTCGACCACAGCGGCGTTCGGCGCGGAGCCCTTCGAGCAACTCGCCCGTGCGCGTCGGGAGGTCGTCGCTCGCCGCCTCGGCCGCGGACGGCAGGCGCTCGACGACGCCGCGCAGGGCCTCACGTTCGCCTCGCGGATCGTGGCCAAGCGCGCGCTCGGGCGCCCGGCGCGGCGCGAGCGCCGTCAGCTCGAGGCACTCCGGCGCGCCCGCGGATGAGCGCCGCCCGCCGATGGTGGTGGCTGGCCGCACTGGCGGCCCTCGCCCTCGCCGCCGTCCTCGTCGCCGCCGCCGCGTCGGGCGGGGGCGGGGGGCCGGGCGGGGGCGGGGGGCCGGGGGGTGGGCGCAGCGGGCCCGGCGGAGGCGGGCCGCACCGCGCCAGCACCACCGCCTCGGCACCGTCCACCCTGACCGCGCCCTCGCCTCTGGCGCCCGCGCCCAGCTTCGGGGCGAACGTCAACCGCCTGTTCAACGACCGGACTTACTCACCGGCGCAGATCGACCGCCAGCTGTCCGCGCTCGCGGCGACCGGCGCCGTGCTCGCGCGCAGCGACGCGCTGTGGGAGGCTGCCGAGCCGAGCCCGCCGGCCGGGGGGCTGCACCGCTACGACTGGCGCTTCGACGACGCGATCGCCGGCTCGCTCGCCACCCACCGCCTGAGGTGGCTGCCGATCGTCGACTACTCGGCATCCTGGGCGCAGTCGATTCCCGGCCACGACCACTCACCGCCGGCCTCGGACGGCGACTACGCCGCCTACGCGGCCGCGCTGGCCGCCCGCTACGGCGCCGGCGGCTCGTTCTGGAGCGCCCACCCGCGGCTCCCGCCCGAGCCGGTCGACACGTTCGAGATCTGGAACGAGCCCGACAACGCCGAGTTCTGGAACCCGGCGCCGGCGCCCGCGCGGTACGCCGAGCTCTACGCCGCCGCCCGGGCGGCGATCCACGCGGTGGACCCGGGGGCCCGAGTGATCGTCGGCGGGCTGACCCATCCGCAGGCCACGCTGACGGCGATGATCCAGGCGCTCCCCGCGCTGCGCGGCGAACTCGACGGCGTGGCGATTCACCCCTACGGCCCAACCCCGGCCAACGTGCTCGCCGGCGTCCAGACGGCGCGTGAGGCGCTGTCGGCGCTCGGGCTCGGCTCGGTGCCGCTGTACGTGACCGAATTCGGGTGGACGACCAGTCCCGCGGGCGCGCTCGACTATCTACCGGAGAACCTGCGCCCGGCCTACACCGCCGAGACGCTATCCGCGCTCGCGCACTCGGACTGCGGCCTGGCGGCGGCGCTGCTCTACACCTGGGTGACCCCCGAGCGCAACGCCGCCGACCGCGAGGACTGGTTCGGGATCAACCCGCCGGGCGGCGGGACGAGCGCCGACGCGGCGGCGTTCGCCGCCGGTCTGCGCGAGGCGAGTGGCGCCGCGGCGTCGACCGCGTGCTGAGTGCCGGGGTCCTCGCCGCCGCGACGACGACCACGTCCAACCCGTGACTCAACCGTTGCGGCAGCCGGTGGCGCGCTGCTTGGCCCGGCAGTGCTCGAGCGCCAGCGCCGCCCGCTTGAACGCGGCGAACGCCGGCTTGGCCACGAACCTTCCGTTCACGTAGCGAAACAGCCCGGCGTAGGAGAACGATGGGCCGGTCGCCATCTCCACGCTGGCCCAGTCGTAGTAGTAGAAACCGGCCAGCCGCAGCCGGATGCGGTTCGCGGCCAGCAGCGGGAGCACCTGGCTCAGGTCGCTCGCCTGCTGGGCCTCGGTGGTGGAGAACGAAAAGCCGCTGTGGTCATTCGCGGAACCCCGCGACGACGGCCAGCTGACCTCGTCGGCGAGCAAAGGCTTCTGGCCGTCACCGTGAGCGTTCATCACGCTGCGCACGAGGCCGAGGATCTTGATGACGCCGGACGGGGTCTTCGTGTACGGGTGGATCGCCACGACGTCGAACAGCGAGGCCGCTCCCTTGACCTTGTAGATCTGAGCCAGGTCGTTCCACGAGTAGTTGGTGAGCCCGCCGAGGAGGATCTTGGCCTTCGGATCCGCGCTGCGGATTGCCCGGCGGGCCGCCGCCAGCATCGTCACGTAGCTCCGCGCGAACGGCTGCGCCGGCCAGAACATGGTGAGATCCGGCTCGTTCCAGATCTGCCACATGGTGATCGGAACCTTCGGCGAGTGGGTGGCCCAGAAGCTGCCGTGCGGCCCATAGCGCGCGGCCAGCTCCTTGGCGAACTGGCCGTACCAGTAGACCGATCGCGGGTTGGCCTCGACCGCCGACTGCTTCGGAGCGGCGTCCCAGGGGGGCGCGTCGATGACGATCGGCAGGACGGTGAGGCCGCGCTGCGCCGCGAGGCCGACGATCTGGTCCGGGGCGGCGAAGCGCGTCGGGATCCCGTCCTCGTCGACGAACTGACGTGCCTCGGCGGCCGGAACGTCGCTCCAGCTCGAATATGGCTGCGCCTGAGCCCAGTCGAACACCACCCGGACGCTTTCGACCCCGCTCGCGACCATCACGTCGAGCTGCCGCCCGAGGTTGATGTGGTTGTCGGTGTCCGGGAACACAGGCCCGTCGGCCACCGTCCCGACAAACCCCTGGGGGACGGCGCGCTGCGCCCTCGGCGTCGCCGCCGCGGCCGGTCCGGCGGCCAGCGTCAGCGCGGCGAGCACGGCGATCAGAGCCAGCACGGCGGTGACAAGTCGCGTCCCGGACATGGGCGGCAGTCTAGGCACGCTGGCTTGAACACTCGCCGGTTCGATTCGGAGCGCCCGGACGCGCTTCTTCGAGCAGCTCGCCGATCGCGGCGTCGGTCAGCGCGGCGGTGCGCTCCCACGAGTACGCGGCCGCGCGCCGGCGGCCGCGCTCGGCCAGCTCGCGCCGCAGCGTCTCATCGCTCACCGCCGCCAGCACCGCGGCGGCGAACTCCTCGGGGTCGTCGGGGTCGGCGAGCAGGCCCGCGTCTCCGACCGTCTCGGGCAGCGCTCCCCGCCGCGCCGCCACGACGGGCGTGCCGCACGCCATCGCCTCCAGACAGGGCAACCCGAAGCCCTCGTGCCGCGAGGGCATCGCGAGGGCGCGGGCCCCGGCGTAGAGGGACGCGAGCTGAGACTCGGGTACGTAGCCGAGCCGGCGCAGCGGTACGCGCGGCACCGGCAGGTAGGACCGCTCGCCGCCGGCGATCACGAGCTCGATCCCCCGCTCGGCGAGGGCGCTCGCGGCGGGCGCCAGCGCAGCCAGGTTCTTGCGCGGCGAGACGGTGCCGAGTGCGAGCACGTAGGGGCGCCCCAGCCCGTAGCGCTCGCTTGCGCCGGCCGGGTCGGCGGCGCCGAAGCGGGCGTCGACCCCGGGGGCGATCACCTGGACTCGGTCGGGCGCCAGGCCGACGACCTCGATCAGCTCCGCGCGCGCGAACTCCGAGACCGTGAGCACGAGCCGGGCCCGGGCCGCGATCGCCGGGAGCATCCGGCGCTGATAGCCGACATAGGCGCGCGAGTACGCGCTCGGATCGCGGAGCGCCGCGGCGTCGTGGATCACCACGACGTTGCGTCGCCCGAATACCGGGGCGAGATTTGCCGGGCAGTACAGCAGCGCGCAGCGGCGGGCCCAGAGCGGCAGCGTCTGCTCCCACAGGTGCCCGGCCCGATGCGCAAGCGCGGCCGGCGGGCGGAGCACCCGGTAGCGATCGGGGCGCAGCGCCGGCAGCCGCACCGCCATCTCCCGGGCCAGCCGCTCGACGCCGCCGATCTCGGCCCGGATCGCCGCGCGGGCGTCGATCGCCACCGACGCCGGCCGGCCGGCCATTTACTAGTGGTTTCGGCCGTAACTCGCGCGCAGCAGCCGGCGCACGGCGACCCCGGTACCGAGCAGCCCCGCGCCGACGAGGGCGCAGACCCAGACGTTCATCCCGGTGAACGGAAGCGTCGCTGGCGAGGACGAGCCGGTGCCGCTGGAGATGGCGCTCGCCGCGATCGTCGCGGTCTCGGAGCTCGCGGGCGGGGTGGTGGCGGGCACAGTGGCGGGGGCGGCGCTCGTGGTGGCGCTCGTGGTGGCAGGCGCGCCGCCCACCGAGGTGCTCTCCGAGGCCGGCGCGGGGGCCGGCGACGCCGTCGGGGCCGGCGCGGGGGCGTGCGTCCCCGTGGAAGCCGGCGCGGAGGTGGAGGTCCCCGAGCCCGCCAGAGGGTCGACGTACTGCTGATCGCCGGCCGACGTGGCCAGCGCCGCGCCCGGCACAAGCAGCATCAGAGCGCCGAGAACGGCAACCACGCACGCGATCCGACGCCTCCGTCGCACCGATCGATTATTGCAGGCGGTGCCGGCTCAGCCGGCGGGTGCGGGTGCGGCGCCCGCGGCGGCCTTGTGCCGGCTCAGCCGGCGGGGGCGGGGGCGGCGCGGCGGCCGCCGCGGCCTTGCGCCAGGTCACCGCCGCCGACCCACCGGGTGGCCAGCAGCGCCAGTGCCGGGATGACGACGATCGCCACCATGGCCAGGAACCACAGCTGTCCGGCGTCGGTGCCCTCGCCTAGGGAGTGCACGAGGCCGGCGATCCACGCCAGCGCGGTGAAACGGTGGAGCTTTCGCCAGCGGACGGCGCCGATCCAGCGGCGGGCGTAGTAGGAGAGGCCGAGCACGATCAGCGACCACCCGCTGACGATCCCGAGGCTGGTCCACACCGTCTTGTAGGCGCCCGCGAGCGGAACCGTTATGTCGGCCAGCGACGGGTGCAGATACTGGTCGCCGAGGAGGGAGCCGGCATGGACCACGAGCGCCACCAGCGTCGAGAGGGAGAGGATCTCGTGCGTAACCCGTAGATCCAAGACCCGGCCGCGGAGCAGCTTGATGCTCATCACCAGTCCGACCGAGACGGCCAAGCTGGCCAGAATCAGGGCGGTGAAGCCGGCGGCGCGGCTGGTTATCCAGAACAGATGGGGGGCCGGGTTCGTGGTCATGGTGCCGATCATCGCGCCGGAGCGCGAGAGCGGCGTAGGCGCCGCCTAAGAGCTTCATAGGAGCCCGCGGCTTCGCGCACCGGAGGGCTCGGCTCGCGGCGCCGCGGGCGCTCAATGGAAGCGGCGACCTGGGGCGGCCGCCGCGCTCCGCGGCGCCCGCGCGAGGTAACCGGGCACTGCCATCGGGGTGAAGGTGACCGTGAACGCGCTCCCTCCGACCTGCAGCGGCGAAGGGTCGGCGAGGCCGACGGCCATCCCATAGCCGCCGTAGTCGGCAGGCTGCCGGCCGCGCGGCGACATGTTGATTCTCGTCGCGCGCCAGCGCGGGGACGAAATCGAGCCGCTGTGGCCCTTCGAGCCGACGGCGCGCGCGGCGCGGAACATCGCGGCGCCGAAGTTCGCCAGGGGCAGGTTCTGGCAGCTGGCGATGGTGACCGCGCAGCCCAAGGGCGCCTCGACGATCCACTCCGCCGAGGAGACGTCGACCGCCGGGGCCCGCAGCGTACGGCTGAACCCGCGGTGGCGGCTGGCGTCGGTCAGCGACAGGGTCAGCTGGTGTCCCACCACGGTCACGCTGGCGGAGATGCGATCGCCCGCCCGGACGGTGATCCCGATCGTCCGGGGCCCCGCGGGTATGACCTCATACCAGGCGCTCAGGATTGGAACGCCGCCGATACCGCAGTCGGCCTCGGTGCCGATCTGCTCGAGTGAGTTCGACTTCTCCGAGAAGCCGCCGAGGCCGACCCAGTAGGCCGAGAACGTCTCCTCGCCGCGGGTGCAGGAAGCGGTCGGCTGCGTCCACGAGGCGGAGACCTGATGGAACGAGACCCCCGCACGATGAACCGCGTAGCCGGCCCAGTTGATGCTTTGGCTGGTGTCGGCCCGCGCCGCCGGGGCGAGCACCAGGGCCGCCGCCACAGCCAGGGCCGCCCAGATCCACCCGCGCACGAGGGTGGTCTCGGCGGTTGCGAACCTCGGCTTGAGCATGTCTGGCCTTAACCCCTGGCGGCCTCCAAAATCGCGGCCGCTCGGCCAGAGCAATCGTACATGGCTACGTTGGTCGCGCTCACGGCCCGGCATGCCTTCGCGACGATACTCAATGCCTCCTGACTGCCGCTCCGGGTGTCGCCGGGAAGCTGCATCCGATTCGTGGTGTCCATGATGACCCACCGCACATGACCCCGGCCTACCTCCATCGCCAGCCATTGGGGTGTCACCGAGCTCTCGCGGCCGGAGAAGCCTCCGAGGCCGGCCGTATTCGCGTTGGACGAGAGGATCGCCGTCGCGGCGCTGCTCTGGCTCTCCACCGCGATCGTCCCGCCGCCGTGGGCCTTGGCGTAGTCGATCGCCGCGGTGAGGGAGGCGCTGTCGCCGCCGAACATGCCGCCGCCGAAGCCGCCAACGCCGCCGAAGCCGCCAACGCCGCCGAGCGTTCCGCTGCGACCGGGTGCGCCGTTCCCGCCGGAGGGAGGTCCGCCGCCGAACAGCCCCGGCGGGGCGAACCCGGCGGCTCTCGAGCCGACGGCGCCGCCTGGGCCGCGCGGGCCGCCGATCGAGGCGTTCGCCGACCCGCCGGCCGGGAACGTGCTGCTAGTGGGGTGCCCGAGGGTCTGGACCGCCCACGCCGCGGGCGCGGCCAGCAGCTCGGCGAACGCTACCGCCACCACGGCGGCGCGGAGGCGGGCCGGAAGCCTCAGGGCCAGCAGCACAGCGCCGCTCACGGCGAGAACCAGCATCACCGGGACAGCCCACGAGAGCGCTCCGTTCAACCCGCCGAGCACGGCCAGCTCGGTGCTCGCGCCGCCGGCGATGACCGCCGGCGCGATCACGCGCATGGTCCGGCCCTCGCCCACGCCGCCGAGCGAACGGGGAACGATCGTGCCGAACCCGGCGCCCACCAGCGCCGCGGCGAACGGAGCCAGGAACGAGACGTAATAGGGGTGGAAGATCCCCTGCGCGAAGCTGAACACGACCGCCGTGGTGAGGAGCGCGCCGCTGACGAGGATCACCCATCCGGTGCGCTGATCGCGCCGGCGTGCGCGGGCGAGCACGAGGATCGCGACGGCGGCCACGAGCGCCGCGCCGAGCAGCCAGCCGGCCTGGTCGCCGAGCCCGGACTGGAGCAGCCGGAACGGACCGGTGGCGCCGCCGAACATCGTCCCGCCGAAGCCGCCGCCGCCCGGACCGCCGGCGCCGCCGCCGGGGCCACCGGACTGCCCGGCCACCCGGCCGAGGCCGTTGTAGCCGAAGATCAGCGACCAGACGCTGTTGTCTGCGGTGCCGGAGATCCACGGCCGGTCGGCCGCCGGAGTGAGTGTGACCAAGAGCGGCCAGGCCAGGCCGACCGCCGCCATCGCCACCCCGCCGGCGATCAGCTGGCGCAGGGCGGTGATCCGGCCCCGGGGCGCGGTCCACAGATAGGCGGCGGCGATGCCGGGCACGATCAGCAGGGCCACGCCCATCTTGGCCTCGAACCCGAGCCCCACGCATACGCCGGACCAGACGAGCCACTTCGTGCGCCCGGTCTCGAGCGCCCGCACGGCGCACCACAGGGCGGCCACGGAACAGAAGATGAGGAGCTCGTCTGGGTTGTTGTGCCTCGCGATCGCCACCGTAATCGGCGTCAGCGCGAAGGCGAGCCCGGCCGCGAGCCCGGCGGCGCGGCCGAACCGGCGCCGGGTCATGTCGAACCCGAGCCCGACCGCGGCGACGCCCATCAGCGCCTCGGGAACGAGGATGCTGAGCGGATGAAAGCCGAACAGCCGCACCGACAGCGCCTGGACCCAGAAGGCCAGCGGCGGCTTGTCCAGGGTCATCAGCCCGCTCGGGTCGAGCGACCCGAACAGGAAGTTATGCCAGCTCGTGCTCATCGAGCGAACCGCGGCGCTGTAGTAGGTGTTGGCCCAGCCGTTCAGGCCGAGGTTCCACAGGTTCAGCACGGCGCTCAGCGCGAGCACGGCAAGCAGCTCCGGGTACGCGAGCACGCGGCTGCGGAGCGCGACAACGGTGCCGGCGCGCCGGCCGCTCGCGAGTCGGGCCGCGCCGCGGGCGGGATAAGCGATCGAGTCCGAGCTCATGGCTGATCCGGCACCCGGTGAGATTCGGCGTATGCCCCGGCGGCGGCGAGCGCGCCCAGGGCGCCGGCCACGAGCGTGGCGAAGATCCGTAGTAGGTAGGTCATCGGCGTCTCCTGAGCGGTCGATTGAATGCTCAGCGAGGATCGACGGCCGATTGAAGCCAGGCCGAAGACGTGCCTAAGAACGAGGTAGGAGGGCCAACTAGAGTAGGGAGCGAACCCGCACCAGGAGACTGACACCGTGTCCACCAACAGCTTCGACGCCAAGAGCACCTTGACCGTCGGCGGGCGGTCGTTCGAGATCTTCCGGCTCGACGCGCTGCAGTCGAAGTACGACGTCGCCCGCCTGCCGTTTTCCCTGAAGATCCTGCTCGAGAACCTGCTGCGCAACGAGGACGGCGAGTCGATCCGCGCCCGGGACATCGAGGCGCTGGCGAGATGGAACGCCAAAGCCGAGCCGAGCGATGAGATCGCCTTCACCCCTGCGCGCGTGGTGATGCAGGACTTCACCGGCGTGCCGGCGATCGTCGACCTGGCCGCGATGCGCGACGCGATGGCCGAGATGGGTGGCGACGCGACGAAGATCAATCCCCTGGTGCCGGCCGAGCTGGTGATCGACCACTCGGTCCAGGTGGACGTGTTCGGCTCGCCGCGAGCGTTCGAGCGCAACGCCGAGCTCGAGTTCGAGCGAAACCAGGAGCGCTACGCCTTCCTGCGCTGGGGCCAGGGGGCGTTCCGCAATTTCCAGGTCGTGCCGCCGGACACCGGAATCGTCCATCAGGTCAATCTCGAGTACCTCGCCCGAGTGGTGTTCGTGGACGAGGAGCGCGGCCGGGCCTACCCGGACACGCTGATCGGGACCGACTCCCACACAACGATGATCAACGGCCTCGGCGTGCTCGGTTGGGGCGTTGGCGGCATCGAGGCCGAGGCCGCGATGCTCGGCCAGCCGATGTCGATGCTGATCCCTCAGGTGATCGGCTTCAAGCTCACCGGCGAGCTCCAGGAGGGAGCCACGGCGACCGATCTCGTCCTCACGGTCACCGAGATGCTGCGCTCGCATGGGGTGGTCGGCAAGTTCGTGGAGTTCCACGGCCGGGGGCTGGCCAACCTGCCGCTCGCCGACCGCGCGACGATCGGCAACATGTCGCCCGAGTTCGGCTCCACCTGCGCGAT
>JAFAXX010000083.1 GCA_019240655.1 Solirubrobacterales bacterium
CCGGGCTACCGGCGCGAGTGCTGCGGCACGGCCGCTTCGGCTACTTCGCTTACTACCGCAACCTCCCGCTGGAATCCGCGAATAGCGCGTTCTTGTGGCTGCTCGACCCGGACGTCGCGTACGCGTTTCCGCAAGATGACGACATCACGCTGATGGCGACCTTCCAGACGAAGGACCGCGAGTCCTGGTTCAAGCGTGATCTTGAGGCGAACTTCGAGGCCTATTTCCGCGGGCTCCCCAATTGCCCGGACGTCGCGCGGGGCGAGCGGATCTCGAAGATTCTGGGAGCCCTCGAGTTGCCGAACACGGCCCGACCCGCCGGACGGCCTGGACTTGCCTTCGTCGGGGACGCGGCGATGGCGATGGACCCTCTGTGGGGCGTCGGGTGTGGGTTCGCATTCGAGTCTGGGGAATGGCTGGCGGACGAGCTGAGCAGCGCCCTCGACCGCGGCGCGTCCGACGCGCAGCTGGATGCAGCGATAAAGCGATATGGCAAACGGCAGCGTCGTGAGCTGCTCGGGCACTACCTGCTGACCTCGGACTACGCCACTGGGCGGCGGTTCAATCCGGTTGAACGCCTGATGTTCTCGGCCGCGGCGAAGGACGGGCGGTGCGCCGATGGGTTCCTCGCGTTCGGTTCCCGAGCCATTCGGCCGACCGACCCGGAATTTCTGCAGCTCCTGGGGCGCTCGCTGCGGGTCACCGCGGCCCGTCGCCGAGCGTCCGACGTCCAGCCACCCTCGGGCGGATGGGCTGAGGGAACGCCGCTTCCGGCCGCGGTGAGCGGGACGCGTCTGGAGGTAGACGGGGTTGGCACTCCGGTCTCATCGGCTGGTGACCCGCACTCGCCCGACGCCCTCGTGTTCGTCCACGGCAATCCGGGCTCGCGCCGGGACTGGGATGACCTGCTGGCGCGGGTTGCGCCGTTCGCGCGCGCGGTTGCCTTTGATATGCCCGGATTTGGTCGGGCGGACAAGCCGGAGGATTTCGACTACACAGTCGAGGGTTACGCCCGCTTCCTCGGCTCGGCACTGAGTCAGCTTGGAATCGAGGGTGCGCATCTCGTCCTGCACGATTTCGGCGGGCCGTGGGGCCTTGCGTGGGCGACACAGAATCCCGACCAGTTCGCGAGCGTGGTGCTGATCAACACCGGTGTCCTGCGCGGCTACAGCTGGCACTACCTGGCGCGCATCTGGCGTACGCCGGTCGCCGGTGAGCTCTTCCAGGCCACCACGACTCGCAGCGGCCTCCGGACGGCGCTGCGGCACGGCAATCCCCGCGGGCTACCGCGCGCGTTCGTCGACCGGATGTACGACGACATGGATGCCGGCACCACCCGTGCGATCCTCCGCCTCTACCGGGCGACCAACGACCCAGGTTCTGCCGCCAGCAAACTCGCCGACGAGCTCCGACCGCTCGACCGTCCCGCGCTGGTGGTCTGGGGAGCGCACGATCCATACATCCCCGTGGCGATGGCCGAGCGGCAGCGAGAGTCGTTCCCGAGCGCGAAGATCGCGATCCTCGACGGCAGCGGTCACTGGCCGTTCGCGGATGACCCCGCCGCGGTCGGCCGGGTGGTCGAGCCATTCCTGCGGAGGGTGGTCGCCGAACCGGTCGGCGCGACAACTGAACGCGCGACACCACGGCGTCGCGAGCGCCCCGGTCACCCTTCCGCAACCGGGCTCCCTCGCTGACGGGTGCCGGCCAATCGAACCGGCGCCGGCCTGCGTCGCTGCAGGAGCACGACCTCAGCATTTCCCGGACGCATCGTCATCCAGAACCGCGTCGAGCTTGGCCGGGACGCGCAGCCGTTTCGGCACTGGCATCCGGGTGAAGAGATCACCAGAGTGCCAGCAACCGCGTTGATGGTTCCCGCCGAGAGGATCCACTCTGTGAAAACGTGGCGGCGCCGATGCGCCGAGCTCGCCACGTGCGTCGTCGAGAAGGCTAAGCCGTTCCTCGTGGTTGTCGACGACTGACGGGAGCACGAAACACGCCGTGTGATCAGCGCGCTGACGGCATTGCAGGTCTCTACCGCAAGCGGCTCGCTTCCCCGCTTGTCGCCAGGGGGGGTCGCGAACGACTGCCGATGTTCACAGAGGGTTGCTCCTTCGGACGGACAGGACGTACTGCGTTGACACTTGCGGTCCCGCGGCAGGTGTATCCAGTTGGCGGCGGCCGCTGACCAGCCTTGCCCGCAGAACAACCAGGAGGTCCTCGATGTTGGACGGTTCGTTGGACTGTTTTGTCAGCCAACCAGCGGTTTCTGGCGGTCCGTAGCGGTCGCCAGCCGCGCCACCGAATCCGCGGAATCCCCCGTAAACAAGAGAAATCCCCACGAACAACGTGATGCCGGAGGAGGGACTCGAACCCCCGACACGCGGATTATGATTCCGCTGCTCTAACCGACTGAGCTACTCCGGCGAGGGACGGTGAGTCTAGCGGCGAGCGCTCACGGCGACGGCTTCGCCGGGTCGCCCGCGCGACCGCGACAGGGCAGCGGGCAAGCCGGCAGCGGGCAACCGGCATCGGGCCTCGCGGCGGCGCCGACGGGACATATGATCCGCGCCGATGCCCGACCTGGCTGCGGCCGTCCGAACCGTCGTGCGCCAATGCCTGGCCGCAAGGCCGGGAGAGGAGGTGCTGGTGGTGGCCGACCGGCAGACGCGGAGGATCGGGGAGGCCCTGCGCGACGAGGCGTCCGCCGCGTCGGCGGACGCCGTCCTCGCGGTGATGGACGAGCGGGCCACCGACGGCAGCGAGCCACCGCGAGTCCTGGCGGCGGCACTCGAGTCCTGCGATGTGTTCATCGCCCCCACCACCAGGTCGCTCAGCCATACGACTGCGCGCAAGCGCGCCAGTGACGCCGGCGCGCGCGGTGCGACGATGCCGGGTGTCACCGAGGACATGCTGGCGCGCGTGATGGCGGTCGAGTTCGACGCGATGGCGCGGCGCTCCGGCGCGGTGGCGGCGCTGCTCGACGAGGGCGCGCTCGCCCACGTCACCTGTCCCCGCGGATCGGACCTGCGGCTCGAGCTCGGCGGCCGCCGCGGGATCTCGGACGACGGCGACCTCAGTCGCCCCGGGGCGTTCGGGAACCTGCCGTGCGGCGAGGCGTTCATCGCGCCGGTCACCGGTAGCGGGACGTTCGTCGCCTCGAGCCTCGCCCCGCTCGGTCTGAGCGACGAGCCGGCGCTGCTGACGGTCGAGGACGGTCGCATCGTGGACGCCGACGGCGGCCTCGGTCCCGAGTACCTGCGGCGGCTCGAGGCCCACGGCGAGCTCGGCACGAACCTGGCGGAGCTCGGCGTCGGCACCAACGACCGGGCCCGGCTCACGGGGAATGTGCTCGAGGACGAGAAGATCCTCGGCACCGTCCACGTCGCCTTCGGCGCCAGCGCGGGCATCGGCGGCACCGTCTCGGTCCCGATCCATCTCGACGTGGTGATCCTCGAGGCCAGCCTCGAGATCGACGGCCTCCCGGTGCTGGACGGCGGCGCCTACGTGCTCGACGAGCTGGCGATGTGAGCGGCCCGACGCTGCTTGCGGTGCCGAACGTCTCCGAGGGGTGCGAGCGCTCGGCGATCGAGGCGATCGCCCACGCGTTCGCCGGCCGGATGCTGGCCGTCCACTCCGACCCCGACCATCACCGCAGCGTGTACACGCTGGCCGGCTCGCCCGGCGAGCTCGCCGCCACCGTCACCCGTGGGGCCGCGGAGGCGATCAACCGCATCGACATCAACCGGCATGCCGGCGTGCATCCGCGCGTCGGCGCGATCGACGTGGCCCCGATCGTCTACCTCCGCGACGGCGACCGCGGCGCGGCCTGCGCCGAGGCGCTCGTCCTCGGTGATCAGCTCGGCGAGCAGCTCGAGCTGCCCGTGTTCCTCTACGGCATCCTGGCGGCGGGCCGGACCCGCGCCGGGCTCAGGCACGGTGGCCCAGTGGCGCTCGGCGAGCGAATCGCGCGTGGTGAGCTGAGGCCGGACTTCGGTCCGCTGCGGTTGCACCCCACCGCGGGGGCCGTGCTCGTCGCCGCCCGGCCGCCGCTGATCGCCTTCAACGTCGAGCTGGCGCCGCCAGCGACGCTCGCGGACGCCAGGGCGATCGCGGCCCGGATCCGCGAGGGGGGGCCGGAGGGCCTCGCGTCGGTGCGCGCGATCGGGCTGTGGCTCGAGCACCAGGGGATCGCCCAGGTCTCGATGAACGTCGAGGACCATCGCGCGACGCCGCTCGTCGAGGTGGTCGCGGCGATCGCCCGCCATGCCGAGCCGAGCGGCGCGGAGCTGGTCGGACTCGCGCCGAGGGCGGCGTTCGATGGATTTCCGGCCGATCTTCCCGTGGCCAACCTGCGATTCATAGAAGAGGCGCTCGCGGAGAAGTAAGCTCCTGGTGTGGCCCAGACCAAGCGCAAGCGTCGAACCAAGCACCGGGGCACCGCGGCCGGGAACATCGAGGTCCGCGGGCGGACCGGCCGGCCGCTCACCCCGGAGGAGAAAAAGAAGCAGTCGCGCGAGGACGCCCGGCAGCGGCGGCTGAACACGCCGCCCACCTGGAAGGCGGCGCTGCAGCGCGCGGCGATCGCGGCGGTGCTGATGTTCGTGTTCATCTCGTTCTTCGGGCCGAAGCAGCACCGGCTGGTCACGGCCGCCGGCTTCGCGGTGTTCGCGCTCGTCCTCTACGTCCCGGCCGGGTACTACATGGACCAGTTCCAGTATCGCCGGCGTCAGCGCAAGCGGGCCGAGACGGGCGACGGGGCACCGAGATGATCGACGTCCGGATGTTCACGGTCGGGCCGCTACAGGAGAACTGCTTCGTGGCGCGGCGCAAGGACGCGACCACCGCGGTCATGATCGATCCGGGCGAGGAGGCCGAGCGCCTCCTCGGCGCACTGCAGGCGCTCGGCATCGACACCCTCGCGGCGATCCTGCTCACGCACACCCACTTCGACCACATCGGCGCGGTCGCCGCGGTGGCCCGCGCCACCGGCGCCCCCGTCTACTGCCCCGAGCACGAACGCGAGATCCTCGCCAACGTCAACGACTACGTGCCCTTCCCCGGGGTCGGCCCATTCGACGGCTATGAGGCCGACGCGACGGTGGGCGGCGGGGAGACGCTCGAGCTGGCCGGCCTGACCATCGATGTCGTCTTCACCCCCGGCCACAGCCCAGGCCACGTGACGTATGCGATCCGCGACGAGCAGGCGCTGTTCTCCGGCGACGTCCTGTTCCAGGGCTCGGTCGGCCGCACCGATCTCCCGGGCGGCGACTGGCCGACGCTGCTGGCCTCGATCGAGTCGCTGATGGCGGCGTTCTCGCCGGAGAGCACCGTCTATCCCGGCCACATGGGCATCACCACGCTCGGCCGCGAGCGCGCCGGCAACCCGTTCCTGCGCGAGCTCGCCCACGGCTCGTGATCCAAGCCCCCAAGGGCACCGACGACGTCCTCCCGGACGAGGCGGCGCGGCGCGAGCTCGTGGAGGCGCACGCCAGACGGATCCTCGGCGCCGCCGGCTACCGGAGGATCGAGACCCCCGCGTTCGAGGCCACCGAGCTGTTCACCCGCGGCGTCGGCGAGGCGACCGACATCGTCCAGAAGGAGATGTACACGTTCGACGACGGCGGCGGCCGCTCGCTCACGCTGCGGCCGGAGGGAACCGCGCCGGTGTGCCGCGCCTACCTGGAGCACGGGATGCGCAAGCTCGCCCAGCCGGTGAAGCTGTGGTACCTGTCGAGCTTCTTCCGCGCGGAGGCGCCGCAGCGCGGGCGCTACCGCCAGTTCTGGCAGGTCGGGGCCGAGGCGATCGGCTCCGCCGGAGCGGAGTCCGATGCCGAGCTGATCGTGCTGCTCGCCGAGCTGCTGGAGTCGCTCGGCGTCAAGGGCACGCGGCTGCGGCTCTCGAGCCTCGGCACGCCGGCGACCCGCAGCGAGTACCGCGAGGAGCTGAAAGCCTTCCTCCGTGCCCACCAGGATCGCCTCTCCGCGGAGGTGCGCAGCCGAATCGACCTCAACCCGATGCGCGCATTCGACGCCACCGATCCGGGGACCCGGGAGGTCATGCGCGGCGCCCCGACCCTGCTCGACCGCCTCGCCCCCGAGGACGCCGAGCACTTCGACCAGGTCCGCCGGCTGCTCGACGACGCCGGCGTCCGCTACGAGCTCGATCCAGCCCTCGTCCGGGGCCTCGACTACTACACCCGGACCGTGTTCGAGTTCACGAGCGATGCGCTGGGTGCCCAGTCCGGGATCGGCGGCGGCGGCCGCTACGACGGGTTGATCGAACTGCTCGAGGGGCCGCACACGCCGGCCGCCGGCTGGGCGGCGGGTGTCGAGCGGATGCTGATGGCGGCGGGCGAGCTGCCGGCGCCCGCCGACTACGTCGATCTGTTCGTCGCGCTGGCCGCGCCCGACGGCTCCCGGATCGCCTTCGAGCTGGCGCGCGAGGCCCGCCGGGCCGGCCTCCAGGCTCAGCTCGAGCTCGCCGGGCGCTCGCTCAAGGGGCAGCTGAAGCACGCCGACCGGATCGGCGCGCGCTACGTGGCGATCGTCGGCGATGCCCGGCCGCAGGCGACCGTCAGCTTGAAGGACATGGAGTCGGGCGAGCAGCGCGAGACCAGCGCCGGCACGGTCATTCCGACCATCCTCCGCGGGAGCCGCCTTTCGTGAGGCATGGGCCGCGACCGAACGGCTACCGCGACTCGTGGTGCGCCCAGCTCACCGCTGAGCGGGCGCAGACGCAGGCGCGGGTCTCCGGCTGGGTTCACCGCCGCCGGGACCACGGCGGCCTGATCTTCATCGACCTGCGCGACCGCTCGGGAATCGTGCAGCTCGTGTTCCACCCCGACACGGCGCCGCGGGCGCACGCGGCGGCGCACCGCCTGCGCTCCGAGGACGTGGTCAGCGCCGCGGGGACCGTGACTCGCCGCGAGCCCGAGAACGTCAATCCCAATCTCGCCACCGGCGAGGTCGAGCTGGCGGTCTCCGAGGTCGAGATCCTCGCCAACGCCGACACGCCGCCGTTCCCACTCGACGACGGTGGCGCGGTTGACGAGAGCCTGCGCCTCCGGCATCGCGCGCTCGATCTTCGCCGCGCGTCGCTGCAACGATCGATCGCGCTGCGCCATCGGGTGATCGCCACCATGCGCGACGTCCTCGACGAGCGGGACTTCCTGGAGATCGAGACGCCGTACCTGACCCGCTCGACGCCGGAGGGCGCGCGCGACTACCTGGTCCCGGCGCGGACCCAGCCCGGGTCGTTCTACGCGCTGCCGCAGTCGCCGCAGCTGTTCAAGCAGCTGCTGATGATCGGCGGCTTCGAGCGCTACTACCAGATCGCGCGGTGCTTCCGGGACGAAGACACGCGCGCCGATCGCCAGCCGGAGTTCACCCAGCTCGATCTCGAGATGGCGTTCGTCCATGAGGACGACGTGATCGAGGCGATGGAGGCGGTGATGGGCGCCGTGTTCGAGCGCGAGGGCTTCCCCGTGGCGCCTCCGCCGTGGCCGCGGATGACCTTCGCCGAGGCGGTCTCCCGGTACGGGATCGACCGGCCGGACACCCGCTTCGGCCTCGAGCTTCACGACCTCGGGGAGGCCCTCGCCGGCACCGAGTTCAAGGTGTTCGCCGAAACGCTCGCCGCGGGCGGAGTGATCCGTGGGATCAACGCCGGAGCGCGCGAGCTGCCCCGCTCGGAGCTCGACGCGCTGACCGAGCTCGCCCGCCAACACGGCGCCGGAGGACTCGTGTGGGCGTTCGTGCAGCCGGACGGTTGGCGCTCGCCGATCGCCAAGTTCCTCTCCGAGCCGGATATTAACTCGGTCAACGCCCGCCTGAACGCCTCCGAAGGCGACCTGCTGCTGATCGTCGCCGACGAGCTGACCACCGCCGGCCAGGCGCTCAGCGCGCTGCGGATGGACCTCGGCGGTCGCTTCGGCCTGATTCCGGCCGACCGCCACGACGTGCTCTGGGTGGTCGAGTTCCCCGCCTTCTTCTGGGACGCCGAGGCCGGCCGCTGGGACGCCGCCCATCATCCCTTCACCGCGCCGACCGGGGATCTCGAGCAGCCGCAGACGTTGACCTCCCGCGCCTACGACCTGGTCCTCGACGGCTCCGAGATCGGCGGCGGCTCGATCCGCATCCACCGCCGCGAGGTGCAGGAGCGGGTGTTCGAGCTGCTCGGGATCGGCCCCGAGGAGGCTCAGGCCCGATTCGGCTTCCTGCTCGACGCGCTCCGCTACGGGGCGCCGCCCCACGGCGGAATCGCAATGGGGATCGATCGGATCGTCGCGGCGCTGGCCGGCGCCGAGTCGATCCGCGAGGTGATCGCCTTCCCGAAGGCGGCCAGCGGCAGCGACCCGCTGACCGGCGCGCCGGCGCCGGTGGATCCCGCTCAGTTGCGCGAGCTCGGTATCCGGCGCGCCTAGGCCGAGGGGGCCGCGCTGCGCGCGTCGTCCGTGGGGCCGGTCATCCGGACGCCCCGGTTACCAGGCGCCGCGGGCTTGCGCCCTCCGGGCAACCCCGATCGTCGTCGTGTCATCGATCCCTGCGCTCGGCCGCGGGTTATGCTCGCCGAGGTGGACACGCTTGCCTTCGAACATCATCTGAGCTCGCCCCAGGGGCGCGGACACCGACCGCCCGACGCTCACACGGTGACCGCCGGCGGCGGCGCCTGCTGCGACGAGATCCGGTTTTCGGTGAGCGTCGACGATGCCTGGGTGGCCGGCGCCGGCTTCGACGCCCGCGGGTGCGGCGCCGCGACCGCGGCCGGCAGCGCCGCCGTCGAGTTGATCCGCGGAGCGGCGGTGTTGGCGGCGGGACGGATCGGCGCGCGGGAGATCGCCGCCGAGCTCGGCGGACTCAGCCCCGGCAAGCTCCATGCCGCCGAGCTGGCCGCCGACGCGATGCACCGAGCGCTCGGCGCGGCGGTTCGCGAGCGCGGGGCGGTGGCGCGCTCCGGGAGCCGGCGGACGCTCGTGGCCATGAGCGGCGGCGTCGACAGCGCGGTCGCTGCGCTGCTGTGCCGGCGCGGGGGTGAGGTCGTGGCCGCCACCCTCGAGCTGTGGGCCGATCCGGAGAACGACGGCGAGCGCAGCTGCTGCTCGGCCACCGCGGTGGCTCAGGCCCGCGCGCTCGCGCACTCGCTCGGCCTGCCGCACTTCACGATCGATCTCCGGGCCGAGTTCCGCTCCGGCGTGGTCGAGCCGTTCATCGCCGGATACGCCGCCGGGGAGACGCCGAACCCCTGCGTGGGCTGCAACGGCCACGTCCGCCTCGACGCGCTGCTCGCCGTGGCCGACCGCCTTGGCTGCGACCGCCTGGCCACCGGCCATTACGCGCGGACGGCTGAGAACGGCGATGACGCCGGTCCGCTCCTGCGCGCGGCGGCTGACCCGGCCAAGGATCAGACCTACATGCTCGCCGCGCTGGCGCCGGAGTCGCTGGCCCGGATGCGCTTTCCGCTCGGCCGGCTCAACAAGCCGCAGGTGCGGGAGATCGCCCGTCAGGCCGGGCTTCCGGTGGCCGCCAAGGCCGACTCGCAGGACCTGTGCTTCCTGGCCGGGACCGACCGCGCTCGCTTCCTGGCTCGTCACGGAGGCCTCGGCGACCGACCGGGCGCGATCGTCGACCGCGACGGAAGCCCCGTGGCCCGTCACGCCGGGCAGCATCGCTTCACCGTCGGCCAGCGCCGGGGCCTCGGCCTCGCCCGCGGCGAGCCGCTGTTCGTGCTCGAGAAGGACGCCGTCAGCAACCGGGTGATCGTCGGCCCGCGCGCGGCGCTGCGCACGCGCCGGGTGGCGATCCGCGGCGCTCGCCTGCACCGGGGCGGCAGCCGGGTCGACCGGGTGAAGCTGCGCTACCGAGCCGAGCCGCTGCGGGCCCGGCTGCTCGAGCCGCCGCCGGCCGGCGCTCACGCCTCGCTCGCCCTCGAGCTGGCCGATCCCGTCGACGGCGCGGCGCCCGGCCAGCTGGCCTGCCTGATGGACGGCGAGCTGGTGATCGGGTGGGGGACGATCGCGCGGGCGCGCTGACGCGCCCCGGCCGCCGGCGCGTCGCTAGCGGTAGCGCCGGTGGCGCGCCCCGGCCCCCGGCGCGTCGCTATCGCTTAGCGCCGGTGACGCGCAGCGCCGGCCCGAGCCGAGCGTGCGCGTCCACGGCATAGACGGCGTTGCGGACCAGGCCGAGCGCGTAAGCGGGCCAGTACGCGCCGGCCGGCGGCGCTCCGGGGACGCAGGCGCCGCCTGACTCGCCGGGGTTGCTGGTCCAGGCGAAGGCGTCGACGTTCCGGAAGCCGGTGTCGGCGGTCGGCCGAGGACCGAGGCCGCGCCCGGGCGGGTTACACAGCCTCTCGTTGCCCTGGCGCACCCGGTCGCGCGGGACCAGCGGACCGCGTCCGCTCTCGCCCGTATTGATCACGAAGTGCTTGCCGCCGGTCAGGGTGGAGATCGTCTCGCCGAACCGGATCTCGTTGGAGGTCCAGTCGAAGTGGGTCGAGTTCAGAAAGAAGCCCTGGATCCGCTCCACACCGGCAGCGCGCAGGAGATACGCGATCCGCTTGGCCGGCACGGCGTCGGCGGCGCCGGCGTCGAGGTACACGACCAGCCGCGGGCAGTTGGCGCTGAGAACGGCGATCGCGTCGCGCAGCTCGGCGACGCGGACGGCGACACCCTGGGCGCTCAAGCACGGGGTGGTGATCAGCGAATCCATCTCCAGGAACAGGACCGCCCGGTAGTCACCGACGCCCTGCGCGAACCGGGAAATGAACCGGTGATAGGCGGCCTGCCGGTCGGGCGGGTCAGACCAGTGGCCGCAGTGGCCGCTCAGGATGCCCATGGTGGCCAGCATCGGCACGGTGCCGGGCTCCTGGGCGGCCGCGCGCGTCAGGTAATGGTTCGCGGCGACTCCGACGTCGGGGCCACTGAGTTTGCCAAAGCGGGCGGTGCCGGGTTGATCGGCGATCGCCCGGAGCGCCGGGTAGGTCCGGGCCGCGAGGGCGGCGGCGTCCTCGTGATCGACGAAGAAACGGGCGCCGGCCAGCGGGTTCGACGGGGCCGCCACGGCGGGGGCGACCCCGAGCGGGTTCCCGGGAGTGACCGGTTGCGGTGGGTCGTCGTTGACGATCGTCAGCACCGCGGTGGATGGCTTCGCCAAGCCGATCGGCGAGGGGCCGAACAACGCGATTCTGACCGTCTTCGCCAGCGCGAAGACTCCGTGGTCGACGATCGGCACGCGGAAGCGCTGGCGAGCCACGCCGGCCGGGAAGTCGAGCATCCCCTTGACGGCCGTGAAGTCGTAGGGGGACTCGGCCGAGCACTGGGTCGCGGCGGGGCCCTCGCCGCAGGGAACGCCGATGCCGAGCGCTATGTAGCGAACCTGCGCCTCGCGGAGGGTGTCCGCGCGCTGCACCGTGACCACCGCGGCGCCGGCGCTCTCGTGCACCGTGAGGGCCGCGGACTCGAGACGGAAGCCGGTGGGGTCAGGCGCAGCCGCATGCGCGCCGGCGGGCGCGAGCATCAGCAGCCCGAGCGCCAGCAGGCGACGGGGGTGGCGTCGGAGCATCGGGATGATCACCGTCCGAGCAACTTGGTGAGCTTTGATCGGTGCCCCCGGCAGATCGAGCCTACACTCCTGCAGATGACCTCCGATGAGATCAGGCGCAGGTTCCTCGAGTTCTTCATCGAGCGCGATCATCGGCGACTGCCGTCGGGTTCCCTGATCCCGGCGGAGCACGACCCCTCGGCGCTGTTCACGGTGGCGGGGATGCACCCGCTGAAGCCCTACTTCCAGGGTCGCGAGCGGCCGCCGCATCCGCGCGTGACCACCTGCCAGAAGACCTTCCGCACCGCCGACATCGAGATCATCGGGACGACCACGCGACACCTCACGTTCTTCGAGATGCTCGGCAACTTCTCGTTCGGCGACTACTTCAAGCCCGAGGCGGTGCGGTTCGCCTGGGAGCTCTCGCTGGAGGGCTTCGGCTTTCGCCCCGAGGACGTCTGGATCACCGTGTTCGCGGGCGACGAGGCGCTCGGACTCGGTCCCGACGAGGAGGCGATCGCCGCCTGGCTGGCGGTCGGCGTGCCACGCGAGCGGATCGTCGAGCTGCCGCGCTCGGAGAACTTCTGGCAGGCCGGTCCCACCGGTCCGTGCGGGCCGTGCTCGGAGCTGTACCTCGATCGCGGGCTCGAGTTCGGCGCGCCGGAGGACCTGCCCGGCGGCGAGAACGAGCGCTTCATGGAGTACTGGAACCTCGTGTTCATGCAGCTAGAGCAGGAGCCCGAGGGCGTGCTGGCGCCGCTGCCGGCCAACAACATCGACACCGGCCTGGGGCTGAACCGGATGGCGGCGATCCTCCAGGACAAGCAGTCGGTGTTCGAGACCGATCAGTTCGCGCCGCTGATCTCGCTCGGCGAGGAGCTCTCCGGTCGCCGCTACGGGGAGGACTTTCCCACCGATCGCGCGATGCGAATCCTGGCGGACCACGGCCGGGCGATGACGTTCCTGGTCGCCGACGGCGTCGTTCCCTCCAACGAGGACCGCGGCTACGTGCTGCGCCGGATCATGCGCCGGGCGATCCAGCAGGGGCGCGCGCTCGAGCTCGAGCCGGGGTTCCTGGCCCGCTACGCCGAGCGGGTCGGCGAGCTGATGGGCGCCGAGTACCCGGAGCTCCATGAGCAGCGAGAGGCGATCCGGCGGTGGCTCGACTCCGAGGAGGAGAGCTTCGGACACACCCTCGAGCAGGGCATGCGGCAGCTCGGGGAGCTGATCGAGCGCGCCCGGGCCTCGGGCGCGGAGGGCATCCGCGCCGAGGACGCTTTCCGGCTGCACGACACCTACGGCTTCCCGATCGACCTCACGCTCGAGCTGGTCTCCGAGCACGACATGGGCGTCGACCAGGCCGGGTTCGAGGCGTTGATGGACGAGCAGCGCAGCCGGGCCCGAGCGAGCGCCGGCCGCGGCCGCGGCGACGAGCACACGCGGGAGCTCGCCGAGACGTTGGCGGCGCGGGCCGGCTTCGCGACCGAGTTCGTCGGCTACGAGACCACCGACCGAGACACCACCGTGGGAGCGGCGGTGGCCGAGGACGGACGCGTGCTGGTCAAGCTCGTCGAGTCGCCGTTCTACGCCACCGGCGGCGGTCAGGTCGCCGACTCCGGCTACGTCGAGTGCCATGACGGCGACTGCCGCGCCCGGGTCGAGGACGTGGTGCGGCTGGGCGAGGACCAGGTGATCGCGCTCGTGCCCGAGCGCGGCGCGATCGAGCCCGGAGAGCGCGTGCGGGCCCACGTCGACCGCGCCGCCCGCCACGCCAGCGAGTGCAACCACACCGCCACGCACCTGCTTCACGCCGCGCTGCGGGGGCTGCTCGGCCCCCACGTGCGCCAGGCCGGCTCGTACGTCGGACCCGACAAGCTCCGTTTCGACTTCACCCACGGCAGCGGGCTCAGCCACGCCGAGCTCGGACAGGTCGAGGAACAGGTCAACCAGTGGGTCCTCGCGGCGCAGCCGGTCCGCGCGCTCACCACCACGCTCGAGGAGGCGCGGCGCCTCGGGGCGATGGCGCTGTTCGGGGAGAAGTACGGCGACGTGGTCCGTATGGTCGAGGTGGGGGACGGTTCCTTCTCGCGGGAGCTGTGCGGCGGCACGCACGTGCGCAACACCGCGGAGATCGGTCTGTTTCGGCTGCTGAGCGAGACCTCGAGCGCGGCCAACGTGCGCCGGATCGAGGCGGTGACCGGGCCGGAGGCGGTCGGCCTGATGCGCCGCCACGACCAGGCGCTGAGCGCGGCGGCCGAGGAGCTCAAGGTGCCGCCGGAGCGCGTCGCCCCCGCGGTCGGCGAGCTCCGCGCTCGGGTGCGCGAGCTCGAGCGGCAGCTACGCAGCGGCGGTGCCCAACGCAACCAGGTCGACGTCGAGGCGCTGGTCGGCGGCGCGGTCGAGGTCGACGGGACTCGGATCGTCGCGGCCGCGGTGCCGGCCCGTGACGGCAAGGCGCTGCTCGATGTGGCCGACCGCGTGAAGAACAAGCTTGGCGACGGGATCATCGTGCTCGGCAGCGCGGGGGATGAGCGAGTCGACCTCGTCGCCTCGGTGGCCCCCGCGCTGGTCGAGCGCGGCGTCCGCGCCGGGGAGATCGTGAAGGCGGCCGCGGCCGTGGTCGGCGGCGGCGGCGGTGGCCGGGACACGCTGGCCCGCGCCGGCGGCCGGGAGCCCGGCAAGCTGGCGGAGGCGATCATGGCGGCGCGCGAGGCGGTGCAAACGGCGCTGGCGGGTACACACTAGGTCATGCGCGTGCTGGCGCTCGACTACGGCCGGGCTCGCTGCGGCTGCGCGGTGAGCGATCCGACAGGCGTCCTGGCCACTCCGCTCGATCCGGTGGCCGCTCCGGCGTCGCGGCGGGGGATGGCTCGGCTGCGGGGGCTCGTGGCCGAGCTCGGGGCCGAGCGCGTGGTGCTCGGGCTGCCGGTCTCGCTCTCCGGCGGCGACTCGGCCCAGACCACCGAGACGCGGACGTTCGCCGAGCGCCTGCGGGCCGAGCTGCCGGTTCCGGTGGAGCTCTATGACGAGCGCTTCACCACCCGGCTGGCCGAGCGGGCCGGCGGGCGGGCGAGCGAGGACTCGCGGGCCGCGGCCCACCTGCTCGAGGGCTGGCTTGCCCGGGTCCGCACCGGCGTCTGCGGGGCGCGGGCGTGACCGACGTGCCGCAGCGGCCCTGGGACGACGGCGAGGCGGCTCGCCGCGAGCGCGAGCGCGGGCGCGCGGAGGGCGGCGAGCCGGATTCGACCTATCACGGTGAGCCGTTCGACGACGGGGACGGCTCGACGCGTCGGGAGATCGCGCGCCGTACAGGTGCGCCGGCCAGGCGCGGGTACGACGGCGCCACGGACGACGGCGGCCTCGAGCAAGCGGGCGGCGCGGTAGAGCCCGACGTCTACGACGACGAGTTCGCCGACGGCGACGGTTGGTACGACGACGAGGAGGTGGCGCTCGGTACCCGGCGGCTCGCGCGCCGCGACCGCGTGCGCCGGGCGCCCCGCGCGGACGCCGCGGCGCGGCCGGGCGCGAGGCGGGGCCGGCGTCGGCACTCGCGGATCGGCGTCGTGCTCGCGCTGCTCATGCTGGCGATTGCCGCGACCGCGATCTGGTTCGGGATCCAGCTGTTCCAGCCGTTCCGCGGCTCGAGCCAAGGGACCGTCACCGTGACCGTGCCACCGCACTCGAGTGCGACGCAGATCGGCGACATCCTGGCCCGCGACGGCGTGGTCCCCTCGGGCTTCTTCTTCAACCTGCGGGCGATGCTGGCCGGCGACCGCGGCAAGCTGCTGTCCGGCACGTACCACCTCCAGCGTGGCATGGGCTACGGAGCGGCGCTGAAAGCGCTGACCACACCGCCGCCGGCGGCCAAGGTTTCCAACCTGACGATCGTCGAGGGGCGCACCCGCAGCCAGATCGATGCCCTGCTGCGCGCGCAGAACGTCGGCAGCGGCTATCTGGCCGCGACGCGTCACTCGCCGCTCCTGAACCCGACGCGGTACGGAGCGCCCGCGGGCACGCCTTCGCTCGAGGGGTTCCTGTTTCCCGACACCTATCAGCTGCGCGACCCGATCAGCATCTCCGCGCTGGTCGCCGATCAGCTGAAGACCTTCCGCCGCGAGTTCGCCAAGGTCGACACTCGCTCCGCCGAAAGCCGCCAGTTCACGCCCTATCAGCTGCTGATCATCGCCTCGATGGTCCAGGCCGAGGTTCCGAAAGCCGCTGACGCGCCGCTCGTCGCCTCGGTCATCTACAACCGGCTGGCCGACCAGATGCCGCTGCAGATCGACGCGACGACGCGCTACGCGACCGGCAACTACACGCGGCCGCTGACCGTCTCGGAGCTGAACTCGCCGTCGCCGTACAACACGCGGACACATCCGGGGCTGCCACCGACGCCGATCGACAATCCCGGGCTGGCGGCCATCCAGGCCGCCGCGCATCCGGCCAACACCAACTACCTGTACTTCGTGGTCAAACCGTGCGGGAACGGCCGCAGCGTGTTCACCGCCTCGTACTCGGAGTTCCTGGCCGACGTGCAGCAGTACTACTCGGCGCGTCAGCAGCAGGGCGGACGCTCGCCGGTGCACTGCTAGCGTCGAGGCCGCCGGGCCACGTCGCTCAGCCGTCGATGCCAGAACCCCGCCCTCGACTCGGTGTCGCCGGCTGGCCGGTCGCCCACAGCCGCTCGCCGGCGATGCAGAACGCGGCCCTTCGCGCCGTCGGTCTCGACGATTGGCGCTACCAGCTCCTGCCGCTGCCCCCGGCGCTGTTCGCCGAGACGGTTCGCGCGCTCGCGCCCGCGGGGTTTCGGGGGATCAACGTGACGATCCCGCATAAGCAGGCCGCGCTCGGGCTGGCCACCGCCGCCAGCGATCGCGCCCGGGCGATCGGCGCCGCCAACACGCTCGTCTTCGATCCGCCGGCCGGGATCACCGCCGACAACACCGACGCGCCGGCGTTGATCGCGGCGCTCCCGGTCCCGGCGCGGAACCGAAGCGCGCTGGTGCTCGGCGCCGGCGGGAGCGCGCGGGCGGCGATCTGGGCGCTGCGCGAGGCCGGCGCGGAGCCGGTTCACGTATGGAACCGCACCCGGGAGAGGGCCGAGCGGCTCGCCGCCGAGCTCGGAGCGCGCCCGAGCGCCGGGGACGGTGTGCAAGCCGACCTGCTCATCAACTGCACGGCGGTCGGCCTCGGTGCCGCCGACGACCCGTTCGCCGAGCTGCCGCTGAGCGCCGACGCGCTGCGCGAATACGAATGCGTGGTCGACCTGGTCTACGGGGAGCGGGAGACGCGGCTCGTCCGGGCCGCCCGAGAGCGAGCGGTCCCAGTGGTGGAAGGCCGCGAGCTGCTGGTGAGGCAGGGCGCGCTCAGCTTCGAGCAGTTCACCGGCCGCCCGGCTTCGGTTGCGACCATGCGCCAGGCGGTCGCGGCGCCTCGGTGAGCCGGCCTGCCGGCCGGCTGCGGGTTGTCGGAGTCGGGTGGGTCAGAAGTTGCCGTCACCGTCGCTGGGGCCGCCGTTGTTGTCTGAATCCATGTCGCCGCCGTTGTGCTGCGGGATCGCGGATGCCGGCGCGCTGGGCGCCGGCGTGCTCGCCGGCGGCTTCGCCGTCGCCGGGCTTGACGGCGGGGAGGCCGCGGGTGCGCTGTGGGTAGCCGGCGGTGAGGCGGCGGCGGCACCGTGCCCCGCTCCGCCTTGCCCCCCGCCGGCGCCGCAGCCGGCGAGGGCGATCACGCCCGCGGCGCCGAGCCCGGCCAGCCCGAGCTTGAAGGTTTTGATCGTGAGGTGCATGAGGGTCTCCTTGTCTGTCGGCGATGCCGGGCGCACGCCCAGTAGCAGGCAAGGACCCCAGGGAACGGCTAGACCTTCCCGTCGCGGCCGGGAAGGATCGGGGAGCGGTAGGGGTCCATTCCTCCTGACGCGCAAACCGCGCGAGCCATCCCTCGAGAAGGAGAATCGAAGATGCGAGCCACCCCACCTGTCAGCGCTCTCTTGGGGCTGCTCGCGATCGGCGGTCTCGCCGCCGGCTGCGGAGCGAGCACCCAGAGCCGAACCTCCGCGGCACGCGCGAGCGCACCGGTCGCTCACTCGGCGAACCCTGCCCATATCGCGTTCCTCGCACCGGCACCGGGAGCGAGGACCGGATCGACGGTGCTGGCGCGGGTGACGGCGAGCGAGGAGCTGAGCGTGCGCTTCATTCTCGACCGCGGCCGCCCCCGGATCGCGTCCGGTCTCACGCTCACCTACGGTCACTTGACACCCGGCCCTCACCGGCTGATCGCGGAGCTGCTCGACGCCGGGACGCGCCGCCCCGACGCCACCGCTTCGGTGCGGTTCGTCGTGCGCCAGCCCAGCCCGAAGCGCGCCGCCCGACACCCGGTGAGCTCCGTGCGGACGCCGTCCCCGGCGAGCTCCACGCCGACGCCCTATCCGTCGAGCTCCATGCCGACGACACCCCCCTCGAGCTCCGTGCCGACGCCGCCTCGCGCGAGCTCCGTGCCGACGACACCCCCCTCGAGCTCCGTGCCGATGCCATCTCAGGCGAGCTCCGCGCCACCTCATGTGAGCTCCGCCCCCGCCCCGCCGCCTCCGCGCCCTACGGCGCCGCCGGCATCGAGTCCGCCTGCGGCCGCGCCGCCGCCCGCGGCACCCAGCCACCTGCCGGCGCCTCCCTCGCACGCCGGCTCTGGAATCCCGCAGGGCGGCGGTGGCGACGGCGATGGCGACAACAGCGGTGGGCCGAGCGACGGTGATGGCAACGTCTAGCCGCCGCGCCGCGGCGGTCGTGGTCCTCGCGGTCGCGCTCGGGGGTTGCGGGACAGTCGCGACGGTGCGGCCGGCCGCAAGCCACCCGTCGACACGGGTCCGGGCCGCCACGACCGCGTTCGGTTGGCTCTCTACCGGGCCGGCACCGGCGAGCTGGTCACCGGCCGGAACGGTCGTGGGCGGCGCGCTGCCGCGCCCCCCGGGATGGCACGCGGTCCGCAGCGACCCGGGCAGCGTCTCGTTTGCCGAGCTCGCCGGCGATGCGATCGTCGGCTACCTGAACGCCACGCCGCGTTCGGGCGGCGAGACACTCGCGAACTGGCCGCGCTTTCGCCCTGAGCACAACGCCGAGGAGGGCGATCGTGACGTCCGCACGAGCGCCGCGGCCACGGGGCTGCGGATTGGAGCCGCCCGCGCCTCGTGCGTGAGCGACGAGTACCGCACCTCGCGGAGCCGCTATCGCGAGCTGGCGTGCCTGATCACGCGCTCCGGGACCAGCACGGTGACGGTCGGCGCCGCGCCGCCGGGCGTTTGGAGCCGCCAGCTTCCGATCATCGAGCGGGCGATCGCCGGCTTCGTGGCGAGCTGAAGCGGCGATGTCCACGGTCGCCGACTACGCTCGCCCCGGGACCCGTCCGATGCTGTCCACAGGCCGCAGGCTCGACCCGGAGCGCCTGGGCGATCACCTCGACCGTCTCTACCGCGCGGCTTGGGGGCTGTGCGGATCGCGCGAGGACGCCGAGGACCTTGTTCAGGAGACCTATGCGAAGATCCTGCGAAAGCCGCGGCTGCTGCGCTCCGAGAACGATCTCGCCTACCTGCTGAGGGTATTGCGCAATACCCACTTCTCCGCTCACCGGGCCGCGGGTCGCCGCCTGCGCGCCGGTCCGCTGCCGGAAGAGCTCGATCAGATCGAGGACCGCTCGGTGGTGGGACCCCAAGCGGCCCTCGAAGCGCGCGAGCTGTACGCTCACATTGCCCAGCTGCCCGACGGCTTCAGGGATGCGCTGGTGGCCGTCGACCTGCTCGGGCTCTCCTACCGTGAGGCGGCCCGCGCGCTGCGCGTCCGCGAGGCGACGATCACCACCCGCCTGCATCGCGCCAGGCAGCGGCTGGCCGCGGCCGTGGACGGGACCGGGCCCGACTCCCAGGCCGTCGTCGTGCCGAGAGCACGCTGATCGGCCGCCATCGCGCCGTCGAACCGGCGGCGCGGGGGCGACCGTGGTCGTGCGGGGCCGCCTCGGGCCACGACGCGGCTATGGTCTGGGCGATGGCGCCTGCGAACGACGACGGCGAGGACCGGACCCGCTGCACCCCGTGCCGGGGCAGCGGAAGGGTGACCTCCGGTCTGGACGGCACGCCGCACGAGGTGAGCTGCCCGTGGTGTGGCGGCACCGGGCGGTTTCAGCCCGGCCGCGACGCCCAGCGTGGACCGGCGGAGCGGCCGCCCGGCGATCCACGCCCCGCCGGGCGCACGTAACCTTGACCCTCGATGGCGCTTGCACTCACGACCGCCGGCGAGTCCCACGGACCCGGCCTGACCTGCATCGTGGAGGGCCTGCCCGCCGGACTCGAGCTCGACCGCGACGCCCTCGACCGTGACCTCGCCCGCCGCCAGCTCGGCCACGGGCGCGGGGGCCGGATGAAGATCGAGCGCGACCGCGTCGAGGTGACCGGGGGGCTACGCCACGGCCGGACCCTCGGCGGGCCGATCGCGCTGCAGATCCGCAATCGCGACTACGCCAACTGGGAGGAGCGGATGAACCCATGGCCGGTCGAGGCGAAGCCGGCCGAGGTCCATCTGCCGCGTCCCGGGCACGCCGACCTGGCCGGGACGCAGAAGTACGGCCTCACCGACGTGCGCGACGTCCTCGAGCGCGCAAGCGCCCGGGAGACCGCCGCGCGGGTCGCCGGCGGCGCGGTGGCCAAGGCATTCCTCCGGGCGGTGGGGGTCGAGGTGTTCTCGCATGTGATCCAGATCACCGGGGTCAGCGCCCCCCGCCGGGACGACCTCACCCCCCGCGACTTCGCCCAGGTCGACGACTCTCCGGTGCGCTGCCTGGACCCCGCGGCCACGCAGGCGATGGTGGCCGAGATCAACCGTCTACGCAAGGAGAACGAGTCGCTCGGCGGCGTGTTCGAGGTACGCGGATTCGGGCTCGTGCCCGGCCTCGGCTCGCACGTCTCTTGGGAGGAGCGCCTGGACGGCCGGCTCGGACAGGCGATCCTCTCGATCCAGGCGATCAAGGCGGTCTCGATCGGCGACGGCCTCGAGGTGGCCGGCCTGCCGGGCTCCCAGGCGCATGACGAGATCTTCTACGCGGACGGCAACGGCTACGTGCGCCACACCAACCACGCCGGCGGCCTCGAGGGCGGGATGACCACCGGGGCGCCGCTGGTCGTCCGCGGTTGGATGAAGCCGCTGCCAACCCTGACCAAGCCGCTTCGCTCGGTCGACATCGCCACCCACGAGCCCGCCGAGGCGCTGCGCGAGCGCACGGACTCCTGCACGGTGCCCGCCGCTGGCGTGGTGGCCGAGGCGATGGTGGCCTTCGTCCTCGCCGACGCCTTCCGGCGCAAGTTCGGCGGCGACCACATCGACGACGTCCGCGCGGCGCTGCGCGCCTACGAGGAGCGAATCGCTTGGCACCGGCCGTGACGCTGCCCGAGGGACGGGCGGTGGTGTGCATCGGCTTCATGGGCGCGGGCAAGTCGACCGCCGCCCGGGCCGCGGCCGGCGCGCTCGGCCGGCGGGCGATCGACGTCGACCAGGTCGTCGAGGAGCGGCTGGGCAGGCCGATCGAGGCCGTGTTCGCGCAGGACGGAGAGGCGGCGTTTCGCACGGTCGAGGCGGAGGTGACGCTCGAGCTGCTCGACGGCGCCGCCGACGCGGTGCTGGCGCTGGGCGGCGGCGCGATCGGCCACCCCCGCGTTCGCGACGCGCTCCACCAACACCTGGTGATCTGGCTCGACGTCGAGCTCGACACCGCGTGGGAGCGCTGTCAGGGCACCGGGCGGCCGCTGGCCCGTGACCGCGCGACCTTCGCGCGCCTGCACCGCGAGCGCGAGCCGGTCTACGCCGCGCTGGCCAACGCAGTCCTGCCGGTCGCGCGGGCGGACGCGCTGCCCGAAGTCCTGCCCGCGCTGAACGGCCTCCCCGGCGACGCCACGCTGCTGTGGGCCGCGACCGCCTCGGGCGATTACCCGGCCTACATCGGCGCGGGCCTGCTGGCGTTTTGGCCGGCCACCGTCGAAGGCCGCCGCTTCCTGGTCACCGACGGGCGGGTCGGCCGGCTCTACGCCGACGCCCTCGGCTCGCTCGCCGGCCGGGTGGCGATCATGCCCGGCGAGCAGTCGAAGACCGTCGCCCACGCGGAGATCGTCTGGACCGAGCTGGCCCGCGCGGGGATGACTCGCCGAGACCTGGTCGTCGCGCTGGGGGGCGGCGTGGTCGGCGACCTGGCCGGGTTCTGCGCCGCCACCTACCAGCGCGGCGTCCGCTACGTCCAGGTGCCGACCACCCTGGTGGCCCAGGTCGACTCGGCCTACGGCGGCAAGACCGGGGTCGATCTCGCCGAGGCCAAGAACTACGTCGGGGCCTACCACCAGCCGGCGGCGGTGATCGCGGACACGGGCGTGCTCGCGAGCCTCCCGCCCGAGGAAGTGGCGGCCGGCTACGCCGAGGTGGTCAAGACCGCGCTGATCGCCGGCGGAGAGCTGTGGGAGCGGGTCCGGGGCGGCGCCGACCCGACCGATCCCGAGGTGATCGCCGCGTGCGTCCGGACCAAGCTGCGGATCGTCGCCCGCGACGAGCGCGACGGCGGGGCGCGCCAGGTGCTCAACCTGGGGCACACCGTCGGGCACGCGATCGAGACCGTGACCGGCTACGCGCGCTATCGCCACGGCGAGGCGGTCGCCCTCGGTCTCCTGGCCGCGCTCAGCCTCTCCGGTCAGCCGGGGCTCCGCGACGAGGTCCGCGAGCTGCTGAACGGTCGTGGGCTGCCGACCGTCCTCGAGGGCGCCGATCCCGACACGGTCGTGATGGCCACCGCCCGGGACAAGAAGCGCATCGGCGAGGGGCCGGTTCCGTTCGTGCTGCTGGAGAAGCCCGGCGACGCTCGGCCGGGCTGCGAGGTGCCCTCGCGCGCGCTGATCGCGGCCGTTCGCGAGCTGGCCCACGCATGATGGCCGAGCGAAACCGGATCGAGGTGATGCACGGCGTGAACCTCGACCAGCTCGGGCGTCGCGACCCGGCGCACTACGGCCGCCTGGGCCTCGACGAGCTCGAGGTGAGAATCTCGAGCGCGGCCGCGGAGCTCGGACTCCAGACGCGGTTCTTCCAGACCAACCACGAGGGCGAGTTCGTGGAGCACCTGCACCGCCTCGAGGGGCTCGCCGATGGCATAGTGCTGAATCCGGGTGCCTGGACTCACTACTCATTCGCGATTCGCGACGCCCTCGAGCTCGCTGCGCTGCCGGCGGTCGAGGTTCACCTCTCCGACGTCGAGAGCCGCGAGCCGTGGCGGCGCCAGTCGGTGATCGCCGAGCTCTGCATCGCGCGCGTCGTCGGCCGGGGGCCAGACGGCTACCGCGAGGCGCTTGCGCGCCTGCAGCGGGAGCTGTCGCGGTGAGCGCCCGGGTCGAGCGGGTGAACGAGCGGCTCCCGGAGGCCGGGGTCGACGTGATGCTGGTGACCGAGCTCATCAACGTGCGCTACCTGACCGGCTACACCGGGAGCAACGGCATCGCGCTGATCGGGGCCGACCGGGCCGAGTTCGTCACCGACTTTCGCTACGTCGAGCAAGCCGAACAGGAGGTCGATCCCGCCTTCGGCCGCCATCGCGCCGCCCAGGACCTGCTCGACGCGGTCGACGAGATGCTGCCCGCGGGCCCGCTCCGCCTCGGCTTCGAGGACGCTCACGTGTCGGTTCGGGCCCACGCAAGCCTGCGCGAGCTGCTGCCCGAGCGCGTCGAGCTGGTGGGCGTCACCGACCTCGTGGAGAGCCTCCGCGCGGTCAAGGAACCCGAGGAGGTCGCGCGGATCCGCGCCGCCACCGAGCTGGCCGACACCGCGCTCGAGTCGCTGCTGACCGAGGGGCTGGCCGGGCGCAGCGAGCGGGATCTTGCCCTGGCGCTCGAGCTGAGGATGCGCGAGCTCGGCGCGTCCGGACCCAGCTTCGAGCCGATCGTCGCCGGCGGGCCCCACGGCGCGCTGCCCCATGCCCAGCCGCGCGAGGAGCGGGTCGAGCGCGGCGAGCTGGTGGTGCTCGACTGGGGCGCGCGGCTCGACGGTTACTGCTCCGACTGCACGCGTACGGTGGCCACCGGCGAGCCCGGGGAGGAGGCCAGGGCGGTCTACGACCTCGTGCTGCAGGCGCAGCTGGCCGGGCTCGAGGAGATCAGGTCCGGCTGCGGCGGGCGTGAGCTGGACGCCATCGCCCGCTCGGCGATCGCGAGCGGGGGGCACGGTGAGCAGTTCGGCCATGGGCTCGGCCACGGCGTCGGACTCGACGTCCACGAGGCCCCGCGCCTCTCGCAGCGCTCCGACGACGTCCTCGCCGCCGGCAACGTGGTCACGGTCGAGCCGGGCGTGTATCTCCCCGGCCGCTTCGGGGTGCGGATCGAGGACCTGGTCGTGGTCGGCGAGGAGGGCCCCGACGTGCTGACCAGGATCACCAAGGAGCTGATCCTCACCGACTGACGCCGCGACCCCGCGTGGGCGCCCGGTCGTCCGTCACGTCGATCGAGCGTTCGCTCGGATATAGCAGTAGTGCAGGCCCAACCCGATTATCTCCACCGACCGTGGCCCTCGGTGGGCGGCTGACGTGCCCGGGACTAGTGTTCCGGAACCATGGCCAGCGGCATCTCGCCGATCCTGCTCGTCGAAGACGATGACGTCCTCGCGGGCCTTCTGGTCGAGATCCTCGGCGGCCTGGGCGAGGTGGTCTGGAGCGCGTCGGCCGAGGAGGCCGAGGGGCGCCTGGGCTCGCGGCAATGGGACCTGATCGTCGCCGACGTCGAGCTGCCAGGGCGCACCGGGATCGAGGTCGTCGAGCGCGTCCGGGCGCTGCACCCGCTGTGCTCGACGTTGATCATCTCGGGGCGCAGCTCGTTCGACTACGCGGTCGGCGCGATCCGGGCGGGCGCGGACGACTATCTCACCAAGCCGCTCGACCCGACGGCGTTCTTCGAGAAGGCCCGCGAGCTGCTCGAGCGCACCCGGGCCAGACGCGAACGAGGCCGGGTGTCCGTGCTGGCCGTCGGAGCGCACCCCGACGATCCGGAGATCGGCGTCGGGGGGATCCTCCTCAAGCACGCCGCCCACGGTCATAGCGTCGCGCTGCTCACGCTCACCGGCGGCGAGCAGGGCGGGCGCCAGGCACAGCGCGCGGAGGAATCGAGGCGCGCGGCCGAGCTGCTCGGAGCGCGGCTGTTCCACCAGGAGCTCGTCGACACGAGCCTGACCGACGGCGGCGAGACGATCTCGGCGATCAAGGAGGTCATTGACGAAGTCGCCGCCACCGCCGTCTACACCCACACGCCGCGCGACGTCCACCAGGACCACCGCAACACGCACCATGCCTCTCTGGTCGCCGCCCGCGGCGTCCCGCGTGTCTACTGCTACCAGAGCCCATCGACCACGGTCGAGTTTCGTCCCACCCGCTTCGTCGGCATCGACGACGTGCTCGAGCGCAAGCTCGAGGTGATCCGCGCGTACGGCTCGCAGGTTCAGATCCGCCGCTACCTCGACGAGGAGCTGTTGCGCGCAACCGCTCGATACTGGAGCCGGTGGAGTCGATCGCGCTTCGCCGAGCCGCTCGAGGTCGTGCGGGAAAGCGATTCCGGGAACGGCGATGGCTGAGCGCCGCCGCGTGCTGATCACCGGAATGGGAGGGCCGGCCGGGATCTCGGTGCTGCGCGGCATCGCGGAGGAGCCGGTGGACGTGTACTCGGCCGACATCGACCCGTTTGCCGCGGGCCTGTACCTGGTGGCGCCAGAGCGCCGGATCATGCTTCCGCGCGGCGACAGCCCCCGGTTCGTCGACGCCGTCATGGACGCCTGCCGCGAGCACGCCATCGACGTGGTCGTGCCCACGGTCGACTCCGAGCTGCTCCCGGTCGCCGAGGCGCGCGCCGCCTTCGAGGCCGCGGGTGTGGCGCTGGTCAACCCGTCGGCCGAGACGCTGCGCATGTGCCTGGACAAGTGGGCGCTTCACCAGCGCTGCGACGGCGTGGTGCGGGTGCCGGCGAGCGTCGTCGTGAACGGCGACTTCGACCCGGCTTCGATCGAGCTGCCGGCGATCGTCAAGCCGCGGTCCGGCAGCGGCTCGCGCGACATCCACCTCGTCTCCAGCCACGATGACCTCGAGCGAGTGGCCCGTGACGGGACCAACCTGGTCCAGGAGCACCTTCCCGGTCGCGAGCATTCGCTCGACGTGCTCGCGCGCCGGGACGGCCGCGTTCTCGCCGTGGTGCCGCGCGAGCGCCTCAAGGTCGACTCCGGGATCGCCGTGACCGCCCGCGTCACCCGCGACGAGGCGCTGGAGAGCTTCGGGCGGACCGTGGCTGAGCGGATCGGGCTGGTCGGCGTCGGCAACGTGCAAGTGAAGGAGACCGCGGACGGCGAGCCGGCGCTGCTCGAGGTCAACCCCCGGTTCCCGGGGAGCATGCCGCTGACGATCGCGGCGGGGGTCAACATGCCGGCGCTGGCGGTCCGAGAGGCCCTGGGGCAGCCGATGCCCGACCAGCCGATCGAGTTCCGCCCGCTCGCGATGGTCCGCCTGCTCGAGGACCGCTTCCTCGATTTCGGCGAGATTGCCGCTTTGCAGGAGCGCGTCGATGCCTGAGCCGCGCCAGGACATGCACGTCCACTCGACGTTCTCCGACGGTGCCAACAGCCTCGAGGAGAACATCGGCGAGGCCGAAAGCCTCGGGCTGGTCGAGCTCGGCTGCGTCGACCATGTGCGCGCCGACACCGAGTGGGTGCCCGCTTACGCCGCCGCGGTGGCGGCCCTGCGCGAGCGCACCGAGGTGCGCTTGCAGTGCGGGATCGAAGCGAAGCTGCTCGACACCGCGGGGGCGCTCGATCTTCCCGCGCGCCGCAGGGGCGTCGACGCGATCTATGCCGCCGACCACCAGGTGCCGCTCGCCGACGGCCCGCACCATCCGCGCGAGATCCGGGCCGCCCTGGCCGGCGGTGCCGTATCCGGTGAGGAGATCGTCTCGTCGATCGTGGCGTCCACCGCCGCCGCGGTGCAGTCGCATGAGAACGTCGTGATCGCGCACTTCTTCAGCGTCCTGCCCAAGATCGGGATCGACGAGGCGCAGGTCGCCATCGAGCCGCTCGACGAGCTGGCGCGCGCCACCGCCGCGAGCGGAGCGAGGATCGAGATCTCCGAGCGTTGGCGCTGCCCCTCGGCGCGGACGCTTCGCCCGTTCCTCGAGCGGGGAGTGCCGATTCTCCTCAGCACCGACAGCCACCGGCGCGAGACGATTGGCCGCTATGACCACTGTGCCGGGGTGCTGGCCGTGCTCGCGGACGGCTGAGCCGTGATTGCCGTCGACATCGTGCTGCTCGCCTTCGTGGCGGCGGGGGCGATCCCACCCGTCGTCGGCGTGTACACGTTCGTCCTGGCGAGCGTCCACGTCCTCCATCTGCGTCGGGAGACGGTGGCGCCGGTGTTCCCGCGCGTGGCGATCGTGGTGCCGGCCTGGAACGAGGCCGCCGTCCTCGGCCGCACGCTCGATCGGCTCGCCGCGCTCGAATACCCCCGCGAGGCTCTGCGCGTCTACGTGGTCGATGACGCGAGCACGGACGCGACGCCCGAGCTCGTCCGTGAGAAGGCCGCCGAGCATCCCGGGCTGATCTTCCATTTGCGCCGCGAGCACGGTGGCCAGGGCAAGGCGCACACGATCAACCACGGGCTGAGATCGATCGGCGCCGATGGCTGGTACGAGGCGATCCTGATCATCGACGCGGACGTGATCCTCACGGCGCAGTCGCTGCGCCGGATGACACGCCACTTCGCCTCCGAGGACGTTGGTGCGGTGACCGCGTACATCAAGGAGGGCAGCCGCCCCGAGAACTACCTCAACCGCTTCGTGGCGTTCGAGTACGTGACCGCGCAGGCCGTCGCGCGGCGCGCCCAAAACGTGCTCGGCGCCCAAGCCTGCCTCGCCGGCGGCGCGCAACTACTCACGCGCGCGAGCCTCGAGGCGGTCGGCGCGCGTATCGACACGAGCACGCTCGCCGAGGACACCGCCACGACGTTCAAGGTCCAGCTGGCCGGGCGGCGCGTGGTGTTCGATCCCACGGCCGTGGTCTGGGCCGAGGAGCCCCGCGACATCGCCGGGCTGTGGAAGCAACGGCTGCGCTGGGGTCGTGGCAACGTCCAGATCACCCGGGCGTTCGGCCGCGTATGGCTGCGCCGCCGCAACGGCGCGCTCGGCGGGATCGGCTTTGCCGCGATCTGGTTCAGCACGACGATGATGCCCGTGTTCATGACGCTGAGCTCGGCCGGGCTGCTCGGCCTGTTCGCCGTTGACCGCAGCCTGTCCGGGCACGCGTTCCGGCTGCTGCTCGGGGTCAACGTGGTCACCTACCTGTTCATAACCCTCTCGGCGATCTCGATCGACCCGGTGACCGGGCGTCGCACCTGGCGCGAGGCGATCCTGTTCCCGGGAGTGGTGTCGCTGCTGTTCATCGCCTACGCCGCCTATCCGCCGGTGTTCAACCACCTGAAGCCGAGCGCCGCCGTGGTCACCGCAGTGGCTCTGTTCGCCTACGCGTGGCAGGCCGGGTGCATGCTGTGCGCCGCGCTGCTGGGGCGGCTCGAGACCGTCCCGGTCGCGCGCGTCGCGGTGCCGCCGCTGCTCTACGTGATCGGCTACGGCCCGCTGCTGGCCGCGATGACCGCGGCCGCGTACGTCAAGGAGCTGCGGGGGGCGGAGATGCGCTGGGAGAAGACCCAGAAGTCCGGCAAGATCGGCGAGGCGCTCCGGTGAGCGATCTCGTCCCGCCCGATCCGCTGCCGGTGAGCTCCCCCCAGCGGGCCGAGCTCGAACGTCGCGCGGACGAACGCCAGGAGCGCATCCGGCTTCTGCGGCAGGTCGCGCTTTCGCTGGTGCTCGCGCTGGCGCTCGCGGCCCGGATCGTGTTGGTCGGCGGCTAGCCGGGCCGCGACGCCGGTTGCCCGGGGCTAGTACGCCTCGACCGCCGCGCGCAGCCGCGCGAGGAGGTCGGCGATCAGCCCCGCGTCTTGGCCGCCGCCCGCGAGCTCGTGCTCGACGCCGCGGGCCAGCTCCGAGCCGCGCGGGACGCCGAATGTGCCGAGCGAGCCCACCAGCTTGTGCGCCTCGGCGCGGGATTGCTCGACCTCGTGAGGCTCGAGCCGCCCCGCGGCCAACGCGGTCGCCGCCTCCTCGAGCGCGGCGATCCGCTCGAGCACGACCGGGCGCGATCGCCTCCAGAGGCGGACGACCGCGGCCTGGACGTCGTCGGACACGATGCCGACACTATCCTCCGGCGATCTCCGCCGCCGAGGTCACGACGTTCACCCCGGGCGACCGGGACGATTGGGAGCCGGGGGATCACCCGCTGGGCCGGGGGCATCTGCGCCCCGCGAACGCCGTCTTCGGGCCGGCGGGCCTGACGCTGGTGCTGCCCGCCGGGACGTTCGACGGCGGCGAGGTGCGCCATCGGCGGCCGCACGCCGAGGGGCGCTTCCGCGCCCGGCTGCAGGCCGCGGCCGCGCCGGGGGCGCTGAGCGCGTTCTTCCTCTACCGGCATGACTTCGACACCGACACGAGCGACGAGCTCGACGTCGAGCTGCCCGCCGGGGAGCCGCATCGGGCGCTGTTGACCGTGTGGCGCCGGGGCGGCCACGAACCGGCCGACCAGCGCATCGTCGCGCTCGGGTTCGACCCGGCGGAGGCGCCGCACACGTACGAGATCGTGCGCGAGGCGGCGGGCCGGGTGCGGTTCGCGATCGACGGCGCGACGGCGTTCGCGTCCGCCGCCGGGCCGGTGAGCCGGCTGCATCCGATGTTCAACGCCTGGTACCCCGATTGGCTGCCGCGCGGCGGACCGACGCGGGGCGGTTTCATGCGGGTGGTTCGCTATGAGTCGGCGCCGCCCTGAGCCGCGGTAGATTTCCGTCGATGCCGGCTTCAGGGGAGGCCAAACGGCTCGAAGCACTACGCGCGCTCGCGATCCTGGACACCGAGCCCGAGGAGCGCTTCGACCGAATCGCCAGGCTCGCCACGGCCGCGTTCTCGGTCCCGATCGCGCTGTTCACGTTGATCGACGCCGACCGACAGTGGAACAAGTCGTGCGTCGGGCTCGACGTCAGGCAGTGGCCGCGGTCGGTATCGCTGTGCGCGCACGCGATCGAGCGCGACGAGCCGCTGGTGATCGCCGACCTGCGTCTCGACCGGCGGTTCTCCGGACATCCGCTCGCGGCCGAGGGCTCGCCGGTGCGGTTCTACGCCGGTCAGCCGGTCCACGCTCCCGGCGGCGAGCGCGTCGGGACGCTGTGCATCGCCGACTCGAGCCCGCGTGATCTTGGGGCCACCGACCTCGAGCGCCTGCGGGACATCGGCATCCTCGTCGAGACCGAGCTCGCCCGCGACGACCTCGCGGCCGCGCTCGCCGACCGCGCCGACTCTCAGGCCGGCCTGCGGGCGATCACGGAGAGCACCTCCGAGGCAATC
>JAFAXX010000046.1 GCA_019240655.1 Solirubrobacterales bacterium
AGCTCGCGCACGATCTCGGCGCCGGCTTCCACCGCGGCCTGGTAGTGGCGATCGGGGTCACCCACCACGGCGTAGATGCTGGCTGTCGAGGCGCGGGGCTGGGGCGAGGCGCCGCCGAGCCAGCCGTTCTCGGCCCACTGGCCGAACATGACGAGACCGTCGCCGAGCTGCAGCTCGGCATGCGCGATCCGCCCGTCATCGCCTCGGTACACCGCCCGCTCTGAGAACCCGAACGCGCGCTTGAGCCAACCGAGCGCGGCCTCGGCGTCGCGGTAGCGGACGGCGGGGAAGATGTTGGGACGCATAGGGAGCCTTTCCAGTCGGGTACCGACCGCACATTAGGCCGAGGCCGAGCCGGCGTCTTGGACGAATGGGATCTCGTCGCCCACCACCCCGCCGTAGCCCGGAAGCAGGCGGGACAGGAAGTCGCTCGGCGTCGTCCCGGCCAGCTCCCGGAAGTCACGGTTCAGGTGCGACTGGTCGCAGTAGCCGGCGTCGAGCGCGACGTCGGCCCACCGCGCCGGCGCCCGCTCGATCCGCCGCCGGACGGCGTGAAAGCGCACGAGCCGCGCGAGCGTCTTTGGCGCCAGTCCCACCTGCGTGCGGAACCTGGCGTGCAGGTACCGCCGGCTGCACCCGACCTCCCGCGCCAGCGCCGAGACCGACACCCGCCCCTCGCTCCGGTCCAGGCGCTCGCACGCCCACGCTACGGCCGGATCTGCGGCCGGGCCGGCGGCCGCCCGCGCGAGCAGGAACGCCTCGACCACGTCGAAGCGCGCATCCCAGTCCCTAGCCTCCCGCAGCCGCTCGGCCAGCCGCCGCCCGGAGGCGCCGAACAGGTTCTCCAGCGTTACGAGCTGCCCCTGCAAGTCGGACAGCGGACGGCCGAGGATGGCGTGCGCTCCCAGCGGCGTGAGCTCGAGGTCGAGCGAGGCGTAGCGACCTCCGAACTCCACCAGGACGTAGCGGTCGCGCAGCCCGGCCATCCACGCATCGGGGAGCCGGCCGCCGTCGACGCGCAGGGATCCCTCGAGGTCGATCATCAACGTAAGCGCCGGCCGCGGGGGCTCGAGCCAACGGGTGAACGCGGCGCTGCGCTGCTCGAAGCCGAGCAGCGGCCGGTACAGCAGCGGCGACAGCCGGGGGTCGGGCTCCCGCACCGCCCGCGTCCACGAACCGAGTTCGTGCTCGTCGTAGATCAGCCGGGTACGGGAGGGGCTCGACATCGAAAGGCAACCGAGGGCAACCATACGGGAACCGCCAGTAGCTGCCCCCGCGGTGCGTTTATCTGATATCCGGCCGGTCGGCGCGTGCAACGCCGACAGCGCCTGGAGGAGGGCCTGGCCGAGGACGCGAAGCCGCGGCCAGGCCCAATCTCGTTACTGGTCGGAATCCTCGCCCGGCGGCATATCGAGATCGCCGAGCTCATCGGCGAACCCGAGCGAGGAGCCGCCGTTGCCGATGTCCTCGAGGTCGGACAGATCGGCCTCGATGCCGCCGGCGAAGCCGGTCAGCGACTCGCCGTCGGTGAGACCGAGCTCCGCCGCCAGGTCGTCGTGGTCGAGCAGGCCGACGTCGTCCATGCCGCGTGGCAGCGGCTCGGACGGCTCGATCTCGATGCGGCGGTAGCGCTTGAGCCCCGTCGCGGCCGGGATCAGCTTGCCGATGATGACGTTCTCCTTGAGGCCGTTCAGCCGGTCGCTCTTGCCCTCGAGCGCAGCGTCGGTGAGCACCTTGGTGGTCTCCTGGAAGGAGGCCGCCGACAGGAACGAATCGGTGTTCAGCGACGCCTTGGTGATCCCGAGGATGATCTCCTCCGCCTGCGCCGTCTCACCACCGGCCTCGATCACCGCGCTGTTGATCCGGTTGTAGTCGAAGCGATCGACGAACTGGCCGGGCAGCAGGTCGGTGTCGCCCTTCTGGTCGACCCGCACCTTCTTCATCATCTGGCGCACGATCAGCTCGATGTGCTTGTCGTTGATGTCGACGCCCTGGGACTTGTAGACCTCCTGCACCTCGCGCACGAGGTAGAGCTCGGTCTCGGTGCGTCCGCGGATGGCCAGCAGCTCGTGCGGGTACAGCGAGCCCTCGTTGAGCTGCGTCCCCGGCTCGATCCGCTGATCGGACTCGACGTGGAGGATCGTCCGGCGCGGGAACGTGTAGCGGTGCTCCTCGCCGCCGTCGTCCGTGAGCACCACCGTGACGGCCTTGTCGGACTCCTCGATCGAGACCGCCCCGCCGACCTCGGCGATCTTGGCCAGGCCCTTGGGCTTGCGAGCCTCGAACAACTCGACCACGCGCGGCAGGCCGTGCGTGATGTCCGCGCCGGCGATCCCGCCGGTGTGGAACGTCCGCATCGTCAGCTGGGTGCCCGGCTCGCCGATTGACTGCGCCGCGATGATCCCGACCGCGTCGCCGATCTGGGCCAGCTTGCCGGTGGCCATCGAGCGCCCGTAGCAGGCCTGGCACACGCCGGTAGGCGCCTCGCACTTGAGCACGGAGCGCACCGGCACTGTGAACACGGCGCTGCCGTCGCTGTCCTCGGACATCGCGGCGACCAGGTCGGCGAGCTCGGCGCGGTCGATCTCCGCGCCCTTCTCGACGATCAGCCGGCCGCCCTTGGTGATGTCCTGCGCGGCGATCCGCCCGATCAGGTTGTCGTTCGGCTCACCGGTCGGCCGCAGCCGGCGGGTGTCCGGATCGACCTCCAGCTTGGAGACCGGCATGTCGATGAACTCCTGCGTGC
>JAFAXX010000114.1 GCA_019240655.1 Solirubrobacterales bacterium
CTACGGCGTGCTGTTCAAGAACAACGTCAAGGCCCAGTGGTGGCGGGCGATGCTCCAGGAGCGCGACGACATCGTCGCGCTCGACTCGGCGATCATCCAGCACCCGAGAACCTGGGAGGCGAGCGGCCATCTCGCCGGCTTCACCGATCCGCTGGTCGATTGCCGTACCTGCAAGCTGCGCTTCCGCGCCGACCACCTCGAGCAGTCGGCCTGCGGGCGCCGGCCCTCGAAGCATCCCGGGGAGACCGCGGACTGCGACCTCACCGAAGCCCGCGAGTTCAACCTGATGTTCGAGACCAGCGTCGGCCCAGTCAAGGACGACGGATCGACCGTCTACCTGCGTCCCGAGACCGCCCAGGGCATCTTCCTGAACTTCCGTCACTACCTGCAGTTCTCGCGCAAGAAGCCGCCGTTCGGGATCGCCCAGATCGGCAAGAGTTTCCGCAACGAGATCACGCCGGGGAACTTCATCTTTCGCACCCGGGAGTTCGAGCAGATGGAGATGGAGTTCTTCGTCCCACCCGAGCAGGCCGAGCGGTGGTTCCAGCACTGGCTCGAGCAGCGGCTGAACTGGTACGTCGAGCTCGGGGTCCGCCCCGATCACCTGCACCTGCGCGCCCACGAGCCCGACGAGCTCTCGCACTACTCGAGCGCGACCAGCGACATCGAGTACCTCTTCCCGATCGGCTGGTCGGAGCTCGAGGGCATCGCCAACCGGGGCGACTTCGACCTGCGCCAGCACGCCGAGCACTCCGGGCAGAAGCTCGAGTACGTTGACACCGCCACCGGCGAGCGCTACGTCCCGCACGTGATCGAGCCGGCCGCCGGGGCCGACCGGGCGATGCTCGCGTTCCTGGTCGACGCCTACGACGAGGACGAGATCGAGGGCGAGCGTCGCACCGTGCTGCGCCTGCATCCGGTGCTGGCGCCGGTGAAGGTCGCCGTCCTGCCGCTGGTCCGCAAGGACGGTCAGCCGGAGCTGGCCGCCGAGATCCACCGGGCGCTGCGCGAGCGCTTCCAGACAGAGTACGACGAGGGCGGGGCGATCGGGCGACGCTACCGCCGCCAGGACGAGATCGGTACACCCTGGGCGGTGACCGTCGACCATCAGTCGCTCGAGGACCGGACGGTCACGCTCCGGGACCGGGACAGCCTCGCCCAGGAGCGAATCGCCATCGACCAGCTCGGCGACGAGGTCGAGCGGCGGCTCCGGGTGCAGTGGCGCTCGCCGAAGCTCGCGGGCTGAGCGCGGGGGGCGGGGAGCCTGCCGACACAACGCGTCGTGGGCGCGCCGTGCGCCGCGGCTGGCGCTCTGGCGCCGCGCTGCGGCTAGAGTCCGCGCGGTGGTGCCGATCGCCGCCGACCAGGTCTCCTATGGCGATCTCTACGCGCGCTGGGAACAGGGCCACTGGCGGGCACCGAGATCGACTTCTCCGTCGATCGTGAGCAGTGGGAGGCGACCTTCACCGACCTCGAGCGTCGCGGCGCGCTGTGGACGTACGCGCTGTTCTTCCACGGCGAGGATGCGGTCGCCGACAACCTCTCTCCGTTCATCGACGCCGCCCCGCGGGAGGAGCAGAAATACTTCCTGGCCACTCAGCAGGTCGACGAGGCGCGTCACGCGGTGCTGTTCGCCCGCTTCATGCGCGAGGTCGCCGGCGTAGGCGGCGACACCGGGGGCGCGCTTGCCGCCACCCGCCCGAAGCTCACCTGGGGGTTTCGCAAGGTCTTCGGCCGGCTCGAGATGGCCGAGGAGCTTCGCCGTGACCGTTCGCGGCCGAAGCTTGCCCAGGCGATCGCGCTCTACCACCTGGTCATCGAGGCCTCGCTGGCCCAGCCCGGCCAGCACTACATCGACGAGTCGCTGGGCCGGCGGGGGCAGCTACCAGGCCTGCGGGCGGGGATTCACAACGTCGCCCGCGACGAACAGCGTCACATCGCCTTCGGGGTCAAGCTGATCGCCGATCTGGTCCGCGAGGACCCCGAGTGCCGCCGGCGATCGCGGAGCTTCTGCGGGAGGTCCTGCCGTTCTCGACCGCGGTGCTGGTCCCGCCGGGCTGGGACGAGCGCTACGTCACCGCGTTCGGCTTCACGCTCGAGGACATCTACGCCCACGGCGCCGACGCGCTCGACGCGCGGCTGCGGGCCGCCGGCCTCGATCCAGGAGAGATGCGAACCGGGCTGCCATTCGATCTCCCGCCGTGCGAGCGCGCGCGGCGCGCGCTCACCATGCTCAGAGCCGGCTACCTCGGCGAGCCGGGCTCGGCGCTCACCCCGAGCGCCGAGGCCACCGAGATGCTGTTCGACGGCCTGCGGCGGACGGTCGACCCCTCGGCCGCCCCCGGAGCGACGATCCAGTGGGAGTTCAGCGACGCCGAACCCTGGCACCTGCGGATCGACGACGGCGCCACGCGCGCCGCGCCGGGACGGGTCGAGCACGCCGACCTCACCTTCCGCTGCCGCCTCGAGGACTGGGTCGACCTGACCGCCGGGCGCGCCGAGCCGTGACGCTTGCTGCTGAGCGGAAAGGTGCGCCCCACCGGGAAGCTGCGAATGCTCGCCCGGGCCCCGAAGCTGTTCTCCTAGGAGCGCCACGGCGGACGAGCGCCCGAGGGGCGAGCGCCCGAGGGGCGAGCGCGCGAGGGGCGAGCGCCCGGGGGGCCAGCGCCCGAGGGGCGGGCGCTTGGCGGACGAGTATGCGGCGCGCGGGCGTCCGCGGCGCGGCCGGCACGGCGTCGGGTGTCGACGCGAGACCGGCCGCCCCCATCACCGGGACCACAAGCAAGAGGATCGCCACGGTCGCCAGCCCGGGCAGGAGGATCAACGTCAGGACGGCCACCGCCAGCGCCAGTGGGAGATCGACCGCCAGTTCGTGGCGGCTCACAGCGGAAGCCTCCGGTACAGGCCGCGCGGCAGGTGGCGCAGCAGGGAGAACGCCACGCGCAGGCGGCCGGGGACCCAGACCGTGTGGGCGCGTCCGGTGAGCGCGCTCACCGTCGCGTCGGCGACCGCCTCCGGCGTGGTGGCAAACGGCGCCGGCGGGAGCCCGGCGGTCATCTTCGTCGTCACAAAGCCCGGGCGGACGACGAGGACGCGCACGCCGCTGTTCGCCTCCGCGTCGGCGATTCCCTGGGCGAGCGCGTCGAGGCCCGCCTTGGCTGCGCCGTAGATCGCGTTGCCGGCGCGTGGACGCTCGGCAGCGACGCTCGAGAGGACGATCAGCGTTCCGCGCCCGCGCTCACGCATCAGGCGCAGACACTCGAGCAGCAGCGACCCGGCGCCGAGGAAGTTCGAGCGCATCACGCGACGCGCCTGCGCTGGATCAGCATCGAGGCCGGCCTGCGCGCCGAGGACGCCGACCGCGAGCACCGGCCGTCCACGCGGTCGGTGTCGACCGACAGGAGCGCGGTGCTGACCCGGCGCAACCGAAGCCGCGCCCACACGATCACGCCGGTCAGGCCCATTCCCCCGAGCGTCGCCGCGAAAGCGCCGTCACTCGAGCCGGGAGTCAACTCCCGCACCTCGCCGTCCGAGGTGAGCAGGCCGAGCGCCTCCACGTGGGTCCCGAACGTGCCCGCGACGCCTGGTTCTTGCCGTGGATGTCGCCGGCGATCGCGCCCGCCACGGTCACGTGCTGCGTTCCCGGCACGACCGGGACCATCCAGCCGCGTGGAACCAGCGCCGCCAGCAGCTCGCGCAGCGTCGCCCCGGCCTGCGCCGTGACGGTGCCGCGGTTCTCGTCGAGCTCGAAGCCGGTGAGACCGCTGGTGTCGATGACGAGCTCGCCGCTCAGCTGCGCCGCGTCGCCGTAGCTACGTCCGAGCCCGCGCGCGATCGCGCCGCCGCTGGAGCGCGCCGCCGCGAGCGCCCTGTGGAGCTCGTCGAGCCCGCGTGGGCGAACCAGCCGGACGCTCACGCCGGACCCGCCTCCCCACCCGCGGACGGTGGCGGGCGCGCCCATCACCGCTGCATGACTGACGTTTCAGTTGGCGGCATGGACGCTGAGCGCAAACAGCACCAGCCAGGCCAGGCCGGCGACCAGCAGCCAGCGGTCAGCGAGCAACAGGTCCTCGGCCGTCTCGCCCGCTCCGGCGCGGACCAGCGCGCCGTAGCGATGAAGGCACGCGGCGAACGGGACGATCGTCAGCGGGCGCCGCGATCCCGTGGACGAGCGGATGCTGCAGCGCCCAGACGACGTAGGCGAACAGCGCCACCGCCGCGCTCCCGGCGAGGATCAGCCGGAGCAGCTGGAGGGTGTACACCTCGAGCGCCCTGCGCCGGGCCGCTGCGCCGGCATGGCGGTTTGAGGCTTATCGGACCTCTGCTCACGCTTCGAGAATGCGGCTAACGTCGCACCGCCGGGCGAGTCCTTCTGGCGTCGGACCGACCCTTATGCAACCGGATGACCGTCTGAACCGACTCGGAGAACGTGGCCTCACGGATTCGAGTTCCGCGGGAGCATCCCCGTGCCGTCAGCGACCCACTCCCAAGCGGCGAAACCGGCTTCGACGAGTTCTACCGTGCCTCGGCGGCGACGACCGAGACAACCACGATTCGATTCATGATCGAAGCCTCCTATTGCGTACCACGGCTGCCTCCTTGCCGAGGAACATGGGATATTTCGGCTATCAGCGACCGTGGTAGACCGGAGCGCGATCGCCCGGATATCTGGTGGCGGGTGGAGTTAGCAAACGGGATGTCGATTCAGTCTTCGCTGACCATTACGTCATAGCCGACGACTGGATCGATTTCTATAGCGCCGATGATCAACTCGACCAACGCACACGAGCAGGACTCGTGACAGCAATGAAACGCATGGAGCCGCCGTCGCATCCGGTCCAATCTGCCGGGGCCGGCCGCTCATCAAAAAAGGCTTGGTGGCGAGTCGAGCGGACAAACGGAGATGTCGACTCAGTCTTCGCCGACGATCATCGTCTGGTCGGGGACTGGATCGAATCTCAGATCCAGCGGGGAGGTAGTGCGATGCCTCAAAGCGGCAGAGGTGGCCAGCATGGTGCACGTCGTGCCACCAATCCGTTGAACGGATAAGTGACCTTTCGTCCTTCTTTGATGGTCCCGCGAGCAACTGCGCCAGTTTCGGACGAGTGCGCCACTGCACAAATCCGGTCAAAAGCATCTCTGGACGTTGAGACGTTGGGGCCAACCGGCGCCGAGACCGAGGGTGACCGAAACCTTGGCGTGCCACCTCGCAGCGAGTGGCACGCAGCGGTACAGCGCACGACGACGATCACCACGCATCCCGGCGAAGGGAATGGCGGGCAGGCTGACGCTTGCCCTTCACGTCGTCGCAGTGCCCGCGATGCGGGCGGTTACCGTGCCGGCCCCGCCCGACCGACCATTTCATTCCCCGCGGTCGCCGTTCGCGCCCGCGGCCGCGATTTTGGTCGCTCACCGCCAGATATCGCGTCCGCGCCTGTCCGCCCCCCGGCGCGAGGAGCATTTTGGTCGCGCCGGGATCCAAACCCACTGTGAGTAGTGCCGCGCCGGCTCTGGCGCTCTCTCCGCCCGGCGGCCCAAACCGCTTGCAGACGCCCGTGCAATTCGACCTACGCACTTTCGCGCGTGTATCTGGGGCGCATCCTCATGGCCATAAGACGGAAAGCCTCGACGGAGCGGCAGCGCAGATGCGCCTCAGCCCCGTCGCGGCGCCGGCATCCCAACGCTCATTTCGGGTCCTGGGCCCGACGCCTGTCCCTTACGCGCCGGAGGCGCCCTCGCGGGCGCCTCGAGCAACTCCAACTTCTGGGTCAGCCCGCGTTCAGGCGGCGCTCACCGGAGTGCTCGGCGGCGGTGGCGGCGGCGCGGTGCTGCTCGGCGGCGGGGTGTACTCGAACTCCTCCTCGGAGCCGAACAGCGCGTCGAGCACCTTCGAGCGCAGCTTCTCGTTGACGGCCACCGCGACGGTGGCCCCGACGAGCGCCAGCAGCAACAGGCCACCGATGCCAATGCCCTTGCGCGACTTCGACTGCTGCGGGGCTTCGCTGAGCGCGAGGCCGGCGTCGCGCGCCGCCTGCATGGCATCGCGCAGGTCACCCTGCAGCTTCTTGTCGGCCAGCAAGGTCCTGGCGGGCGCCTTCCCGTTGCTGAGGCGAGTGTAGGCGCTCCGGCTCGAGTCGACCGCCGCGCGGAGATTGTTGCGCAGCTCTTCGTCCTCGAGCAAGCGCTGGATATAGGGGTTGGCCCTGATGTCGGCGGCGTTCACAGGCACCGCCCTTGCCACCTGCTTGCGTTTTGATGCCATTGGTCTCCTCGGCGCTCGGGTCTGGGTCAGTGAGAATAACGGGATCGGGCTCGCTCGTCGGGAACCTTTCTGCCCGCTGAGGGGCCACTTGAAGCCGGTTTTCAGGCCGATCTCAGCGCTTTTGCCGGAGCCGGCGCCGGACGCCGCTGCAGCGCCGCCTCGAGGACCTCCTCGACGGTGGCGACAAAGCGGAAATCGAGCGTCCGGCGCAGGTGCTCGGGGATCTCCTCGGCGTCCTGCTCGTTCACCGCCGGCGCGACCACGCACCGGATCCCGTTACGCTGGGCCGCGAGCGCCTTCTCCTTGAGACCACCGATCGGCAGCACCTGCCCGGTCAGCGTTATCTCGCCGGTCATCGCGACGTCGCTGCGCACGGGGCGCTCGGAGAGCAGCGACGCGAGCGCGGTGACCATCGCCACGCCGGCGCTCGGTCCGTCCTTGGGCGTCGCCCCGGCCGGCACGTGGATGTGGATGTCGTGGCGGGCGAACCAGTCCTCGGGCAGCCCGGGTAGGAGCCCGGGGGCGTTGCTGCGGACGTAGGAGAGCGCGGCCTGCGCGGACTCCTGCATCACCTCACCGAGCTGACCAGTGATCGTCAGCCGCCCCTGCCCAGGCATCGCGGTCGCCTCGATGAACAGGACCTCGCCGCCCACGGGGGTCCAGGCCAGGCCCGTGGCCACTCCCGGACGGGAGGTTCGCCGTCGCGCTTCGGAGAAGAATCGCCGCCGGCCCAGCAGCTCGCGAGCGCGCGGCTCGGTGATCGAGACGCGGCGGGTCTGCGAGCCCTCGGCCACGCGCCGAGCGATCTTCCGGCAGACAGTCCCGATCTCCCGCTCGAGCTGGCGGACGCCGGCCTCGCGGGTGTAGTCGGAGGTGATTGCCCGCAGCGCCCGATCGGTAAAGGCGATCTGGCTCGCGCGCAGGCCGTTGCGCTCGATCTGGCGCGGGACCAGGTAGCGCTTGGCGATCTCGAGCTTCTCGGCCTCGGTGTAGCCGGCCAGCTGGATCACCTCCATGCGGTCGCGCAGCGGCCCGGGGATTGTCTCCAGGGTGTTGGCGGTGGTGACGAACATGGTGTGCGAGAGATCGAACGGGAGGTCCAGGTAGTGGTCGCGGAACGACTGGTTCTGCTCGGGGTCGAGCACCTCGAGCATCGCGCTCGAGGGATCGCCGCGGAAGTCCGCCCCCATCTTGTCGATCTCGTCGATCATCAACAGCGGGTTGTTGGCCCCGGCATCGCGCAGCGAGCGGATGATCACCCCGGGCATCGCGCCGATGTACGTCCGCCGGTGACCTCTGATCTCGGCCTCGTCGCGCACTCCGCCTACGCTGATCCGCTCGAAGCGGCGGCCCAGGGCGCGGGCCATCGAGCGGCCGAGCGAGGTCTTGCCCACGCCTGGCGGGCCGACGAAGCACAGGATCGATCCGCGCGCGTTCGGCTTCAGGCGGCGGACGGCGAGGAACTCGAGGATCCTGTCCTTGACCTGCTCGATGTCGTAGTGGTCCTCGTCGAGCACCTGCCGGGCGTGCTCGAGGTCGAGGTTGTCCTCGGTGGCGATGCCCCACGGCAGCGAGGCGATCCACTCCAGGTAGCTGCGAATCACCCCGTACTCGGCCATCGCCGGCTGCAGGCGCTCGAGCCGCGCGAGCTCGCGGTCGGCCTGCGTGCGCACTTCGTCGGGCAGCGCGGCGGCGGCCAGTTGCTCACGCAGCTCCCCGACCTCGGCCTGCACCTCGTCGGTCTCGCCGAGCTCGGCCTGGATCGCCTTGAGCTGCTGTCGCAGGAAGTATTCGCGTTGCCCCTTCTCGAGCTCCGACTGGACCTGGGACTGGATCTTCGAGCCGATGGCCACGACCTCGAGCTCACGAGCGAGGATCTCCGACAGGCGACGGAGCCGCTTGGCCACATCGAGCTCCTCGAGCAGCTCCTGCTTCTCCTCGGTCTTCAGGCGCAGGGCCCCGCCGATCAGATGGGTGAGCGTGCTCGGGTCCTCGACGTTGGCAACCATGATCTGGAGCTCCTCGGGCAGGTACGGGGCCTGCTCGACGATCTGGGTGAACGTCTGCTGGACGTTGCGCATCAGCGCGACGAGCTCGGGACTCTGCCGAATGACATCGGGAGCCTCGGCGACGTCGGCGACGAGATACGGGTCGGTCTGCCTCCAGCTCTCGATCCGCACCCGCTGGGCTCCCTGGATCAGCACCCGCAGCGTGCCGTCCGGCACCCGGATCATCCGCGCCACGGAACCGAGCACGCCGACCGAGTAGAGATCCTCGGGCGCGGGCGTCTCGGCCTCGAGGTTGCGGCTGGCCACCATCACGATCGAGCGGTCGCCACGTAGGACGTCGTTGATCAGCTCGATGCTGCGCGGCTGCCCGACGTTGAGCGGCACGAGCATCTCCGGGAACGTGACCGTGTCCCGGAGCGGCAGCACGGCGACGCGCTGAGGCGTCGCCGGGCTCCCGTCGACGGCCGCGCTCTCGGGCTCGCGGGCCGGCGCGCCGACCTCGATCACGGCTGCCGGCCCGGTTCGATCGGGACCGCCCGGCTGCGGGGCTAGATGCCGAGCAGTGGGATCTCCACTCGCAGCATGCCGTCCTCGTAGCTGGCGGTGGCGTCCTCGGGGGACACCTCGGCGCCCAGTTCGATCACCCGGCGAAACGGGCCCCGCTCGATCTCGACCTGCTGGTAGACCTGGCCTTCGCGCACCGCCGGCCCGCGGCGGCCGGAGATTGTCAGCCGGCGCCCCTGGATCTCGAGCTCGAGCTGGGCGGCCTCGACGCCGGGCAGCTCGACGGTGACGATCGCCCGGGGCGGCTGGGACGTGTAGGCGACATCCACCGACGGCGAGAACCCGGCGCGCCGGCGGGCCAGTCCCGGACGCTCGAGCACGTCCCCGAACAGCTCGTCCATCTCACGCCGCATCCGCTCGAAGTTCGCAAACAGATCCGGTTCGCGCATGCGGACTTGAGGTTAGCCGCGTCACACGGTGTAGACGGCGCCTTCGCGAGCGACCTCGGCCGGGGCGCCGTAACCCGACTGCGCCTCGGCCACGGCGCGGTCGGCGTCGAGCTCATCGGAGATATGGGTGATGACGAGCCGCCGGGCGGCCGCCCGGCGGCCGTGTTCGCCCGCCTCCCGCGCGGTCATGTGGCCGCGCTCGCCCGCCGACTCCGGCTCGGGCAGCGTCGCCTCGATCAGCAGGAGGTCGGTTCCGGTGGCGAGCTCCACCAGGCCGTCGTTGGGCGCGCAGTCGGCACTGAACGTCAGGCGACCGCGCCCGTCGGAGACGTCGACGGCGAACGTGCGGGTGAAGTGCGGGACCTCGCGTAGGGCGATCCGCAGCGGCCCGAGCTGGACCTCATGCCGGCTCCCGTATTCGTGCTGCTCGAAAGCGGTCTCGATCAGACCGGCGTTGCCCCAGCACCCGACCACCCGGCTCAGCAACTTGCCGCCGCCCTCGGGCACATACAGCCGTGGCCGTGGACGGCCCGGCCGCTGCCGCGGTCCGTGGATCAGCGCGTAGCTGTACGGGACCAGATCGAGGAAGTGGTCGGCGTGCAGGTGGCTGATCAGCACCGCGCTCACCTCGGCGTAGTCGCACACCGTCCGCAGCTTGGAGAACACGCTGTTGCCGCAGTCGAGCAGCAGCACGTACCGGCCATGCTCGATCAGGTAACCGCTGCATGCCCCGCCGGCGTCCTGCCACGAAGGTGACTTGCCCAGCACCGTGATCTTCACGCCGGCTCCTTGGGTCGTTTCTGTCACTCTAGCCGTGTGGCGGGCGCGTTCCTACACATGCCCGTGTTCGCGCCCGCGGCCGCGGATCGCGTCGAGACGACGCTGCTCGTGCTGGGCGCCCTGCTGGTCGTGGGCGCGCTCGCCTCGGGGCTGGCCCACCGGAGCCTGCTCTCGCTCACCGCGTTGTTCGTGCTGGCCGGCTTCGTGCTGGGGCCCGGAGTGCTCGGCGTCGTGCACTTCCGGGCCCGCTCTGCCTTCGTGGCCGACCTGGCCACGGTGGCGCTGATCCTGATCCTGTTCCGCGACGGGCTCGAGGTCGAAGCGGAGATGCTCCAGGCCCACTGGCACCTCCCGCTGCGAAAGCTCGTGCTGGCGATGCCGCTGACCGCGGCGATCGTGGCCCTCGCTGCGCGCGGGCTGATCGGCCTGAGCTGGACCGAGTCGTTGCTGCTCGGCGCCCTGCTCTCGCCGACCGACCCCGTGCTCTCCTCGAGCGTGGTCACCAACCCGCGCGTGCCGCGCCTGATCCGTCACTCCCTGAACCTCGAGTCCGGACTCAACGACGGCCTGGCGCTGCCGGCCGTGCTCGCCTTCGCCGCCGCGCTCGAGCCCGGCGGCGCCAACTTCGTGTGGTGGAAGTTCCTCCTCCAGGACCTGGCCATCGGCCTCCTCACCGGGCTGGTGGTCGGCTTCCTGGCCGGGTACCTGATGCCGCGCCGTGGCCGGCTCGAGCACGGTATCCCGGGCCACCAGAAGTCGCTGTTCGCGCTCGGCACGGCGTTGGCCACCTATGGGACCGCCGCGCTCTTGCCACACGGCAACGGGCTGATCGCCGTCTATGTGGCCGCGATCACACTGGGCATTCGCCGGCCCGACCTGCGCCAGTACTTCGAGCACCACGCCGAGGACCTGATCGAGCTCGTGAAGCTCGGCATCTTCGTGGTCTTCGGCTCGCTTCTGACCCTGTCCGGGCTGTTCGCCGACGGTTGGGCCGCGGTCGGCGTCGTTGGGGTGACGCTGCTCGTGGCGCGTCCCGTGGCCGTCTTCCTTGCCCTGCTCGGGACCGCCACCGATATGGCCACGCGCGGCTTCATGGCCTGGTTCGGTCCCAAGGGCGTCGCCACGATGACGTTCTCGCTGCTCATCCTCAGCCAACGGGTGGCCGCCGGCGCGCGGATTTTCAACCTGGCCGCGCTGGCCGTGTTCTGCTCGGTGCTTGCACACGGCGTGACCGACACCGCGGGAGCGGAGTGGATCGCCCGGCGGGCCGAGCGTGAGGAGGCGCGCTCCGCCGCGCCGGCGTCTTAGCGGCGCTCGAATCAGTCTCGCTGCTTCACTTGCGCCGCGGTCGCGCCGCTAGCCCCGGCGGTCGCGCTCGTCCCGGCCGGAGGTGTCCATGATCCATCCCATCAGCAGCAGGAGCAGGAGGAACGCGACGAAGCCACCGATGAGCGGCCAGTACATGGTGCGAACCATATCGAGCCGTGCGGGAGCAAGCGTCGCTCCGGCGCTCAGGAGCAGCAGGCGGCGCCCACGCGTCCGGGTCGGCAGGCGCCCCTCAGGCGTGCAGGGCCAGCTGCTCATTGGCGCTCGGAAACGCCCAGGCAACTTGCAGCCGGCGTTCCTGGCCGAACACGAAGCGGAGCTGGCGGGGCGGGCGCAGGCCCTCGGGGTGGTCAGGGCGATAGCTCGCACACGGCCCCGCCTCGGATACCGCGCACAGAAGATTGCAGTGAAAAAAGCAGTTCTCGCACGTCGGCTTGCCGACTGCGCCACGCCCGTTCGCCATGCCGTCCCCGTCTCGTCTCGTCTCGTACCTCGCGTGCGACGCTCGGCATCAAAGCGAACTTCAATGCTCCTTGGCAATCGCGATTCCCGGAAATCGCACGAACTTCGTGGCCGGGGTGAATCGCTGCAAACAGCGGAAAAGGCTGGCTCGCCGACGGCAACCGCCCGCTATTTCCGCGGCTTTCGCGGGCGACGGTCAGGGTAGGGGGCAGCGATGGAAATCCTGGTCACTGGCATCACCGGGTACGTGGGCTCGCGGCTGGCGCCCCGCCTTCAGCGTGAGGGCCATCGCGTCCGCGGCTTCGCCCGCGGCAAAGCCGCGGCAACTCCGGGGGTGTTCGTGGTCCGGGGCGACGCGGTATCCGGCGCGGGGCTGGAGCAGGCGCTCGCCGACATCGAGGTCGCGTATTTCCTGATGCATTCGATGGAGCGCTCCTCCAACGGCGCGTTCGCGACGCGCGAGCGGGCGGCGGCGGCGAACTTCGTCCGGGCCGCGCAGGCCGCCGGCGTACGGCGGATCGTCTACCTCGGAGGACTCCTGCCCGCGGGAGGCCCCGCCTCGACGCACCTGGCCAGCCGCCTGGCGGTGGAGAAAGTGCTGCTCGAAGCGATCCCTGATTCGGTGGCGTTCCGGGCATCGATCGTGATCGGTGCCGGGTCACGGTCGTTCCGCTTCCTCGTGCGGCTGGTCGAACGCCTTCCGGTCCTCGCCGTCCCGGCCTGGCGCTCGCACCGCACCCAGCCGATCGATGAGCGCGACGTGCTCGAGCTCCTCACGCGGGCCGCCGCGAGCCAGCCCGTCGGCGGACAATCGCTCGACATCGGCGGGCCCGACATCGTCACCTACGGCGAGCTGATCGAGCGCATTCGCGATCTCATGCTGGTGGGCCGCCCCACGATCTCCTTCCGGCGGCTCACCGCTACGCCGATCGCCAGCCGGCTGGCGTCGGTGATCGCCGACGAGGAGTACGGACTGATCGGTCCGTTGATGGAGAGCCTGGGAGAGGACCTCCTGCCCCGCGACAATCGCGCCGCCGAGCTGCTGCACGTGAAATTGCACTCGCTGGATCGCGCCATCGAGCACGCCCTGCGCGAGTGGGAAGCCATCGAACCGCTGGCCGCCCGTTAGCGGGACCGTCAGGTCTGGAGAGCAAATGAGCAGAGTTCAAGTCAAGACGGAAATACACGCCCCGATCGAGCGGGTATGGGAAGTCGTGATGGACCCGAACCGGTTGAAGGAATGGGTGACGATCCATCGCTCGGTGAAGAACGTCCCGGCGAATCCTCTGCAGCAGGGCTCGACCATGGACCAAGTCCTGAATTTGCGCGGTGTTCCGTTCCGGGTCCACTGGACGCTGGCCGAAGTCAGTCCGCCCCACCACGCCCGCTGGGAGGGAAACGGCCCGGCTCACTCCAATGCCCGTATCCGCTACCAGCTCTTTGGCGATGATCACGCCACGCTGTTCGAGTACACGAACGAGTTCACTGCGCCGGGCGGCCGGCTCGGCAATGTGGCCGGGAAGGTGATTGTCGGCGGCGTCTCCGAGCGCGAGGCGCAGAGTTCACTGAGCCGGCTCAAGGCACTGCTCGAAGCCTGATTTGCGGCAAGTTGTCTCCCCCACCAGCTATCGTTCCGTGTGTACTTTCAATACTCACGGGGGAGTAGTCCAATGCCTGCCGGATTTGTCGATAGCACTGTGAAGGAAATCGAGGAGCGACTAAGCGAGCTCCAGGAGGAGGTCTCCAAGCTCGAGGCGGCCCGCTCCGCCCTGGTCGGTAGTCGTCGCGGGCCCGGTCGTCCACGTGCCACGCGCCGCGCCGGCGGCTCCCGCGCCGCGCGCCGGCCTGGACGTCCGCGCGGCCGCCGCGGCGGTAACACCCGCGCCAACCAGGCGCTCGAGCTGGTGCGCAACCGGCCGGGGATCACCATTCCGCAAATCGCGGAGTCGATGAGCATCGAGCCAAACTACCTCTACCGGGTGATGCCGAAGCTGGTGTCCGAAGGTCAGGTCAGGCGGGAGGGGCAGGGCTGGCACCCCGCCGAGTGATTCCGTTCCCGCGCGCCTACGCCGCCGCCGGGCAGTCGCGGCGTAGGCGCCCATACGCCACTAGATCAGGCGCAGCTGCCTGACGGCGTCACGTTCTTCTTCCAGCTCCTTGACCGTCACCTCGATGCGCGACCGGGAAAATGCGTCGATCTCGAGATCCTGGACGATCTCGTAGGCGCCACCGGAGCAGGTGACCGGAAAGCTCGAAATCACGCCCTCCGACACGCCGTAGGATCCGTCGGAGGGAATCGCCATCGAGACCCAGTCGCCCGCGTGAGTGCCGAGCACCCAGTCGTGCACGTGGTTGATGGCGGCATTGGCGGCCGAGGCCGCGCTGGAGGCGCCTCGCGCGTCGATGATCGCTGCGCCCCGCTTCTGCACGGTGGGAATGAAATCGCTCTCCAGCCACTGCTGATCGTTGATCCGCTCGGCGGCGTCCTCACCGTTCACCTTGGCGTGGAAGATGTCGGGGTACTGGGTGGCGGAGTGGTTGCCCCAGATCGTCATGTTGGTCACGTCCTTGACCGATACGCCGGCCTTGGCGGCGAGCTGGGCGATGGCGCGATTGTGATCGAGGCGCGTCATCGCGGTGAAGCGCTCCGCCGGGATGTCGGAGGCATTGCTCTTGGCGATCAGGCAGTTGGTGTTGGCGGGGTTGCCGACCACCAGCACCTTTATGTCGGAGGCGGCGTGCTCGCTGAGCGCCTGCCCCTGAGGCTTGAAGATGCCCCCGTTGGCCTCGAGCAGGTCACTGCGCTCCATGCCCTTGCTGCGCGGCCGCGCGCCCACCAGCAGCGCGATGTTGACCCCGTCGAAGGCCCGTTTTGGGTCATCGAAGATGTCGACCCCGGCCAGCAGCGGAAAGGCACAGTCGTCGAGTTCCATCGCGGTGCCCTCGGCCGCCTTGACCGCGTCGGGAATCTCGAGCAGCGCGAGGTGGACCGGCGTGTCGGCCCCGAGCAGCTGTCCGCTGGCGATGCGGAACAAGATCGCGTAGCCGATCTGGCCGGCGGCGCCGGTGACGGCCACTTTCACGGGAGAATCAGTCACTGGAGCATCTCCTGGGTCGGGTTCTGAATCGTGAATCTCAGAGGGCTATCCGGTAGACGTCGCCAAGCTTGCGCTTCAGATACGAGGTGAATGGGCGGACCTCAATCGGCCGGCCGACCACCCGCTGGAGCAGGTCGCGGCTGGAGAACTTGGCGCCGTGACGGTGCACGTTCTCGCGTAGCCACTCCCGCAGTACCCCGAACTCTCCGGCGGAGATCTGCGCGTCGAGGTCGGGAACGTCGAGGTGAGCGCGCTCCCACAGCTGCCCGGCGATCAGGTTGCCCAGCGCATACGTGGGGAAGTAGCCGATCAGCCCGCCGGCCCAGTGCACGTCCTGCAGCACGCCGTCCGCGTCATCGACCACGTCGAGGCCGAGGTACTCATGAAAGCGCTGGTTCCACGCGCCCGGAAGCTCAGCGACGGTGACGCGTCCCTCGACCAGGGCCTGCTCGAGCTCGAAGCGCAGCACGATGTGCAGGCCATAGGTCGCCTCGTCGGCCTCGGTGCGGATGAACGACGGCTCCACGCGATTGAACGCGCGGTACAGCGTGTCCTGATCGAGCCCGCTCGCCGCATCTCCGAAGCGCCGGGGGAGCTTCGCCGCGAGCACCCGGCAGAACGGCCGACCGCGGCCGACCATGTTCTCCCACAGCCGACTCTGCGATTCGTGCAGCGCAAGTGACTCCGCGTGAGCGAGCGGTGTCCGCTGCAGCGACGGGTCGATCCCGGCGTCGTAGAGCCCATGACCGCATTCGTGCATGGCGCCGAACAGACCGCTCGGGAAGTAGTGCGGGTCCCACCGGGTCGTGATGCGGACGTCCTCGGCCCCGAACCCGGCGGCGAACGGATGCACCGCATCGTCGATGCGCCAGCCGGAGCGGTCGAACCCCATCATCTCGACGACGTCCAACGCGAGCCGGCGTTGCCTGCCGACGGCAAAGCGGCCGTGAAGCTTCGAGCTGTCGACGCGATCGGCGTGCTCGGAGAGCGTCGCGATGACCGGGATCAGCTCGCGCTTGAGCTCATCGAACAGGGCGCCGACCTCGGCGGTGTGCGTGCCCGGGTCGAAATCGTCGAGCAGCACGTCGTAGGCGCGATCGAATGAGTCGAAGCACTCGACGTACCGGCGGGCCAGCTCGAAGTTGTGCTCGAGATAGGGCCGGAAAGCGGCGAAGTCCGACGCCGCTCGCGCCGCGACCCAGCTCTCCTGCGCGAGCGAGGCGGCGCGGGCCAGCTCAGCGGCGAGGTCGCCGGGGACACGGCGCGCCTTCTCCCACCGGCGCCTCACCACGCGGATCAGGCAGGCGGCGTCGGAGTCCGCGGGGACACCGTCGAGCTCGGCCGCGGCCCGCTCGATCAGCCGGCCGGTCTTCGCGGAGGTGAACATGTCGTGGCTGATGCGCTCGAGGGTGGCCAGGGACTCCGCCCGGGACGGGGCGCCGCGGCGAGGCATCATCGTCTGCTGGTCCCACGCCAGCAGCTGGGAGGCGTGACCGAGGTCGGACAATTCGGCCATTCGCTCGTGCAGCTGTTCGATCGCCGTGCTCATGGTTGCTCCCGGATACTGACATCTGGGATACGGTCCCGGCCTCCACGTGCTGGAGCCTATGCGACCATTGCAGCATGTTGCGGCGGCCGGCTTCGATCAAGCTGTTCGAGCTGTTCGGGATCCGGATCGGTGTTGACGGCAGCTGGTTCCTGATCCTGTTCCTGATGATCTTCTGGCTGTCGTCTGACTTCCGCCACGCCCTGCACAGCTCGGACGGCGTGGCGTACCTAACCACGGTGATCACCGTGCTCGTGCTGTTCGCCTCACTGGTGGTACACGAGCTCGGACACGCGCTGGCCGCCCGGGCGCGCGGAATCACCGTGCGCCGGATCGACCTGTTCCTGTTCGGCGGGCTGACCCAGATGAGCCGCGACGCCGAGACGCCGGGAGAGGATTTCCAGATCGCCGCCGCCGGACCGCTGGCCACGCTCGGCTTCGTGGTGCTATGCCTGGTCCTGTGCCTGGCGATCGTCGGGCCCGACCGAGCCGTCCACGCGATCGAGCTCGACTCCTCCGTGCGGATCACTCCAGTCGTACTGTCACTGAGCTGGCTGCTGCTGTGGAACCTCCTGTTGCTGGCATTCAACCTGATCCCGGCCTTTCCGCTCGACGGCGGGCGGATCGCGCGGTCGATCGTCTGGCGGTTCACCGGGCAGAAGCAGCGCGGCACGCGCGTGGCCGCCAAGCTCGGGCAGACGTTCGCCGTTGTCCTCGCCGGCCTCGGGCTGTGGCTGCTCTTGGACTACGTCAGCTTCACCGCGCTGTGGCTGCTGGCGATCGCATTTTTGCTGTGGCAGTCCGCTCGCGCCGCACTCGTCCAGACCGCGCTGAACCAGCGCATCGCCGAGTTCCGGGTGGCCGACGTGATGGACTCGCAACCGGTGGCAATCGACTCGCGGACCCCGGTCGCGCAGGCGATCGACGAGTTCTTCCTCCGCTATGGATGGAGCTGGTTTCCGGTGGTCGACGAGCGCGGGCGCTTCGTGGGGATCGTCCGGCGTGAACGCCTCGAGGCCGCCCGAGAGCGCGGCGAGAACTGGCTCACGGTCGGCTCGGCGCTCGAGGGAGAGGACACGGGCAGCTGGCGGATCGACGCCGAACGGCCGCTCACCGATGTCCTCGCGTCGGAGTCGCTCGGCCGCCTCGGCGCAGTGATGGCGGTGGACCGGGAGGGCGTGCTGCGCGGCGTGCTCACGGTGGGCCGACTCCGCCGCGCGCTGCAGGCGGCGCTCGGCTCGCCGACCGGCCCCTAGAGGCGGGTGTCGATCGGCGAACGCCCCGTTCGTCTTGCCGGCAACGATGCAAGAACGAGAGCGGCTCGAGCAGACCTTCCGTACCGAGCGGGCACGGGTGCTGTCGGTGCTGGTGCGAAGCCTCGGCGACTTCGAGCTGGCCGAGGACGCGCTCCAGGACGCGGTCGCACTGGCGCTCGAGCGCTGGCCGCGCACCGGCGCGCCGGAGTCCGCGGCCGCGTGGCTGCTGACGGTGGCCCGCCACCGCGCAATCGACCGGCTGCGCCGCCAGCGCGTCGGGCGGGAGAAGCTCGAGCAGCTCACCGCCGGCGTGGAGACGGAGAAAATGATCGACCCCCTCACAGACGGTCTCGCCGAGGTTGGCGACGAGCGCCTCAGCCTGATGTTCACTTGCGCCCATCCGGCGCTGGCTCCGGAGGCGCGAGTCGCCCTCACCCTGCAGGCGGTGGGCGGTCTGACCGCCGCGGAGATCGCGCGGGCGTTCCTGGTAGCGGACGCGACGATGGGCCAACGCCTCGTGCGGGCGAAGCGCAAGATCCGTGACGCGGCGATCTCGTTCGAGGTGCCCTCCGACGCGGCGCTGCCCGACCGGCTCGCGGCCGTGCTCGCGGTCATCTACCTGATCTTCAACGAAGGCTATGCGGCGACCGCCGGCGATGAGCTCGTGCGCCCCGAGCTGTGCTCCGAGGCGCTCCGGCTCGGCCGGTTGCTGGCCGCGCTGATGCCCGACGAGCCCGAGGTCCTCGGGCTGCTGGCGCTGATGCTGTTCCATGACTCCCGGCGCGACGCCCGGACGGGCGCCGGCGGCGAGCTCATGCGCCTCGGCGAACAGGACCGCCGGCGCTGGAACCGCGCGGAGATCGCGGAGGGTCAGCGGGTGCTCGATCGCGCGCTCAGCCGGCGGACGCCCGGGCCCTACCAGATCCAGGCGGCGATCGCCGCGCTACACGTCCAGGCGCCGAGCGCCGAGGACACTGACTGGCCGCAGATCGCCGCGCTCTACCGAGAGTTGCTGCGGCTATCGCCCTCCCCCGTGGTGGCGCTCAACCTGGCGGTCGCGGTCTCCGAGGCCGAGAGCCCGCAGGCCGGCCTGGCCCTGATCGAGCAGATCGACGGACTCGAGCGCTATCACCTCCTCCACGGCGCGCGCGCCGAGCTGCTGCGCCGGCTCGGCCGCCCGGAGGAGGCGGCGGAGGCCTACCGGACCGCCTACGAGCTGGCCCGCAACCCGGCCGAGCGCTCGTTTCTGGCCGAGCGGCTCGCCGGGCTGCCCGGGCCATGAGCGAGCCCCGGTGCGTCGGGGCGTGCGCTCTGAGCGGGAACGCCGTCAGGATCGCGCTCCCATAGAATCGGCTTCATGCCCAACCAAGACGTTCTGATCATCGGCGCCGGGCTGGCGGGCCAGCGAGCCGCACTGGCCGCCGCTCAGGCGGGAGCGACGGTCGGGATCATCTCCAAGGTCCACCCCGTCCGCTCTCACTCCGTGGCCGCGGCGGGTGGGATCAATGCGGCGCTCAATCCAGAGGACACCTGGGAGTCGCACGCCTTCGACACCGTCAAGGGCTCGGACTACCTCGGCGACCAGGACGCGATCGAGGTCATGTGCCGGGAGGCCCCCGGAGAGATTCTGTGGCTCGAGCACGCGGGCGTCACCTTCCACCGCAACGAGACCGGGCACCTGGGCACGCGGGCGTTCGGCGGCGCCTCGGCGGCGCGCACCTACTACGTGGCCGACATTACCGGCCACGCGATCTTGCACGTGCTCTACGAGCAGCTGATGAAGCACTCGACTCAGGTCGACAGCTACGAGGAATGGTTCACCACCGATCTGCTCCAGGACGACGACGGGCGGTGCATAGGCGCCATCTGCCGCAACCTTCGCGATGGCCACCTGGAGGTGTTCAACGCCAAGGCGGTGATCCTCGCGACCGGCGGCTGCGGCCAGGCCTACAAGCCGACGACCAACGGCCTGATCGTCACCGGCGACGGCATCGCCCAGGCCTACCGGATCGGCGCGAAGCTGATGGACATGGAGATGGTCCAGTACCACCCCACGACCCTGGCGGGCAACGGGCTGTTGATCACCGAGGGCGCCCGCGGCGAGGGTGCGTGGCTGCTCAACGCCGAAGGCGATCGGTTCATGGAGCGCTACGCGCCGAACAAGCTCGAGCTGGCCTCCCGTGACGTCGTCTCTCGCGCCGAGCAGACCGAGATCAACGAGGGCCACGGCTTCCCCGACGGCACGGTGGCGCTCGACATCACCAAGGTGCCGCGGCGGCGCACGCTGGAGGCGCTACGGGAAATCGTCAATATCGGACGCGACTTTGCCGGCGTCGACATCACGCGCGAGCCGATTCACATCCGTCCCGGCCAGCACTACATCATGGGCGGGGTCAAGACCGACGTCGACGGCCAGACCACCATCCCGGGGCTGTACGCGGCCGGCGAGGTGGCCTGCGTATCGGTTCACGGCGGCAACCGCCTGGGCGCCAACTCACTGCTCGACACGCTGATCTTCGGCCGCCGATCGGGCGAGCACTCCGCCGCGCGGGCGATCCAGACCTCGATGCCGGCCACTCCGGCCACTCGCGTGGCCGACGCCGAGCGCTACATCGCGGCGATCATCAACCGCGACGGCGGCGGGCGGCGCGTGGCGGCGATCAAGCACGAACTCGGCGAGACCATGAACCAGTACGCCGCCGTGTTCCGCGACGCCGAGGGCCTGGCCACGGCGCACGAGATCATCCGCCGGCTGAAGGAGGAGGCCCCCAGGGCGACCGTCGACGACCGGGGCTCGGTCTTCAACCAGGACGTGATCGGCGCGATCGAGCTCGGGTACATGCTCGACTGTGCCGAGGCGATCGTCATCGCGGCCGAGGAGCGCAAGGAGTCTCGCGGGGCTCAGTTCCGCACAGATTTCCCGAAGCGCAACGACGACGTCTGGCTCAAGCACATCGATGTCACGGTCAACGGCGCCGACGTACCCGAAGTGAGCTACTCGCCGGTCACGATCACCAAGTGGGAGCCCCAGGAAAGGACCTACTGATGCCTGCGTACACGTTGAGGATCAGGCGCTTTGACCCACAGTCGGGTGAGGCGCCGCATTGGGATGAGCACACGGTGGAGATGCCGGAAACCCAGTCGGTGCTCGATGCCATCCTCAAGGTGCGCGACGAGGTGGACGGGTCGGTGGGGATCCGCTGCTCCTGCCAGCAGGCGATCTGCGGCTCCTGCGGAGTGCGCATGAACGGCAAGCCGGGGCTGGCCTGCAACACCCACCTGGGCGAGGCGGCCGAGCGCGGCCACGGGGTCGGCTGGAACCCGCCCGAGGAGGGCCAGGTGGCTCCGGTGATCGCCGTCGAGCCAATGGGCAACATGCCGGTGATCCGCGACCTGATCGTCGACATGGACGCGGTCCACTGGAAGAAGATCCGGCGCGTCACGCCGTGGCTGGTCAACCAGCAGCCGGTGCCCGAGCGCGAGTACATCGTCCCCCACGAGAACATGGTCGATGTCACGCAGACGATGGCTTGCATCCAGTGCGGCGCCTGTGTCTCGGATTGCCTGGCCATGGAGGTGGACCCGCTGTTCGTCGGGCCGGCGGCCCTGGCCAAGGCCTACCGGTTCGTCGGCGATCCCCGCGACGCCCAGCACCGGGAGCGGCTGCAGGACCTCGCCGAGGACGAGCACGGCATCTACGACTGCACCCACTGCTTCAACTGCATCGACGCGTGCCCGAAGGGCGTTGACCCGATGAGCCAGATCATGCGCCTGCGCCGCCGCGCCGGGTCGGACTACGAGATCGAGGACCGCAACAACGGCTACCGCCACGAGCATGCGTTCGTCAACAACATCCGCCGCAACGGCCTGCTGCACGAGGCCGACCTGCTGCCGGACTCCTACGGCGGCAAGTTCAACCCGCGCGCGGTGCCCGAGCTGATCGGCGCGTTGCCCACCGCCATGACCGCGCTGCGGCGGGGCAAGATGACCCCGAAGACGGCGCTGGGGCACCCACACAAGGCACCGGCCGAGGTCAAGCGGATCTTCGAAAAGGTCGAGGGTCGCTCGGGGCGGGTCGAATTGAACCTGTACGTGACCGGCTACGAGGACGAGCCGGAGGCGACCGGCGGCGGCCAGCGGGAGACCGCCACCGCCGCCGAGCCGAACGCGCAAGGCCGCCCCGAGAGCGTCGGCGCCGGAGAGCGTCAGCCGGCTGCCGAGAGCCTCGACGCCGACGCGGTCGCCTCCGAGACCGGCACGACCGAGGGCGAGACGCGATGAGGGTCGCCTACTGGCCTGGGTGCGTGAGCCGCGGGTTCACGCCGGAGCTGCACGGATCGATGGCGAAGGTCGCGCCGCTGCTCGACATCGAGCTGATCGAGCTCGATCGCGCCGCCTGCTGCGGCGCCGGCGTGATCGCCGAGCACAACCAGGAGCTGGCCGACACGCTGAACGCGCGGACGTTCGCGCTCGCCCAAAGGACCGACGGCGAGCTGATGATGAACATCTGCTCGACCTGTCAGGGCGCGCAGTCGGAGTGCCAGGAGCGGCTCGATGCCAATACGGAGTACCGCGAGCGCGTCAACCAGAACCTGGCCGACGAGGGCCTGCGCTACGAGAAGGGCCTGACCAACAAGAACTTCCTCTGGCTGCTAGTCGAGGAGATCGGGCTCGAGGCGCTGCGGGCGCGGGTCAAGCGGCCGCTCTCGAACCTGCGGGTTGGTCCCTTCTACGGCTGCTACATCGTGCGACCGGTGGACCGGCTGGGGATCGACTCCGAGCGCCCCCGCGACCGCTACCTGCACTGGGTGATCGAGGCGCTCGGCGGGACGGTGATCGACTATGCGGGCGTCTACAAATGCTGCGGGTTCCCGATCATCACGATGAACAAGCAGGCCTCGCTGGCCCAGGCGGGCCGCCACCTCGGGGACGCGCTGGACGCCCAGGCCGATTGCCTGGTGGTGCCGTGCCCGCTGTGCCACCTCAATCTCGACATGCAGCAACCGGGCGCGGCGAAGGTCGTGGGGCGCGACCTGGGGATGCCGGTCCTGCATCTCCCCCAGCTGGTCGGGCTGGCGCTCGGGCTCTCTCCCAAGGAGCTCGGGATGACCAAGCACATCGTCAAGCCGACGTCGGTGATCGACTGGTCGACTGCCGTGGTGGCGGGCACGGACGACACCGCGGTGGGCGCGCGCCGGGTGGCGTGAGCCGGCGCTGGGCGCGCGGCGGGCTGATCTCACGGGCGCTAGAGCGCGCCCGCCGCCGGGCCGGGCGCGATTCACGCGGCGGCCACGGGCAGGACGCACGCGGCGGGGACGGGTACGACGCACGCGGCGGGGACGGGCGCGATTCACCTGGCTCGGCCGATCCGGCCGCCGAGCCGCCGGGCGCGGATGAGCTCGAGGACCGGCTCGAGCGCGCGCAGGCGCGCCTGAAGGACGCCGTCCCTCCGCGCGAGGAGCCGTGACCCCGCTCGCGCTCGCCGTCCGGGCGATGGCCTGAGGCCCCGCTCGCGAGGGCCGAACCCCTATCTATCCAGAAACGGCGGCGCCGGCCGGCAGCCGCTGGCGGCCCAGCAGCAGCTCGGCGATCTGCACCGCGTTGGTCGCCGCGCCCTTGCGCAGGTTGTCGCCCACCACCCACAGATTCAGCGTGCGCGGGTTGGACTCGTCGCGCCGGATGCGCCCGACGAACACCTCATCGCGGCCGGCCGCCTCCGAGGGCAGCGGGTACCGGCCGCTGGCCGGGTCGTCGACGACCTCGACGCCGGGCGCCCGGGCGAGCAGGCGGCGGCAGTCCTCGGGGCCGAGGTCCCGCCGGGTCTCCACGTTCAGCGCTTCGGAGTGGCAGTTCAGCACCGGGACGCGGGCACACGTAGCGGTGATCCGCAGGTCGGGCAGGCCGAGGATCTTCCGGCTCTCGGCGATCACCTTGCGCTCCTCGGTCGTGTAGTCGTCGCCGTCCTTGAACGTCTCGACCTGCGGGAGCACGTTGAAGGCGATCGGGTGTGGATACACGGCCGGCTCCGGGGACGGCTGCTCGTGGAGGATCGCGTGGGCCTGATCGCGGAGCTCCTGCATCGCGCGGGCGCCGGTGCCCGAGGTGGACTGATACGAGGAGAACACGATCCGCTCGAGCCCGGCCGCGTCGTGAATCGGCTTCAGCACGACGAGCGCCTGCATGGCCGAGCAGTTCGGGTTGGCGATGATCCCCCGGTGCCGATCGATCGCCTCCGCGTTGACCTCGGCGACGATCAGCGGTACGTCCGGCTCCATCCGCCAGGCGCTCGAGTTGTCGACCACCACCGCGCCGTGCTCGACGAACCGGGGCGCCCACTCGCGCGAGATCGCCGAGCCCGCCGAGAACAGCGCGACATCGAAGCCGTCGAGGTCGGCGTCGGGGCCGAGCGCGCGGACGGTGAGGCCGTCCTCGGTGTCCCGGCCGGCCGAGCGGGGAGAGGCGAAGGGGACGATCTCCCGGGCGGGAAAGGCCCGCTCGCGCAGCAGCCGCAGCATCGTCGTGCCCACCGCACCGGTGGCGCCGACGACGGCGACGCGGATCATCGCGCCTCCTGGCCGATCGGGCGCTCGCGCTCGATCCCGGCGGCGCCGAGCTCGAACGCCTGATGCAGCGCCCGCACTGCGTCCTCCACCATGTCGGCGCGGATCACGCACGAGATCTTGATGGGCGAGGTTGAGATCATCTCGATGTTGATCTGCTGCTCGGCGAGCACGTCGAACACCTTCGCTGCCACGCCGGGATGGGATCGCATCCCGGCGCCGACGATCGAGACCTTCCCGATCTCCGGATCGGTGTCGATGCGGGCGATGCGGAGCTCGGCGGCGACGGGCGCAAGCGCGGCCTCGGCGGCGCGCAGGTCCTCGCTGGCGATCGTGAACGAGACCTCGGCGTCCCGGCCCTCGCCGAGCGGCTCGTTCTGGATGATGGTGTCGACGTTGCAGTTGGCCTCGGCGAGCGCGTTGAAGATCGCCGCCGCCGCGCCGGGGCGGTCGGGAACGCCGAGCAGGGTGATCCGCGCCTCCTCGGTCGAATGGGTCACGGCGGTGATGAGGGGATGCTCCATCGTCTCGTCTTCTCCGATCACAACGGTACCGGGGCGGTCCTCGAAGCTCGAGCGGCAGTGGATCCGAACGCCATGGGTGCGCGCATACTCGACCGAGCGCAGCTGCAGCACCTTGGCGCCGGAGGCAGCCATCTCGAGCATCTCTTCGAAGCTGACCAGGGGAAGCTTGCGCGCGTCCGGCACAAGCCGCGGATCGGCGCTGAACACGCCGGCCACGTCGGTGTAGATCTCGCAGACCTCGGCGCCGATCGCCGCGGCCAGCGCCACCGCCGTGGTGTCCGAGCCGCCCCGCCCGAGTGTCGTCACGTCGCGGCTGGTGGAGACGCCCTGGAAGCCGGCCACCAGCACGATCTGGTCGTCGTTCAGGGCCTGGCGGATGCGCTCGGCGCGGACGTCGATGATCCGCGCCTTGGTGTGCGAGGTGTCGGTGACTATCCCCGCCTGGGAGCCGGTGAGTGAGATCGCGCGGTGCTGGAGATCGTTGATCGCCATCGCGCAGAGCGCGCAGGAGATCCGCTCGCCGGTCGAGAGGAGCATGTCCATCTCCCGGGGGTCGGGGGTCGGGGAAACCTCCTCGGCCATCTTGATCAGCTCGTCGGTGGTCTTCCCCCGGGCCGAGAGCACCGCGACCACGCGCTTGCCGGCCTCGCGCTGGGCCACGATCCGGCGCGCGGCGCGCTTGATCCGTGCGGCGTCGGCGACCGAAGTGCCGCCGAACTTCATCACGATCGTGGGTGGCAAGGACGTGCTCATACCGCTCGCCGCCCGGCCAGCGCGCGGCCGAGCGTCAGCTCGTCGGCGTACTCGAGGTCGGCACCGACCGGAAGGCCGCTGGCCAGGCGGGTGACCGTGGTCTCGGGGCTCTCGGCGCGGAGCGCGTCAGCGATGTGCAGCGCGGTGGCCTCGCCGGTCGTCGTGGGGTTGGTGGCGATCACCACCTCGCGGGTGGGCACGCTTCGGACGCGGTCGATCAGCTCGGCGATCTTCAGGTCCTCCGGGTCGACCCCGTCGATCGGCGAGAGCGCACCGCCGAGCACGTGGTAGCGGCCGTGGAACTCGTGGGTGCGCTCGATCGAGATCACGTCCGAGGGGTCCTCTACCACGCAGATCAGCTCGGGGTCACGCCGTTCGTCGGCGCAGATCCGGCAGCGCGGGCCGTCGGCAAGGTTGAAGCACACCTCGCACAGGCCGATCCGCTGCTTGACCTCCTCGATCGCGTGTGCGAGCGCAAGCGCCTCCTCGTCGTCGGCGCGCAGCAGGTGGAAGGCCAGGCGCTGCGCGGTCCGGCCGCCGACGCCGGGCAGCTTAGAGAGCTCGGTGATGAGCCGTTGGACGGGCGGGGCGTACACGCAGGTCTAGAGGCCCGGCAGGCCCAGGCCCCCTAGCCCGCCGGCGATCCCGCCGAGCTTCGAGGAGGCGAGCTCCTGGGCCGAGCGCAGCGCCTCGTTGACCGCGGCCAGGACCATATCCTGCAGCAGCTCGACGTCGTCGGGGTCGACCGCCTGCGGATCGATCGTGATGCTCTTGACCTCGAGGTCGCCGGTCACCCTGACGGTGACCATGCCGCCGCCGGCCGAGGCGTCGACGATCTCATCCTTGAGCGACTCCTGGGCGGCCAGCATGTCCTGCTGCATCTTCTGGGCCTGCTTGAGCAACTGCTGCATGTTTGGTTGTTGGGGCATCAGGTGTTTGCCTTCTCTTCGTTGGGGTCGATCTCCTCTGCCTCGAACTCCTCCATAAAGCGCTTCACGAGCTCCTCGCCCGAGAGCACCGAGCCATCAGGTTGCGGAGCCTCCGCGTCGACGCCTCGGAGCTCGTAACGAAGCTTGAGGCGCTGGCCGGTCACCGTCCGCAGTGCCTCGACGGCCGCCCGGCGGTGGTCGTCCTGTTCGGCTTTGCGCTTGAGGAACGCCGCGCCGACCGGCAAGGCGAGCGTGAGCTCGTGCCCTGTGACCGCGGTCGGACGCGCTTCCGCGAGCAGCGCGGCGAGCATCGCATTCTCGGCCCTC
>JAFAXX010000087.1 GCA_019240655.1 Solirubrobacterales bacterium
TGGCCGCGGTCCCGGAGCGCCCCAACATGGTGGCCGACCTGCGCGGCCACGCGGACGGGCCGACGCTCGGCCTGCTCGGCCACGTCGACACCGTGCTGGCAGACGCGGCTGAGTGGACCCACGATCCGTGGTCCGGCGACCTCGACGGCGGCTTCGTCTGGGGCCGGGGCGCGCTCGACATGAAGTCGCAGGTCGCGGCCGAGGCCGTGGCCGCGGTGACGCTCGCGCGCCAGGGCTGGCGGCCGGCCCGCGGCCACCTGAAGCTGATCTTCGTCGTCGACGAGGAGACCGGCGGCGAGCTCGGCGCCCAGTGGGTGACGAGCACCCACCCGGACAAGGTCCATTGTCAGATGCTGCTGAACGAAGGCGCCGGAGAGGTGTTCGAGCTCGGCGGCCACCGGCGCTACGGCGTCTGCTGCGCCGAGAAGGGCGTGTTTCGCTTCACGCTCACCGCACGCGGCGCCGCCGGCCACGCCTCGCTGCCGCGGACGGGAGACAACGCCCTGCTGAAGCTGGGGCCGGTGCTCGAGAAACTGGCCTCGTGCCGCCCGTCGTTCGTGATGACCGAGGGCCCCGCGGCGTTGCTGCGCGGGCTCGGGTATGACCCGGGGGATCCGCAGGGCGCGCTCGAGCAGATCGCCCGCGCCGATCCGGCGCTCGTCGTGTTTCTCGAGCCGATGCTCGGGGTGACCTTGACTCCGACCATGGCCCATGCCTCCGACAAGGTCAACGTGATCCCCTCCCGCGCGTCGATCAAGGTCGACTGCCGAGTGCCGCCCGGCCACGGCGAGGAGGCGGCGCGCCGGCGGATCGACGAAGTCCTGGGCGACGCGTCCGATGGGCTCGAGCTCAGCTTCGACGAGACCGTATCCGGCAACGCCTCGCCGGTGGACACCGAGCTGATGCGGGCGATCGACCGCTGGGTGCGAGCCGCCGACCCGGGGGCGGCGTCGGTGCCGGTGATTCTGCCGGGGTTCTCGGACTCGCGCTGGTTCCGCGACGCGTTCTCTGACTGCGTCGCCTACGGGTTCTTCCCCCAGCGGCACATGTCGATGCTTCAGGCGGCGCCGCTCGTGCACAACGCCGATGAGCGGATCGACGTGCGGGACCTCGGGGTGGCCGCCGGGTTCTACGCCGACATCGCGCGAGAGCTGCTCGGCTGAGCCAGGGTGGGGCCGGGCTTCGCCCGCCGCGAGGCCCCTGCCGTTCATGACGGAGGGTCCGGGCCGAGCTCGCGGGTCGAGCGCGGCAGCAGTGCGATGGCCAGGAGCAGGACGCCGATCGCACTCCCGACTCCGAGCACCGTTCGCGCCCCGAAAGCGTCGGCGAGCGGGCCGGCGACCACGTAACCGAGCGGAAGCAGCGCCAGCGAGCCCATCCAGTCCCACGCGCTCACGCGCGAGAGCGCGCCGGGCGGGATGTGGTACGCGAGCGCGGTCTCCCACCAGATCATGGCGAGCGAGAAGCCGAAGCCCGCGGCCACCGAGCAGCCGACGACCAGGGCCAGCGGCGCTCCGGCGGCGAACACGCCGGTCTGAAGCGGCCAGCCGAGGGTCAGCAGGACGGCGACGGCCAGCGGGCGCCGGGTGCGCCAGCGCAGGGCAGCGATCGCGCCGGCCACCGCGCCGACGCCGGCCGCGCTCTCGCACAGGCCGAACACCCCGGCGCTGCCGTAAGCGTCGCGGGCGATCAGCGGTGCGAGCGCGTACCACTGGGCGAAGACGCACAGCACCGCTCCGGCGAACACGGCGATCGTCACCCACACCCACGGCCGGGAGCGAACCTCCCGCCAGCCCGCGCGGAGCGAGCGCAGGACCGGCTCGGGCTCGGTGCCGCCACGCGGCCGGGCATACACGCGCCGCAGAAGCAGCGCGCTGAGGAAGAAGGTCAGTGCGTCGAACGAGAAGGCCTCCGCGGCGCCGACCGTGAGCACGAGCGCCGCGCCGAGCGCGGGACCGAGCAGGAAGCCGAGATTGGCCATCGACTCGGTGAGCGCCTTGGCGTCCTGGATCAGGGACTCGGGCACGGTCTGGGGAATCAGCCCCGTGTAGGCGGGCTGAAAGAACGCCTGCGCCGCGCCGAACGCCGCTTCGATCACCACGATCTCCCAGAGCCGGACCAGCCCGGTGAAGATCAGCGCGGCCAGGAGGGCATGGAGCGCCCCCCGCACCAGGTCGGTGCCGACCATGATCCGCCGTCGCGAGATCCGGTCGGCCCAGACGCCGCCGAACAGCAGCAGGGACACGAGCGGAAGCGTCTGGGCGCAGAGCACGAGCCCCAGGTCGGTGGCCGACCCGGTCACCCGGGTGACGTACAGCGCGAGGGCCACCACGACCACCCGGTCGCCGATCACGCTGGCGGCCTGCCCGGCGAACAGGTATCGGAAATCTGGGAAGCGCAGGACGCGCAGATACGAACTCACGGCGACACACTCTCGAGACGACAGGCACGAGCAACGGCGAGCCGGCCAGCCGCGGCCTCAGATGAGGGCGGCGGCCGGCGGGGGAGTCAGAGTCGAGAGCCGGCAAGCATCGCCTGACCAGCGTATCACCGCGAGCGCAGGCCAAATAGACTCCGGCCGATGGCGACGCGGGTGACGGCCCGTCTCGACCCGGCGGTCTTCCGGCTGCCCGTGGAGCGGATCCGCCAGGGCTACTACTCAGACGCTTACTTTGTCTACACCAAGGCGGTGCTCGAGGCCGAGGGTCACCACCCGCGCGTAACGATGCAGGTCTTCCAGAAGAAGGACTCGGTGCTCGGGGGAATCGACGAGGCGATCGCGGTGCTCAAGCTCGGCGCCGGTCGGGAGGCCGACGGAGCGTGGCTATCGGGCTGGGACGAGCTCGAGGTCTATGCGCTGCACGAGGGCGATCGCATCGCACCGCGGGAGACGGTGATGGTCATCGAGGGCGACTACAGCCTGTTCGCCCATCTCGAGACCGTCTACCTCGGGTCGCTGGCCCGCCGCTCGCTGATCATGCGCAACGTGAGCGAGGTGGTCTCGGCCGCCCGGGGCAAGCAGATCCTGTACTTCCCCGCCCGCCACGACCACTGGCTGGTGCAGACGGGCGACGGCTGGAGCGCCCACATCGCCGGCGCGATCGGCGTTTCCACCGACGCCCAGGCGTCCTGGTGGGGGGGGCGCGGGATGGGAACCGTCCCACACGGGCTGATCGCCGCGTACGGTGGCGACACCGTCCGCGCAGCCAGCGTGTTCGCCGAGCACTATCACCGCGAGATGAACATCACCGTCCTGGTCGACTTCCAGAACGACTCGATCCACACCGCCCTCGAGGTGGCGCGCGCGCTCGGCCCGAAGCTCTGGGGCGTGCGGCTCGACACCAGCGAAGACCTCGTCGACCGCTCCCTGTGGGGAGAGATGGGCGGCTTCCGGCCGACCGGTGTAAACCCCAAGCTGGTCGAAAAGGTCCGCGCGGCGCTCGACCGCGCCGGCTTCCCCGAGGTCAAGATCGTCGTCAGCGGCGGCTTCACCGCCGAGCGGATCCGCGAATTCGAGGCGGCCGAGATACCGGTCGACGCCTACGGAGTCGGCTCCTCGCTGATCCGCGGCGACAACGACTTCACCGGCGACGTCGTGCGGGTGGACGGACGCCCATGTGCGAAGGACGGCCGGCATTACTCGCCGAATCCCCGGCTGGAGCGCGTGGAGTAGGCGGTGGCGGGACCGCCGGCTGCTCTCACGAGCATCGACCACGTGGGCGTGGCGGTCGAGGACATCGAGGCCGCGCTGGCCCTGTACCGCGACGCGCTGGCGATGCCGCTGGTCCACCGGGAGACCGTGAGCGAGCAGGGCGTCGACGCGGCGCTGCTCGACGTCGGCGACGGCCACCTCGAGTTGCTCCAGCCCCTCGGGCCGGACACCGCGGTGGGCAAGTTCCTGGCCCGGCGCGGCCCTGGGCTTCATCACGTGGCCTACCGGGTCAGCTCGATCGAGTCGGCGCTGAGCGCCTTGCGGGCCGCCGGCCTGCGCCTGATCGACGAGCGGCCGCGGACCGGCATCCGCGGCTCGCGGGTAGCCTTCGTTCACCCCGGTTCGACCGGGGGGGTCCTGACCGAGATCGTCGAGCCCGCCGGAGGCGAGCACTGACATGGCAGACGAGCGACCGCAGAAGGTGAGCATCGGCTTCAACGGGGGTCAGGTGCTGAGCGCCCGGGTCGCCGTGCCCGAGCTCTCGCGCCTGCGCGACGCCCTCGGCGGCTCGGGCTGGCACGAGCTGACCGCAGAGGACGGCAGCGTGGCGCTCAACCTCG
>JAFAXX010000028.1 GCA_019240655.1 Solirubrobacterales bacterium
GCTCAGTGCTCCGCGCGATCGCGTCGGCGATCGCCGACGGCCGGCTCAGCCGCCGATCCGCCGAGCAGGCCGCCGCGCGCGTGCTGGCGCTTCGCTCGGGCCTCAGCTCGGGGCTCGCTCGCGGTGGGAGAGAATCTGCTCTCGCTCGCTGAGCCGGTTGCTGCGGCGCAGCTCCGCTTCGCGCATCCGGCGCTGATCCTCCGGGGTGGAGGCGATCAGCGGCGGCACCGGTGTCGGGCGGCCGTCGTCGTCAAGCGCGACCATCGTCAGGTAGGCGGTGTTGGTGTGGCGGATCGCGCCGGTTCGCGGGTTCTCGGCCTCGACGCGCACGCCGACCTCCATCGACGTTCGCCATGCCGCGTTGACCGCTGCGCTCAGGGTGACGAGGTCGCCGAGCCGGATCGGGTACAGGAACGCCATCCGGTCCATGGCCGCGGTCACGACCCGGTGACGCGAGTGCTTGATCGCCGCCAGCGCGGCCACCTCGTCACACAGCTTCATCACCGTGCCGCCATGGACGTTCCCGGCCGTGTTGGCGTCGAGCACTCCCATCCAGCGCACGAGCTGAGAGCGCGAGTGCAGCGCGGGTTTCCCGTCCGCGGCCATCGAATCGATCATCGGTTCCCCGGCGCGAACGCCGTGGGCTGCTGATTCGTTGCTTGTGCGATGGTCACTGGCGCGGCGTCGGCGGCGAGATCGCGGCGCGGTGACTTTCGCACACCCGCGCCGCTGCGTCCAATATCAGCGCTCAAGACCTGTGACCGCCGCCAGCCCGTTCGCGGCGTCGACGATCTCGTCGAGCTCCCTCACCAGCAGCGCGGCCTCGGAGTCCTTCGGACACGCGTGCTCGAAGGCGAGAAACTCCGCACGGAGGTCAGGCCAGTCGTCGGCCACCGGCGCCTTCTCGGGGCGGCCAGCCAGGGTCACCTCGACGCTCGCGAGCAGTCGGTCGACGTCGGCGGCCAGGCGCGCCAGCGCGGGCAACGGCTCGCGCTCGCGATCCTCTTCGGCCTCAAGCCTGAGAACATGGGTGGCCAGGCTCAGCCGCCGCATCACGCCGAGGACGGCCTGGCTGTGCATGGCGTCGATCCGGCGGGTCTCCGGCTCCGACAGGGAACGGGCGATGGTCTCCTCGGCGGTGGTCCGGGCCAGGCGCACGCGCCGGCCCAGCGGCCGCATCTGTTGCTCGCGGGCACGGCGGCCCTCGGTGGCCGCCCTGAGGGCCGCCCCGATGTACCCGCGCTCGGCCCCGACCAGGCTCGCCAGCGCCTGCCGCGCGGAGGTGCGCGACCACGTCGGCCAGACCGCGTAGGCGAGCAATCCGATGACGCTGCCCACGAGCGTGTCGAGCAGCCGTGTGCTTGCCGTGGCGAGGGTGTCGGGACTGATCGCGTTGAGCAGGAACACCACGAGTGCGGTGATGAATCCGAAGCCGACCGCGAAGCTGGCTGGGAACAGCGCATATCCCGCCCACGCGAGCGCGCCGACGAGCGCGACCGTGGCCGCGCCGGCCGGGTGCAGGACGACCGCGATCGCGCCGGCCAGGCCGACGCCCAGACACGTGCCGAGCGCACGCTCGGTGGCGCGGGTGAAGGTCGCCCCGAACTCGGGTCGCAGCACGGTTGCCGCGGCGACGACCATCCAGTACCCCCGCTGCAGCGGCAGCTGACGGGAGATCACCTCCGCCACCGGCACCACCACGGCGAGCCGGAGCGCGTGGCGCCCGGCCGGCGACTGCAGCGTGGCGTTGGCGCGGATCTGGTCCAGGTCCGCCCGCAGCCCCGCCAGGGGCCGCCACGCACGCCCGTAGGGCCGGCGGGCGCGCAGGCCTCTGGCCTGGCCGGCCGCCGGCGCCAGTGAGGCCACCGCGCGGAGCTGCCCCGCCAGCGAGGAGAGCCGGTGCGTGATCTGCACGCGCCGGGCCCGATCAGGACTGGCCATGAGCTCGCCGGTGTCCGCGGCGCTGCGCTGCGCCAGGGCCTCCGCCTCGGCGCTGAGCGCCGCGGCTCGGCGCCCGAGCTCCTCGGCCGCCGGCCGCTCGCCGGCCAGCGTCCGAGCCGCCTGCCCGAGGCCGGCCGCGGCCTGCGCGAGGGCGCGCTCGACGCTCTCCCGGTACTCCTGGTCGAGGTGCTCGCCGGCGGCCTCGTCGCGATCGAGCAGGAACCGCAGCGCGCTCAGCTGCACGCGCAGGCGATGGCCTTCGGTTACCAGGCTGCGGAGCGTAATCAGCGCCGGTTCGGCGAACAGGGTCGCCGAGGAGACGGCAGCCTCAGCCTCGTCGAGCGCGCCGGCCGCCGGCAAGGCCGATTCCTCGGGAGAGGCCACGGCGAGCGCGGCGAGGGCGCGGTAGGCGGCTGCCGTCGCCTCGCGCCGGGCGCGCAGGGGAGACGGCCAGCGGACGATGCTGAGGAACAGCACCTGGGTGAGGCCACCGGCCAGCACGAGCGCCGCCAGCCCGAGCGCCTGTCCGCCCGGCTCGCTGAAGCGGCCGAATACCACTGCCGCGATGATCGACTGGGTCCCGATGACGGCGCCGCGCCGGCCGAGGGAGACCAGCAGGCCGGCCATCAGCGACCACAGGCACAGCGCCGCCAGGTAGATCCAGGCGTCGGCCCCGGTGACGCACCCGACGAAGGTCGAGGTCGCCATCACGATCGCGTCGGTGGCCATCAGGGCCAGCGGCGGGCGCCCGCCTCCGGTCCGCCATGCTGTGCCCACCAGCATCGCCCCGGCGGCCATCGTCGCCGCCGCCACGGGTTGGTGGAGCGCGAGGGCGCCGCCGAGGACGACGACCACCGGGATCGCCGCGAGCAGCCCGGCCGAGAAGGAAACGAGTCGGCGGTCGAACTGCGCGGCCTCGCGTAACACCACGGGAACGGTGGCGTGCGGTCGATGCGCTGCGACGGTCCGGCGGTTCATGGTCAGCCTCACCCGGAGTTTTACGGTGCCGCGTGGCGCGGGGTCGGGTGCCAGCGAGGCCGGTACGGTGTGTCGGACGTGGCCGAAGCCCAGCCAGACGATGCGCTCGAGCTGCTCTTCGAGCGCCCGTTTGCCGGCGATCCTTCGGGTCGCTCTTGGCTGACCAAGCTGCTGGCGGCGGCTCCGTATGGCCAGGCCCGGCTCGGATCGGTGCTTCGCCACCCCGTCGCTCGCCACCGAGCAGTGGTGGCGCGTCGAGGGTGTCTCGAGGCTCGACTGCGTGCCCATCACCGACCGGCTGGTGGTGACGGTGCAAGCGGGCGCCCGGGCGCTGGCTCCGGTGAGCGATTGGTACCCCCAGCGCTCCCAGCTCGTGCGCACGCTCGAAGCGGCCAGAACGCTGGCCGACGGCAAGCGATGGGCGGCTCTCTTGATTAGCGATGCTCCGCCGGCCGACGGCGCTGAGGAGGCGGTGGCGCGGGCGCTGCCCGCGGCGGCGCCGCAACTCGATGCCGTCGGTCGGGAGGAGCTGCAGCGCGCCTTTCTCGGCAACCTGACCTGGGTCGCGGCCGCCGAAGCGGTCGCGCGGTAGCCGACCGTGTCCCCGGCCGAGGCGATCCGTGCCGTCGTCGGGGGCGAGCGGCCGGACCGCGGGTTCTGCGCCGCCACGGCGACCCGGGCCGGCGAGCTCGGCCTGACCGGATGGGTCCGCCGCCGGGAGGACGGCTCCGTGCTGATTCACGCCGAAGGCAACCGCGCGGCCATCGGGCAGCTCGTGGGATTCCTCCGCGGTGGCCCGACGGCGGTGCGCACCACGGAGGAGGTAACCGTCGAGGCCGCCGCGGTGGAGGGCCACGAGCAGTTCGCCATCCGAGGAGTCAGCGCCGGCGTGTTCGTCGTCCAGGAGCACGCCGCCACCGCGCACCACTTCGACGTGCGCCTCGAGGTGGATGGGGTGATGCGCTCGTGGGCGGTCCCCAGAGGCCCGTCACTGGATCCCGCGGTCAAGCGCCTCGCCGTCGAGGTGCCGGATCACGACATCGGCCACAACGAGTTCGAGGGCGGCCTCGGGTCCGGGGGCGTGATCGTGTGGGATCGGGGCACGTACGAGCAGGGCGGCCGCGTGGCCTGGCCCGAGGCGCTGCTGCGCGGGCACGCGGTATTCGTCCTGCACGGCGAAAAGCTCGCGGGCGGCTTCGCGCTTCAGCGCACCCGCGGCGGCGCGAAGCCGCAGTGGTTGCTGATCAAGCGCCGGGACGAACACGCCCGGCCCGGCTCGGACGTCGTGGCCGAGCTCCCGCGCTCGGTGCTGAGCGGCCGCACGCTGGCGGAGGTCGTCTCCGTGGCGTCGCGGTAGCCGCTGCTCGGCCTCGGTCACTACAGGCTGACGTTACGAATCCGGAAACCGGGTAGACAGACCGCTGTGAACCCTGCCGCCGCGCCGGATCGCCAGATGACCCCGCTCGAGCCGCTCGTGCGGCGGATCGAGTCCACCCAGGCGCTCGACGGCCCCGCCAAGGCGCTCGGCCGGCGGATCCGCAACGCGATCAGCGCCGGCCCGTTCAAGGATGCCCTCAGCGGCACGTGGCTCGGTCACGCCGTGCATCCGATGCTCACCGACGTGGTGATCGGGTCCTTCACCAGCGCGTCGCTGCTCGACCTCCTGGCCGGCGGAGCCGGCGCCGCGGCGAGCGAGCGGCTGATCATGGTCGGGCTCGCCGCCTACCCGCCGACCGCGCTGACCGGGCTCAACGACTGGGCCGACACGGAGGTCGCCGACGACCGGGTGCGGCGCGCCGGGCTCGTCCACGCCAGCGGCAACGCCGTGGCGGCGTTGCTCTACGCCGCTTCGCTGGCCGCGCGGCGGGGTGGCGCCCGCGGCCGGGGCGCTTTGCTCGGGCTGGCCGGCGCAACCGTGCTGATGGGCGGCGGCTACCTCGGCGGGCACCTGTCGCTGCGGCGCGGAGTCGGACCTGACCAGACGGTGTTCGATCCCGGTTCGACCGACTGGGCCCCCGCCGCCGACGCCGCACAGCTCCAGAGCGGCAAGCCGACCCGGGTGGTGGTCGGCGACACTCCGGTGCTCCTGCTCAGGGACGCGGATCTGATCTTCGCCATCCACGATCGCTGCTCGCACCGCGGTTGCTCGCTCAGCGAAGGCCAGGTCGACGGCGAGGAGATCGTGTGCCCCTGTCACGGCTCGCGGTTCGATCGCCGCGACGGCTCAGTCAGGCACGGGCCGGCGACCGGGCCGCAGCCGGCGTTCCAAGTTCGCGACCGCGAAGGCATCGTCGAAATCCGCCGGCTCGCGGACTAGCCTGCTCGCTCACTGCTCCGTACCGGGCCGGCCGGCCTCTCCAGGCCAGGGCCGCCGGCCGCCGGCGGGCGCGCCGGCCCGCAGCACAACCCGAGAGACCGGAGCGAGACGAACCCACAATGCCCGGAGTAGCCGGCCCCACGGACGCCGAGCGCAGCGAGGCCCCTCATCAGCCCCGTCGAGGCGTGAGGACCACCGCCGGGATGGTCCGCCCGGTCTTCTCCTGGTATTCGCGGAACTGCGGCGAGCGCTCGACCTGCGCGGCGAATAGACGGTCACGCTCCGCGCCGGCGGCCTCCTCCGCCACCGCGTCGAGGGTCTCGGTCCCGACCTCGATCTTCACCTCGGGATGCGCCTTGATGTTGTGGTACCAGTCCGGATTGGTCGGCGCGCCGGCCTTGGAGGCGAAGATCACGTAGCGCTCGCCGTCGCGCAGGTAGACCAGCGGGTTGACGCGCTGGCGGCCGGACCTCGCGCCGGTGTGGTGGAGCAGCAGCAGCGTCGCGCCGTCGAACGGTCCGCCGACGCGGCCGCCGTTGGCGCGGAACTCCTCGATGATGCGGGCGTTGAGATCTGCGGGCGAAGACATCTCAGCCTCGCTTCATCGTGCGATAGCGGCGGATGAGCGCGTTAGTGGAGCTGTCGTGGCTGAGCTCGGGTTCGGACTCGCTCTCGAGTTCGGGGATGATCCGTTGGGCCAGGGCCTTGCCGAGCTCGACCCCCCATTGGTCGAAGGAGTCGATGTTCCAGATCACGCCCTGGGTGAACACGCTGTGTTCGTAGAGGGCGATGAGTGCTCCGAGCGACCGCGGAGTGAGCTGCCCGGCCAGGATCACGTTCGTGGGCCGGTTGCCCTCCATCACGCGGTGGGGGACGATCGCCTCGTCGGTTCCCTCCTCGCGGACCTCGGCCTCCGTGCGTCCGAACGCCAGCGCCTCGGCCTGGGCGAAGACGTTGGACATCAGCAGGTCGTGGTGATCACGCAGCGGGTTGAGGGTCTTGGCGAATCCGATCAGGTCGACGGGAATCAGTCGCGTGCCCTGATGGATCAACTGGTAGAAGCTGTGCTGGCCGTTGGTGCCGGGCTCGCCCCAGTAGATCGCGCCGGTGTCGTAGTCCACCGGCCGGCCGTCGAGCGTGACATGCTTGCCGTTGGACTCCATGGTCAGCTGCTGCAGGTAGGCCGGGAAGCGCTTCAGGTACTGCTCGTAGGGCATGACGCCAACGGTCTGAGCGCCGAAGAAGTCGCTATACCACACGGCGAGGAGCCCCATCAGCACCGGAAGGTTGCGCTCGGGTGGCGCGCCGCGGAAGTGCTCGTCCATGTCGTGAAAGCCGGCCAGCAGCTCGCGGAAGCGCTCCGGACCGATGGCCAGCATCGTCGAGAGCCCGATCGCGGAGTCCATCGAGTAGCGCCCGCCGACCCACTCCCAGAAGCCGAACATGTTCTCGGTGTCGATGCCGAACTCGGTCACCTTCTCGGCATTGGTTGACACGGCGACGAAGTGCTTGGCGACCGCCGCCTCGTCGCCCAGCGCGGCCAGCGCCCAGTCGCGCGCCGACCGCGCGTTGGTCATCGTCTCGAGCGTGGTGAACGTCTTCGAGGACACGATGAACAGCGTCTGCTCCGGGTCGAGATCGCGCGTGGCCTCGACGAAGTCGGTGGAGTCGACGTTGGAGAGGAAGCGGAACGTCATCTCTCGATTGCTGTAATGCCGCAGCGCCTCGTAGGCCATCACGGGGCCGAGGTCGGAGCCGCCGATGCCGATGTTGACCACGCTGCGGATCGGCTTTCCGGTGTGGCCGGTCCACGCGCCCGAGCGCACGCGCTCGGAAAACTCTGCCATCCGCTCGAGCACCTCGTGCACCTCCGCGACCACGTCGACCCCGTCGACGATCAGCGACTCCGACTTGGGCATCCGCAACGCGATGTGGAGAACCGAGCGGTTCTCGGAGACGTTTATCCGCTCGCCGCGGAACATCGCCGCCGTCCGGTCGGCCAGCCCCGATTCGTCGGCCAACTGCCGCAGCAGCTTCACGGTCTCATCGGTGATGCGGTTCTTGGAATAGTCGAGAAACAGACCGGCGCCTTCGGCCACGAGCCGCTCGCCGCGCGCGTGATCCTCGGCGAACAGCTCGCGCAGGTGGCGGGTGCGGATCTCCTCGTAGTGCTTGGAAAGGGCTTTCCAGGCGGGTCGCTCGCGGAGCATCGGGATGCTCGTCGTCGCGCTCGTGCTCATCGGGCCTCCAGGACTCGGTGCAGTGTGCTCGCGTACAGCATGCCGCAGCGCTCGTGCTGTTACCCGTTGGGCGGCAGAAGCGCTGCTTGTCCGAGACGCTAGCGTCCCGTGTCGCGATGCTGCGTTCCTCGCAGATCGACGGCTTCCGCCTCGCCTACGAGCGCGCCGGCTCGGGTCCGCCGGTCGTGCTGCTGCACGGCTGGCCGGGCGACCACCGCGACTACCGCGAGATGGTGCCGCGGCTGAGTGGGGTCGCCGAGGCGGTGGTTCCGGACCTCCGCGGCTTCGGGGAGTCCGACCGGCACCCGGAGCCGCCCGCGGAGGCTTACTCGGCCGCGGCACAAGCCCGCAGCGTGCTCGCCCTGCTCGACGAGCTCGGCCTCGAAGACCCCGTGCTTGTCGGCTACGACATCGGCAGCCGGGTCGCACAGACCGTCGCGCGCACGGCAGCCCACCGGGTGAGGGCGCTGGTCATCTCACCACCGGTCCCGGGGGCGGGCGAGCGCGTGCTGAGCGCCGAGGCCCAGCGCGAGTTCTGGTATCAGACCTTTCATCGGCTCGAGCTCCCGGAGCGAATTCTGGACGGCCGGCCCGACGCGGTGCGCGCGTATCTCGAGCACTTCTGGTCGCACTGGTCGGGTCCGGGGTTCGCGGTCGACGAGGCTGAGCTCGACCGCCTGGCCGAGCGCTACGGCCGTCCCGGAGCGTTCATCGCGTCGATTGGCTGGTACCGCGCCCGCTCCGCCATGGTCGCCTCCAGCCTGGCCGAGAGCCCGCCGGCTCGGGAGGAGCGGATCGCGGTGCCGACCACTTTGCTCTGGCCCGAGCACGACCCCCTGTTCCCGCCGGAGTGGAGCGACCGGATAGATCACTACTTCGGCCGCGTGAAGCTCGAGCGCCTGCCCGGCTCGGGTCACTTCACTCCGCTCGAGGCGCCCGACCGCTTGGTGGCGGCCGTCGCGGCGGCGCTGACGCCCTGAGAGCGGCCGCCGCTTGGGCACACCGGCGGCCGGCAGGCTACGGCGGCGGCGGTTCAGGTCCAGGGAAGGCTCGAGCGGATCTCCCAGTAGCGCTCGGGCGGCTCGGCGAGCCCGCTCACCGCCGCCTCGAGGGCGTCATCCCACGTGATCGAGAGCGCCGCGAGATTGCTCTCGAGCTGCGCCGGAGTACTCGCGCCGCTGAGCGCGGTATCGACCCAGGGGCGGCTGAGCACGCCGGCCAGCGCGAGCGCGTCCTGGCTGGCGCCGGCCGCGGCGGCAGCCCGGGCGAGCGGCTCGAGCGCTCCGCGGGCCGTGAGCCGCCCGTTGGCAAGCGCCTCCTTGACGATCACGCCGAGGCCGGCCTGGTGCGCGGCCGCGAGCGCGTCGCCGGCTGAGGGCTCGAGCAGGTTCCACGTCGCCTGGACGGTGTCGAACGCGCCCAGCTCGACCGCCCGGAGGATCGTCTCGGCCTGCTCCTCGCCGCTCACGCTGAGTCCCACCGCGGTGCCGGAGGCGCGCAGCGCTCGCAGCTCGGCCAGGACTTCGCCGTCCTCGAGGACGCCGCTGGAGACCGTCGCCGAGTGAATCTGGTAGAGCGACAGGTGCGCCCCGAGGTGCTCCCGGGTCTCGGCCAGCTGGCGTCGGAGGGTGGCGGCGCCGAGGTCCTTGACCTCGGGCGGGTCGGCGTCGACCCGCCAGTCGGCGGTATACGTGTATCCCCACTTTGAGCTGACCGTGACCGTCCCCGACGCCGGCGCGCGCGTGCGCAGCCACGCGCCGAGGAACTCCTCCGCCCGTCCGTACGAGCGGGCGGCGTCGAAGTGGCGGATCCCGCGCGCGTAGGCGGCGTCGAGCATCGCGTGGGTGCGCTCGCGCATCGCCGTCACCGAGCGCTCGTCGAAGTCGTGACCGTGCCCGAGGTTGAGATAACCCGGACGCCCCAGCGCGGCGAGCCCGAGGCTGATCGCCGTGCTCGGCAGCGCACTGCGGCCGAGTGTCCGCGGCGGAGGGGACATGCGCCTATCGTAGGTGGCGCGCCCAGGCGCCGCGAGTGCATTGGCGGCCCTCACCGCCGCGCCGACCGCCGCCGGTGGGTTTGACGGCGTACAGCGGTGGGAAGGCGTCAGGCGAAGTCATGTGATGAAGCGATCCGCGACGGTCCGTCTCGAGCTGGACAGCAAGCCTGAGTCCGTGACGCTCGTACGCGCTGTCCTGTCCGCGGTGGCGGAGTCGATGGCGCTCGAGTCGGAGCTGCTGAATGACCTCAAGACCGCGGTCAGCGAGGCTTGCAACAACGTCGTCGTCCACGCCTACGGCGGCAGGCCCGGGCCGCTCCGGGTGGAGGTCGAGGCGTCCGGAGAGGGCGTCAGCACGACGGTGCGCGACCGCGGCAGCGGGATGCGCAACCTCGCGGCGCGCGAGGATGGGATGGGCGTCGGCCTGGCGGTGATCAGCGCGCTGGCGGCGCGAGCGGAGTTCCTGACCCCGGCCGACGGCGGGACCGAGGTCCGCATGTGGTTCCCGATCGGCCCGGCCGCGCCGGAGGAGCTCGAGCGTTTCGAGGATCATCGCCGCGAGCGCGGCTCGCCGCGGGACGGAGCGCCCGCGGTCGCGCTGTCCGGCGATGTGGTGGTGACCGTCTCGCCGGTGGCGCTGATGAGTCCGGTCCTCGGGCGGCTGGCGCGTGCGGTCGCGGCCGGCGCGCGGTTCTCGTTCGACCGCTTCTCCGACGTCTATCTCGTCGCTGACACGCTCGGCGCGCACGCCCAGAAGGCGGCCGCCGGCGAGCGCATCAGCTTCTCGCTGCAGAGTGAGGGCAAGCGGCTCGAGCTGTGGTTGGGGCCGTTCTCGCAGGGAAGCGGGAGTCAGTTCCAGCAGAGCGCGGCCGCGCAGCCGCGCGAGTCACCGCTGGCGTTGCTCGCCGATGAGATCCTCGTCGACCAGAACGGGCCAGCGGAGACCCTGCGGGTGGTCCTCCGTGACCGCGGCGCCGGCGCGGACTAGCTTGGCCCTGGCCGGAATTCCTCGGGCGAATCGATCAGCGTCAGCCGGTCGGCAACGCCGGTGAGCTCGAGCAGGCGACGCACCTGATCGCCGCCCTTGACCACCGCGAGCGCGCGGCCTGACTGCGCGGCGCGGCGCTGCGCCCTGACCATGAGGCTCAGTCCAGTCGAATCCATGAACGAGACCTCTCGCAAGTCGAGGATCAGCGGCGGCCCGGACGACGTGCCGGCTCGCGCGAGTTCCGCCTCGAGGGTGGGGCACGTCGCCAGGTCGAGCTCGCCGCTCACGCGCACCACCGTCGCGTGCTCGCCGTGGTGAGTCTCCACGTTGAAGTCGCTGTCAACAGCCGCGTGTGAGCCGGGGATGGAGTCCACGTTTGCCTGATGTTCGAACGGGTGCGTGGCGGAAACGGATAATCGGTGATCGCCAGCGTTACGTCAGGGTGTTCTGGCGCGGTCAACAAGGAGCGCCCGGCTCGACAGCGAAAGCTACCACCTGCGAGCACGCGTTCTCGCCGACGCCCGGTCCACGCCGGCATTGGCAATCGCGCAACAGGTACTGTGCTTGTTGAATAGCCGAACTACTTTTAGGAGGAGCAGTGCCTCAGGCTAGGAGGAGTGGCTCGAGATCCACTTCGAACTCGTCGTCCCGAAGCACCGGGTCAAATCGCGCGCGCGGCAGCGGATCATCGTCGCGCGGCTCGTCGTCATCGCGCGGGTCCCGCGCCAGTTCGAGCGGCACCGCAAGCCGCGCTTCGGGGTCTTCCACGGGCTCGTCGCGCACAACACAGGCGACGTCGTCGGCGGGTCAGTCCGACGCGCGGCTCGACGCGGTGGCGCAGCGCGTCCGCAAGCTGAACGAGCGGATCATCGAGGCGGGAAGGGATGCGGGGGAGACCACGCTGAGCAGCTACGAGAAGGCGCTGAAGGCGATCGCCAGCACGCTTGAGCGCGGACCCGGCAGCAGTGACATCGAGTGGGTGTCGAACTTGGCCACCGCGCAGGCGAAGCTGATTCGCGAAGTGACCACGTTGTGGACCAACGCCGCTCGCGACATGATGAGGTGACCGCGACGGCGCAGGGTCGGGGACGCGCGGGCACGGGGTGGGGGACGCGCGGGCGCGGGGTCAGGGTCGCGCGGGCGCGGGGTCAGGGACGCGCGACGCGCCGGACCGTGCCGAGGCCCGGGCCGAGGCCGCTTCGTCGCCGCTAACCGGCGCCCCACTCGACGATCGTGGCGCCCCACGTGAAGCCGCCTCCGAACGCGGCCAGCAGGACGCGCGCGCCGATGTGCAGACGGCCCTCCGCGCGGGCGACGGTCAGCGCGATCGGCAGCGTCGCGGTGGAGGCGTTGGCGAACCGGTCGACGTAGTCGACCACACGCGCCGGATCGAGCCCGAGGCGCCGGCCGACCGCATCGAGGATCCGGGAGTTGGCCTGGTGATACACGAACAGCTCGATATCCGCGGGCTCGAGGGCGCAGGCAGGCGAGCGCCTCCGCGGTCACCGAGCTCAGGCATTCGACCGCGGCGCGGAACGTCTCCGGTCCCTGCATCCGGATCGGCTCGCCGCGCGCCAGGCGTATCAGCTCGGCGCCGGCGTGGTCGGCTCGCAGGAGAACCGGGCCGACGCGGCCGCCGGCGGCGACACCCGCGGACACGACGGCGGCGCCGGCCCCGTCGGCGAACAGCGGCACGGTGTCACGGTCGGAGGGATCGAGGAAGCGGGAGAGGACCTCGGCGCCGATCACCAGCGCGTACCGGGGCCGGCCTGACTCGATCTGCCCGCACGCGATTGCCAGCCCGGCCAGCCAGCCGGTGCACGCAGCGCCGACGTCGAACGCCGCCGCGCGGTCGGCGCCGAGCATCCCGGCCACCAGCGGGGCGGGGTTGGGCGTAATCTCGTCGGCCGTCGAGGTGGCGACGGCGACGAGATCGAGCTGCTCGGCGTCGAGCTCGGCCGCGACCAGGGCCTCGCGGCCGGCGCGCGCCGCGAGCTCGCTCATGCGCTCGCCGGGGCGCGCACATGGACGGCGTCCGGTCCCGGTTCGCTTGACGATCCAGGCCTCGTCGACCCCCAGCCGGGCCGCCAGCTCCCGGTTGTCGACGAGCCGGTCCGGCACCGCCATGGCCACCGAGCGGATCCCGGCAGCGCGGTCGTCGTCGAGCCCGCCGACGGCGGCGGCACGCATCTCCGCAATGCCAGCCGACGCGGCGTTCGCGACGCTCTCCGGGGCGCGGGCGGCGGCGGGCGGCCGGATGCGGCTCAAGCCCGGGCTACCAGGCCTGCGTCTCGCCGCAGTGCGGACACCGGACCGAGGTCGAGACGAGCGCGTCGAACACGAATCCGCACGAGCAGCTATAGAGCGCGCGGTCCTGTGAAGGCGGCCCGGCCCGGCGCTCCGGGCGTTGCACTGGCGCCTGGATCTCGGCCGCTGCGCTCCCGCGCTGATTCGCGGCCGGAGGCCTCTCGCGCTCGGGGATGTCCCCGACGCGGCGCAGCCGACGGCCCCCACTGTTTTGCCCTCGCTTGACTCGAACCTGCATGCTCATATCCGGTAACGCCACCGACGGGGATTGGTTTCGCGCTCGCAGCCATAAGTCTTGCTCGCTAACAGGAAGCTAAACCGCGGCGCCGTCCCCCTGGTATGGCTGCTGACGTCGGACCCGCTCCGGTCCGCCCAGTCGGCCATATGGGAGAATGGGCTCAGGCATGGACCCGAGCCGCAAGCGTGCCATCCGTCTCACCGTGGCCCTCACCGCCGCGCTTCTGCTGGCGAGTGCGCTCGTGTACACGAGCTTCGCGGCCGGCCGCGACGAGGTGACCGCCTCGCAGCTCCTCAAGCGGGCCCGGCCCGGGCAGTCTTACGTCCTGGCCGGGACGGTGCTCGCCGGGTCGGTCCGCCACGCGGGCGACTCGCTGCTGTTTCGCGTGCGCGACCCGAAGCTCAAGGTCTCGGTCCCGGTGAGCTACAGCGGAGTCGTGCCCGACCCGTTCCGGGAGGGCCGGGGGGTCCTCGTCACGGTTCAGGAGCAGGGCGACACGTTCATCGGCGAGCAGAACTCGCTGACCACCAAGTGCCCGTCGAAGTACCAGGCGGCGAGCGCTTCGTATTGATGACGGGAGTCGGGTCGAGATGGCGCTGATCGGCCGCGCCCTGCTGATCCTCGGGTTGCTGGTCGCCGTCTACGGCTCCGGCGCCTCACTGTACGGCGCGCGCTCGGGCCGGCGCGAATGGGTGGACTCCGGCCGTCGCTCGGTATACGCGCTGGCCGCGTTGATGACCGCCGCGTTCGCAATCCTCGAGGCGGCCTTCCTCCGCTCGGACTTCTCCTACACCGTGGTCGCCGCCCATTCCTCGACCACGACTCCGACCTTCTACAAGGCCGCCGCGGTCTGGTCCTCCCAGGAGGGCTCGCTTTTGCTGTGGGTGTGGCTGCTGTCGCTGTGGTCGAGCCTGGTCCTGGTCCTGACCCGCCGGCGCATGCCGGACATCGCGTCGTACGCGACGGCCGTGCTGCTCGGCTTCGGGGGCTTCTTCACCGCGATGACGGTGTTCTTCGCCAACCCGTTCGCCACCACGGCCACGCCGCCGGCCGAAGGCGCGGGCCTCGACCCGCTGCTGCTTCACCCGAGCATGATGATCCACCCGCCGATGCTGTACTCGGGCTACACGCTGTTGACCGTCCCGTTCGCGTTCGCGATCGGCGCGCTGGTGACCGGCCGCCTGAGCTCCGACTGGATCGCGGTCACGCGCCGCTTCGCGTTGGCGGCGTGGCTGTTCCTGGGCATCGGGGTCGTGCTCGGCGCGCGTTGGTCCTACACCGAGCTCGGCTGGGGTGGCTACTGGGCGTGGGACCCGGTGGAGAACGCCGCGTTGATGCCGTGGCTGTGCACCACGGCCTTCATCCACTCGATCATGATCCAGGAGAAGCGGGGGATGCTGAAGGTGTGGAACGCCTCGCTGGTCCTGGCCAGTGGCACGCTGGCGATCCTCGGCACCTTCCTGGTGCGCTCGGGCATCCTCGACTCGATCCACGCCTTCGGAGCGTCCACGCTCGGCGTCCCGTTCGTGTTGCTGATCGCGGCGATGGTGATCGGCGGCATCGGACTCGTTATCTGGCGACGCGAGGAGCTGCGCACCGAGGCGCGGATCGACTCGCTGCTCTCCCGCGAGGCGGTCTTCCTGCTCCAGAACCTGGTGCTTGTCGCGATGGTGTTCGTGATCTTCTGGGTGACCTTCTTCCCGCTCATCTCCGAGGCGCTCACCGGAACCAAGGTGTCGGTCGGGCCGCCGGCGTTTCGGCCCTTCATCGTCCCGCTGGCGCTGGTGCTGGTGGCGCTCTCCGGGATCGGCCCGATCATCGCCTGGCGGCGGGTGACCGTGGCCAACCTGCGCCGGAGCTTCACCTTCCCAGCGCTCGCGGGCGGGCTCACGCTCCTCGTCCTGCTGGTGGCGAGCGGAGCCGCCGCGCGCCCGTTCGCGCTCATCATGTTCGCGCTGGCCGCGTTCGTGCTCGCGACCGTGGCTCAGGAGCTGTGGCGGGGCGTTACCGCTCGCCGCGCGATCAGCGGCGAGGCCGTGCCGCTCGCCCTGGCCCAGCTCGTACGGCGTAACCGCCGCCGCTACGGCGGCTATATCGTGCACGCGGGGCTCGCCGTGCTGCTCGTCGGAGTCGCCGGCTCGTCCTCGTTTCAGCACTCTCGCGATGTGATGTTGCGGCCGGGGCAGTCGGCCATCGTCGACGGCTACCAGATCCGCTACGTGCGCCCGACGGCGGCGGCCTCGGCGCAGAAGCTGTCCTTCGGCGGCGTGCTCGATGTCTCCAAGGCGGGCCACCACGTCACGACCCTGACCACCACGCGCGGCTTCTATCCGGCTCAGGACATCTCCCTGGGCGAACTGGGACGGTTCTTCAATGGCCAGTCCGATAGCGACGTGGGCCTTCAGGCCGGTCTGACTCGGGACATCTGGACGGTCGTCAACCCGGACCTGACCCCGCTTCAGCCGCTGATCTCTCAGGGTGACCGCGTGTTCGGGGCGGCGATGGTCCAGGCCATGCGCACCGTCGGGCGGCTGCCGCTCGCCCAGGCCCAGCAGGCCCTGGCACCGTTGTGGCGCGAGCGCGATCAGGCGATCAGCGAGCTCGCCGCCCGGTTCGTGACCCACCCGTGGGCGGTCAACTTCCTGCTCATCGTCTCGCCGCTGGTCAGCTGGATCTGGATCGGCGCGATCATCATCGCGGCCGGCGGGCTGATCGCGCTGTGGCCGGTGCGCGCGCTCGCCCCGCGGCGCGCGCGCTCCTACGCGGCGGGCCCCCCGGTCGCGCCGGCCGGGCTGCACCCGCGCGAGGGCACGGGGGCGCTCGTCGCGCGCGAATCTGCGGGAGCGCTCGCCGCGCGCGAGGGCACGGAAGCGCTCGCCGCGCGCGAGTCTGCGGGAGCGCTCGCCGCGCGCGAGGGCACGGGCGCGCTCGCCGCGCGCGAGTCGGTCTGATCGCGGGACGCTGTGGAGTTCCTGATCGTTCTGCTCATCCTCACCCTCGTGGTGCTCGTGGTCACCGCACCGCTCCGACGGCCCGAGGCTGCGGCGCCGGCGCGCGCTCGCGACGGCGGCGCGAGGAGCCGCGCCCGGCTCGAGGAGCTCGAGGCCGCCCGCGAGGCGAAGTACCGAGAGATCCGCGACGCCGACCTCGATCACCGGACCGGGAAGCTGTCGGACGCCGACTACGAGACGCTCGACCGGTCCCTCAGAGCCGAGGCGGTGGCGATCCTGCGCGAGCTCGATCGCGCCCGCGCGGGCGCGGCCACATGACACCTGGGAGCTTGACGCCTGGGAGCTGAGCGGCCGGGCTGTGCGCGGTGAACGGCGTCGGGCGGCGGCCGCCGGCCACAACGAGAAGAAGCTCGCGGCGCCGCCCAGGCTCGTACACCTTGGTTTGACAATGGGCCGGAGCCGGCCACCGTGCTGAACGCCCGGCGACTCGCGCGTGCACGCGGCGACCGGCTACCATCATCCCGCGATGGCAACCGTTCTCGGCGTGCTTCAGGTGTTCATTTGTGTGGTGCTGATCTTCCTCGTGCTGATGCACTCCGGCAAGGACGCCGGGCTCTCGGGCGCGTTCGGCGTGGGCACGGGGGCGGGACCGTTCGGTGGCGGCTCGCTGGTCGAGCGCAACCTGAACCGCTGGACGATCGTGTTCGCGATCCTGTTCGCCATCAACACGATCGTGCTGATCAAGATCTCGTAGGGGCGCGACGCTCCGAGAGCCGCTTTGGGAGGCGCGCGGGCACGCCTGACAGCGCCGTCAGCCGCAGCAGCCCCGGTGGCGTTCGCCCGTCGGTGGCCAGCCACGAGCCGACCAGAATCAGCAGGAGTCCGGCGATCGCGCCGGCACCGGGCCGCTCGCCGAGCAGGATCACTCCAAGCGTCACCGCCACGACGGGATTGATGTAGGTGATCACGGTCGCCCGGCTGGTGCCGGCTTCGGCGATCAGCACCGTGAAGATCACGAACGCGGTGGCGGTGCAGAGAAGGCCGAGGACGAGGACGGCGACGGCCGCGCCGGCGGAGGGCGCCCTGCGCGGCAGGTCGAGCGCGGCCAGCGGAGTCAAAAGGACGGCTGCGATGGCCAGACTGGCGCCCATCGCCGCGCGTGCGTCGAGCGCGGCCAGGCGGTGCTTGACTAGCATCGGACCGATCGCGTAGCCGACCGCGGCGAGGAGGATGGCCAGCGCGCCGATTAGTTCGCCGTGACGGCCGGCGATGTCGACTCCCATCAGCGCGACCACCCCGCCGAAGCCGACTAGGAGGCCGAGCGCCCGGATCGGCGTCGGTCGCTCCGACGGGTCGAACCGCAGCGCCAGCAGAGCGCCGATCAGCGGGACCGCCGAGATCAGGATGGCGGCCAGCGACGACGCGACCCGCTGCTCACCCGCGGCGATGAGCGGAAACGGAACCGAGACCTCGGCCACCGCATAGGCGAGCAGCCAGCGACCATGGCCGCGCACGGATCCGAGCGTGCCGGCGCGCCGCGCCAAGCCGAGCAGCACCGCCGCGCCCAGGGCGACCCGCGCCCAGGCGAGGGTCAGCGGGGGAATGCCGCCGGTGAGAGCGATCTTGATGAACAGGTAGGGGACGCCCCAGATCGCGGCCATCGAGGCAAACGCCAACCACGCCCGCCGGCTCATCGCGCTCCGGCCGCGGGTGCGCCCCGCCGGCTCATCGCGCCCCCCGCCCGCGGCCACGCCCCGCCCGCGGGCGCGCCCCGCCGGCTCATCGCGCCCCCCGCCCGGGCGGCGCCCCGGCCGCCACGCGACAGGACCGCACACGCCGGGACCGGAGGCGCCGGCGCGGCGGGCGGAGGCGGTGGCGGCGGCGGTCCACGAGTCGCTCGATCGTATCCCGGCCGGATAGCATGGGCGTATGACGGTCTCCCGGGCAGGGCAGGCGTGGGCATCCGTTTGACCGGACGCCGGCTGCTGCTGGCCGGCATACTGCTGCTCGCCGCGTTCGCGGCGGCGCACGCCGGTCAGAGAGCGCGGGCTCGTCCGTCAGGCGCCGCTCGTTCAACCGTCCGCGCCGCCGCCCGTCGTTCGGTGCCGGGCAACGACTGGACGCGCTTCGGCTACGACGCTCAGCGCAGCGGTGTCGGCCCCGCGGACACGGGAATCACCGCGGCCAACGTGCGATCCCTCCGGCTGCGCACGGTCCATCTCGACGGCACGGTCGACGCCGCCCCGGTGGAGCTGCACGCGGTCACGGTGAGGGGACGCCGGCACGACGTGATCATCCTCACCACGACCTACGGCCGGACGATCGCGCTCGATGCTGGCACCGGCGGCCGGCTCTGGGAGTACACCCCGCCCGGGATCGGCGGCTACTCGGGCAGCTACGAGGTCACGACGGCCACGCCGGTGATCGACCCCGATCGCCGCTACGTCTACGCGCCGAGCCCGGATGGGCTCATCCACAAGCTGGCGATCGCCACCGGGCGGGAGGTCCGCGCGGGCCACTGGCCGGTGCGGATCACCTTCCTGCCGAGCCGGGAGAAGATCACCGCCGCGCTCAATGTGAGCGGGAGCTCGGTCGTCGCGACGACGGGGGGCTACCTCGGCGACGCGCCGCCGTATCAGGGACACCTGGTGATGATCGACCGCGCCAGCGGACGCATCACGCACGTCTTCAACACGCTCTGCTCGAACCGCCCGAACCTGATCGGCGCGCCTAGCTCCTGCCCGGTCAGCGACTCGGCCATCGTCTCCCGCGCCGGAGCGGTGATCGAGCCCGGCAGCGGGCGGATCCTGATCGCGACCGGGAACGCGCCGTTCAACGGCTCGACCGACTGGGGCGACAGCGTGCTCGAGCTGAGCCGCGACGGCGGCCGGCTGCTCGGCCACTGGACGCCGACCGATCAAGCCGAGCTGAACGACACCGACACCGACCTCGGCTCGAGCTCGCCCGCTCTGCTTCCGGGCGGGCTCGCCGTCCAGGGCGGCAAGGACGGAATCCTTCATCTGATCGATGTGAACCGCCTCGAGGGCACCGGTCGCTCCGCCGGCTCGAGGCTCGGAGGCGAGCTCCAGGACCTCGCCGGTCCCGGCTCGGCCCAGGTGTTCACCCAGCCGGTGGTGTGGACGCGCGGAGCGCGCACGTCTGTGTTCGTGGCCGACACGGGGGGCACGGCGGCTTACGTGCTCGGCGGTGACCGGCGCCTGCACAGAGCGTGGTCGACCGGCACGGCCGGAACCAGCCCGGTGCTCGCCGGCGGCCTGCTCTACGTCTTCGACCCCGACGGCGGTCGTCTGGACGTCTACGACCCGGTCACTGGCAGGCTGCGGGCATCGCTGCCCGCGGCTCCCGGGCACTGGAACAGCCCAATCGTGGCCGGCGGGCGGGTGATCCTGCCGGTCGGCAGCTACCTGACACACGCGACGAGCGGGACGCTCGAGCTCTATCACTTGCCGGGACGGTGAGCCCGCCGCCTCGCCCGGTGGCAGGGCGCAGGTCGGCCCGCGTGCGGCCCCCGATCGAGTCGCGGCCCTCGACAGTGCGGCCGCCCCGCAGAACGGCTACCGGAGCTCGGTGAGCAGCTCGTCGAGGTCGAGCTCGTCTCCAAACTGCCCGCGGAGGTGGCCGCGCTCGTCGCGCGGCCACTGCTCGACCGGACGGTCCCACATCAGCTCGACGTCGTTGCCATCAGGATCGGTGATGTAGATCGCCTCGTGGGTTCCGTGATCGGCGCTCTGGCGGATCGGCCAGCCGACCTGCTTCAGCCGCCGGTAGGCATCGGCGAGCGCGCGCCGGCTCGGATAGGCCAGCGCGATGTGGTGAAGGCCCGCGACCCCGTCGGGCTGCGGCGGGCCGCCCTTCGACTTCCAGGTGTTGAAGCCGAGGTGATGGTGATAGCCGCCCGCCGAGAGGAACAGCACGTCGCCGGTGGTGCCCCACCCCGGGACGTCCCGCGCCTCGCTGATCACATCGAAGCCGAGCACCCCGACGTAGAAGGCACGGATCCGGTCGATGTCGGCGGTTCGGAGATGGGCGTGGCCGATCCTCACGCCCGGATCGATCGGGTCAGCGGCCGTCGCGATCGGCGTCAACATGGCCTCGGCCTCGGTCCTCGTCGGCTCCATCGCCACGCCTGAGTCTAGGTGACCGCCTGGCGGCGCCCGAGTGCCAGCTCGGCGAGCTCCTCGGCGATCGCCAGGGACGAGGTCGCCGCGGGCGACGGAGCGTTGCGGACCCACACCACCCCGTCCGCGACGCCGAGGCGAAAATCGTCGACCAGCGAGCCGTCGCGGTCGACCGCCTGCGCCCGGACGCCCGCGGGGGCGGGGATGGCGTCCTCAGGCGCCACGCTCGGAACGTAGCGCTGGATGTCGCGGATGAACTGCCGCTTGCGCAGCGACCGGCTGACCTCGGCGACCCCGGCCCGCCAGTGGCGGCGCAGCATCCGGACTGTGCCGGGCCAGCTCAGGGTCTCGTACAGGTCACGGCGGTTCACCCGGCGCCGCTCGTAGCCCTCGAGCGCGAGCGCGAGCACGGCGTTCGGCCCGAGCCACACGCCCCCGTCGATCTTGCGGGTCAGGTGGACGCCGAGGAACGGGAGCGCTGGGTCGGGGACCGGATAGATGAGCCCCCTGACCAGATGCGTGCGCTCGCGGCGAAGCTGCCAGTACTCGCCCCGGAACGGGACGATCCGGGGCTCGGCCGGCTCCCCCGACGCCCGCGCCAGACGGTCCGACTGCAGCCCGGCGCAGACGACGACGCGGTCGGCTGCGAGTACACCCCTTCCGCTCAAGGCCACCGCGGGGCGGCCCCGCTCGCGGGCCACGCGAGCGACCGCCGTCCCGGTGCGCACCTCTCCGCCGGCCGCACGCACGTCGGTGGCGAGCGCTTCGGCGACCGCGGCGAAGTCGGCGATCGCGGTCTCCGGGGAATGCAGCGCGGCGAGCCCGCGGGCGTGCGGCTCGACGCCACGGAGCTGATCGCCGTCCAGCCAGCGCAGGCCGGGCACCCCGTTGGCCGCGGCGCGCTCGGACAGGGCGCGCAGGCGCCCGAGCTCGCGCTCCTCGGTGGCCACCACGACCTTCCCGCATTGTTCGTAGGGCAGCCCACGCGCGGCGCAGTACTCGCGCAGCAGCCCGAGGCCTCGCCGGCAGAGGCGCGCCTTGAGCGACCCCGGGGCGTAGTAGATCCCGGCATGAACCACGCCGCTGTTGTGCGAGGTCTGATGGTGCGCGACTCGCGGCTCCTTCTCGAGCACGATCACCTCCGCGTCGGCGCGCTGGGCCGCCAGCTCGCGGGCGGTGGCCAGGCCGAGGATTCCGCCGCCGATGACGATCACGCGCATAGGGCGATCCTAAGTTGTAAACCAACGCCACGAGCGTCGCTGCTGGATACAGCCGCGGTTTCGTGGTACCACCATGGCTGCGTCAGATCCTCTCTCCGCCCTCCGACGCACAAGCGGGCGGACGGCCAGGCCGGTGAAGCGGCAGGAAAGCCGCGAGGTGTGGTCGTCCGCCCGCGTCCGTTGGGTCGCTCCAGCGATCCGCGGTCGCGATGCGCGGTCCGGTGAGCACTCGACCGGCGAGTGCTCGACCGGCGTCCTGGCGAGCTCAACCCGGATGCTCGCGAGCGTGGTCTGCCTGCGTCTCGGCCGCCTGCCGGTGAAGCTCCGCCGCGGCGGCGTGCTGCTTGGCCTCGCGCTGGTGGACCTCGGCGCTTCGCTGGTGCTCGGCGGTCCGGGCTTCCGCTTCCGCGCGCCCCTGACGCTCCCGCGCGCTCGCCTCGCGCTCCCTGGCTCGGCGCTCGCGCTCGTGGGCTCGCTCCCGTAGCTCCTCGTCTTCCATCGGTCTAGTATTGCGCTTCGGGTCCATGGGCATCGCCACGTCGCGGATCGCTCTGCTCGCCGCGGAGCCGGAAATCGCCCGGTTCATGACCGAGGAGGAGCGAGCCGGTGCGGAGAGGCTGTCGGTGCCGGTGCGGACGATCCCGCGCGGCCCGGTCGACCTGGCGGCCGTGCTCGGCAACGCTCGCGCCTTCGGGGCGATCATCCTCGAAGGGATGCTGTTCACCCACCCGCGGGTGGGGGATCAGATCGCGCTACGGCTGCTCGGACCCGGCGACGCGCTCTCGTTGCCAGGCACTTGGCGCTCCAGCCTTCTCCAGGAGGACAGCGTGAACGCCGCGGTCCGAACCAGGCTCGCACTGCTCGGCAACGACGTGCTCGTGGCCGCCCGCCGGTGGCCACACCTGGTCGCCGGACTCCACGTGCGCCTGGCCGAGCAAACCGACCGGCTGGCCGCCCAGCTCGCCATCTGCCAGCTTCCCCGGGTCGAGCAGCGCCTGCTCGCGGTGATGTGGCTGCTGGCCGAGTCGTGGGGGCAGATGACCTCGATCGGAACGCGGCTTCCGCTGAACCTCACCCATGACTCCCTCGGCGCCCTGATCGGGGCGCGCCGCCCTACCGTCACGCTCGCGCTCGGCGAGCTGACCGAGCGCGGGGCGATCGTCAGACAGGGACGCGGCTGGCTTCTGGTCGAGAGCCCGGTGCAACCCGGTCACGCGCCATCCCGGCCGGACGACCCGGTGCTCCTGGACATGGGTCCTGCCGATTGGGGCGGCCCGGCGGAGGCGGCGCCGATCCCGGAGGACGACGTCGAGTCGCTGCTCAGCACCGTCGCGCGACTGCGCGAGGAGCACATCCGCAACCGCGAGCGCGTCCGCGAGCGGCTGCGCGAGCTGGCCGATGCTCGTCGGCGGGTCACCGACGTCCGCGCGCGGATCGCCCAGGAGAACGTCAGCCGGAGAGGGCCTCCATCATGATCACGACGCCTGCCCCGCCGTCGTTGCCCACGCGAGCCAGCGGCACCAGCGTCACCCGGCACTGAAGCGGCTGCCCGCGGCGGTTGGTGGCGTCGACGATCCGTTGGGCGCGGTGGATCTCACCGCCCAGGGCGGCCTTGAGGTCGCCGCGTAGATCCTCGAGCGGCAGGCCGAAGTCCAGCGCCATCAGGTGCTCGCCCTCGGCCTCCTCCGGCGCGATGCCCCAGAGCTCTCGCGCGTTGCCATTCCAGATCTGCACGCGCTGGCTGTCGTCGATGACGGCCACTCCGATGCCCGTGGTGGAGAAGATGCTCTCCAGGAACGAGTTGATCTGGTGGAGCTCGCGGGTCCGGTGCCGGAGCTCCTCGTTCATCGTCTCGAGCTCCTCGTTGGAGGAGTGCAGCTCCTCGTTCATCGTCTCGAGCTCCTCGTTGGTGGACTGCAGCTCCTCGTTGGTGGTCTCGAGCTCCTCGTTGGTGGACTGCAGCTCCTCGTTGGTGGTCTCGAGCTCCTCGACGGTGGACTGCAGCTCCTCGTAGGCGCCCTCGAGCTCGCGCTTGGAGGCGGCCAGCTGCTTCTGCAGCTCGCCGGACTCGGTGGTGTCCTCGTAGGCGATGCTGGTGCCGAGCAGCACGCCCTCGCCGAGCAGCGGCGCGAGGCGCACGTCGAACACCCGCTCTTGCTCTGCGACCCGCCAGCGGACTGACTTCAGGTCGATTCCACGCAGGTCGCTGGCCACCGCGTCGAGATGGCCGCGCAGCTCGACCGGCCGGTAGGAGAGTTCGAGGTCCTGGATCGGCCGGCCGAGGTCGGTCACGCGCAGTCCGAACAGATTCCGGGCGGCACTGTTCGCCATGACCAGGGCGCCGGCGGCGTCGAGCACCAGCTGCGCGGAGCGGCCGACGTCGAACGCCGCCTCCCGGAGGTTGTCGGCGACGCTCTGCGACGCGCCGTCGACGGGATCCAGCGCCAGCGCGCGTACGCGCTCGCGCAGCGACGGGCGCATCACCTTGCGGAACAGCCGTCGCTTGAGGTCGACGGGAGTGAACAGCGAGGTGTGCGTGATCAGCATCTCCGACTTGCCGAGCAGGAGCACACCCTCGTTGTCGAGCGCGAAGTGAAAGCGGCGGAGGATCTGCGCTTGCGTCTCCACCGTGAAGTACATGAGCACGTTGCGGCACACGAGCAGGTCGATGTGCGAAATCGGCGCGTCCTGCACCAGGTCGTTGCGGCCGAAGATCACACAGCGCCGGAGGTCCTTGCGGAAGACGTAGCGCTGGTCGGTGCGCTCGAAGAAGCGCTCGAGCGCGTCCGGCGGGACGTCCTCGATTTGGCGGGGGAGGTAGGCGCCGTGGCGGGCCTGGTCGAGCGCCTCCTCGTCGATGTCGGTGGCGTAGATCTTGACCCGTTCGCGGAAGCCGTCGTCGCCGAGCACGCGCGCGAACACCATCGCGATCGTGAACGCCTCCTCGCCGGACGCGCAGCCGGCGCACCAGATCCGGATCGGCGAGCTGCTGGCGCGACTTTCGACGAGTTGCGGCACGACCTCCCCAGCCAGGTAATCCCAAGCCCGCGGATCCCGGAAGAAGCCGGTGACGTTGATCAGGATCGTGTTGAAGAGCTGCGCGAACTCCTCCTGGTGCAACTGCAGGTAGTCCAGGTAGTCCTCGTAGCGATCGGCCCCGACCTCGGCCATCCGCTTGGCGATCCGCCGCTCGACCGTGGAGCGCTTGTACCCGGTGAAGTCGAACCCGCGCGTCTCCTTGACGAACTCGAGCACCGCCTCGAGCGTGATCTCCGACCCGACGGGCATCACGACGCCTGTTCGTCGGCGAGCCCGTCGGCGACCTCGCCGGAGACCTGTCGGAGGGTGCCGCGGGCGGCCTCGCGCAGGGCGGTTCCGACTAAATCGGCCTGTTCATGGGCGTCGTCGGCCTTGCGCCGGAAGGACCGCGCCGACCTGGCCTGCCCGCGGGCATGGCACTGATCCGCCATCCTTTGCAGCAGCGCGCTGCGCTCCCGGAGCGCGCGGATCGCCGTCCACAGGGCGGTCTCGACGCTGACCGCCTGCTCGTCGGCAAGGCTCTCGGCGGAGTAGCGATGGCCGACCTGGCAGAGCCACTGCGCCACCCCGGCCGAACCGCGCTCGACCAGGACTCCACCGCACTCCGGGCACGCGAGCATCGGCTCGCCATCCGAGGACGAGTTCCCCGGACCCTGAGGTTCGTTGGGCGGGGGATTCATACTCTTGACCATCTTGGCGATCGCCTGCGCAACCCCTGGCGACGGGACGACAGCGTCGACGTTGACATTAGCGAGCGCATTCGTGGGCATACCGGGGAAGAGCGCCTCGGCGGGATCTTGCACGATCGCCGCGCCGCCGTGTTGCTTGATCGTGCCGAGGCCGGCGGCGCCGTCGTCGCGGTTTCCGGACAGCACGACGCCGATCACCCGGCCGCCGCGCGCCGCCGCCGCCGAGCGAAACAGCGTGTCCACGGCCGGGCGGTGGCCGTTTTCGCGCGGGCCGACTGTGAGGTGGGCGTGATCGTCCTTGATCACGAGATGGTGGTCCGGGGGCGCGACGAGGATGTGCCCAGGCACGAGTGGGTCGCCGTCGGCGGCCTGACGGCAGGGCAGGGGCCCGGATCGCTGGAGTATCCCGGCCAGAGCGCTGGGGCTGCCGGGCGCGATGTGTACGACGATGCAGATGCTCGCCGCGAGGTCTCGCGGCAGCCCCGCCACGACCCGGATGAGCGTCTCCACCCCTCCCGCGGAGGCGCCGATGACCACTAGATCTCGGTGCGCGTTTCGGTCAGCCGGCATTGGCCCACCTGTCCACGCCCACAAGCGTACGCCCCTCGACGGGCATCACCAACATTGGGGCGAATTCCCCTGAACAAGGTTGGTTTCCAACCGAACGGGCGGGTGGTGGGGTTGACCAGGTCCCTTCGCTCCGTACCATCCCTACTCGATGCAGTTTTCACACCTCGACACGGTTTCGAACGGGCTGTTCCGCGCCGACGGCCGCAGCCCGATGCTCGAGCTCTCGAACGCGATGGTGCGCCTCTACAAGGACGTCTTCGGGCGCGGGCCGACCAAGGCGCGCGCGCATTTCGCCGGACCCGACACGCTGGTGATCGTGCTCGAGGACAGCATGACGGTGGCCGAGCGGAACCTGGCCTCCCTGGGCGAGCACCAGCGGCTGCGGGACGCCCGGATGTTCTTCCAGTACGCCGTCGAGCGCGAGTTTCGTCAGACCGTCGAGCAGATCCTCGGGCGACGCACGGTCGCCTTCATCAGCGGGATCGACACCCGCGAGGATGTGGCGGTGGAGCTGTTCACGCTCGAGCCCGAGGGCGCGGTCGAGCCCCGAGCCGCCGCGGACCGCGTCCCGTAGCGCTCGGCTCGCCGCTCACGCGGCCGCGAGCAACGGCCGGCTGCGCAGCTGCTCGGTGAACTTCAGCCGCCGGCGCAGCGCGTCGGGGTCGGAGAGCTGGCGGCGGATCTCCTCCACGTCCGCGCGCCGGCGGTCGGGATCGGGCTCGCTGTAGACCACGCGCTTGTTCTCGCTGGCCGCCGGAGAGGCGATCTCGACAAAGAGCCGCCGCCGCTCGGCCGCCCAGCGGTCGAGCAGCCGGTCGCTCGCGCCCTCGAGCACGACGGCGGCCAGCGGCGCGGTCAGCGCAAAGGAGTCGAACAGGCCGGAGGTGAGGCCGAGGCCGCCGGTGGGGTTGGTGGCGTGGGCGGCGTCGCCGGCCAGCAGCACCCGCCGCTCGCGCAGCCGGGCGGCGGCGCGCTGATGCATCCGGTAGGGCTGATGGCGCTCGAGCTCGTAGGGCTCCTGGCCGGGCAGCAGGGCGCGGAAGTGCTCGGCGATCCGCTCGCCGACCGTCTCCTCGGGCAGCCGGCCGTCCTCGGAGTAGGTGACCCGCCACAGGTCCCGGTCATCGATCTTGACGATCACCGCACCGTGAACGGGGTCGATCAGGAAGTTGGCGCGAGCGTAGCCGTGGCTCTGGAAGTCGTAGAACACGTTGGTGGCCACGAAACGCTCGGGCCAGGTCATCCCCTCAAAGGGCATCGCCAGCAGCTTGCGGACCGTGCTGCGCGCGCCGTCGCAGGCCACCACCCACCGCGCCCGGAGCTCGCCGCGCGGGCTCGACACGGTCACCCCTTCGGCGTCCTGGCGCAGCGCCGTCGCCTCGGTGCTCCAGCGCACCGCCGCGCCCCCGTGGCGGCCGAGGTGCTCGAGCGCGATCGCCGCGAGCTCGTGCTGGCCGAGGTGAACGTTGTACGCGTACGGTGTCTCGTCGGCGAGGACGTCGATCGAGTAGTAGATCATCTCGCCGGTCTCGTGGACGCGGTAGGCGTAGTCGGTCTTGCAGATGCCGCGCGCCTTGACGTCGGCGAGGATGCCGAGCCGGTCGAGGTCCTCGAGGACGGTCCAGTGGTAGACGATCGCGCGCGGCGAATCCTCGATCGCCGCCCCGGCCTCGATCACCGTCACCCGAACGCCGTGGCGCGCCAGCCCGAGTGCGGTGAGCAGGCCGACCGGGCCGGCGCCGACGACGAGGACATCGGTCTCCTCGCTCATCGCTACGGCGCCACCGGCACGATCGTCACGTGGCCGTTGTGCTCCGAGGTCTCGAAGCTCGAGGAGTCGAGACGGCGGACGTCGCCGGCTCGCTCGAGGAACGCGTCGGCGGGGTCGAGGAACCCAAGCCGCGGCGTCCGGTAGTGCATCGGCACGGTCAGCCGGGGCGCCAGCTGCGCGACGATCGCCGCCGCCCGCTCGGCGTCGATCGTGGGGCCGCCGCCGACCGGTACGAACAGCAGGTCGACGCCGCCGATCGCCTCGCGCTGGCGGTCGCGCAGCTCGGCCTGGCCGAAGTCGCCGAAGTGGCAGACGCGCACGCCGCCGAGCTCGAAGACGAAGATCGTGTTCGGGCCACGCTGGGTCCCGGCGAAGTCGTCGTGTTCGGAGGCGATCGCTCTGACCTGGCCGATCGGCGACTCGAGCGTCCCCGCCGTCGAGCGGATGACCTGTGGCGAGCCGCCGATCGCCTCGACGCCGTTGTGGTCGCGGTGCTCGTGGGTGACCAGGAGAAGGTCGGCGATGACCCTCTCGATCGCCGGATACTCGAAGCGCATGCCGCGGGACGCGAGTGCCGAGACGTCGCCGAACGGATCGATGAACACGGTATGCCGGCCCTCGCTCAGGCGAAACGCACTCTGGCCGTACCACTCAACTTGCATGTTGCTCCTCGGGTTGGGTTGCGCGCCGCGGCGCTCCGCGGGTGGCCGGGGCCGCCGGCGCGGCGTGAGCGGGCCGCGGCGCGGGGGCGGTGCGCTCGGGTTCGTCTGACTCGGCGGAGTAATAGCGGCCGCCGCGCATCAGCGACGCGCCGGCGGCGACCAGGCAGGCCACGATCGCAAACGCGAACGCCTCGTGCAGGCCGCTGCGGAACGGCGCCGAGATCAGCTGGGGGAAGAACGTCCGCCCGGTCAGGATGCTCTGGCTGTGCGCGCTGAGGTGCGCGAGCGCGCTCGCGCCGAGCAGGTGCTGGATCGGGTTGTAGCCGAGGAACGCGGCGAACAGGATCGAGATCGGGGGCAGATGGGCGGCCTTCTCGGCCGCCGCGGTGGCGACGCCGTGAGCCTCGAGGCCGTGGCTCATGGCCGCCGGAAGCGTGGCCGAGAGGCCGACGACCATCAGGGTGAAGAAGACGCCGATCGAGATCACCTGGGCCGAGTTCTGGAACGTCTGGTTCATCCCGCCGCCGACGCCGCGATCGCCGCGCGGGAGGCTGTTCATCACCGCCGCGCGGTTGGGCGAGGCGAACATACCCATCGAGATGCCGTTGAGCGCCAGGATGGCCGCGAACTCCGGATACGAGAAGTCGGTCGGCAGCAGCAGCAACAGGGCGAAGCTGACGGCGGCGCCGATCATCCCGCCGGTGGCGAACAGGCGCGCCCCGAAGCGGTCGGAGAGGTAGCCGGAGGCGGGGCCGGCGATCAGCATGCCGATCGTCAACGGCAGCATGTAGATGCCCGCCCACAGCGGCGTCCTGGTGAAGTCGTAACCATGCTGGGGCAGCCAGATGCCCTGCAGCCAGATGATCAGCATGAACATCAGCCCGCCCCGGGCCACGGCGCTGAGGAAGGTCGAGAGCGTCCCGTAGGTGAAGGCCCGGATCCGGAACAGCGGCAGGCGGAACATCGGGTCCCGGTGGTGGGCCTCGATGACCAGGAAGGCGGCCAGCGACAGGAGCGCGCCGGTCAGCAGGGCGATCACCCGCGGGCTGCCCCAGCCGGTGTGGTGGCCGCCGTAGGGCCGGATCCCGTACGTCACCGCGACCATCAGCAGCACCAGACCGAGGGCGAAGGTGATGTTCCCGGGCCAGTCGACCGGGCGGCGCCGGGGCTGCGAGCGCTCCTGCAGCTTCAGGTACGCCCACACCGTGCCGAACAGCCCCACCGGGACCGAGATCAGGAACACCAGGCGCCAGCTGATCGGGGCGAGCAGGCCGCCGAGCACGAGGCCGATGAACGTCCCGCTGACCCCGACGATGTTGTTGATCCCGAGCGCCATGCCGCGCTGGTGGGCCGGGAAAGCGTCGGTGATAATCGCCGCCGAGTTGGCCATCAGGCAGGCGCCGCCGACGCCCTGGACGATCCGAAATACGATCAGGTAGCTCGCGCCCGCCCGGCCGGTCATCCAGTCGACGGTCAAGAGCAGCGACGCCACGGTGTAGATGACGAAGCCCAGGTTGTAGATCCGCATCCGCCCGAACATGTCGCCCAGCCGGCCGAGGCTGACCACCAGCACGCTGATCACGACCATGTAGCCGAGGATCATCCAGAGCAGGAAGAAGCTGTTGGCGGGAACCAGCGGATCGAGCTTGATGCCGCGGAAGATGTCGGGCATCGCGATCAGCGTGATCGAGGCGTCGATCGTCGCCAGGAGGACGGCCAGGGTCGCGTTCGACAGCGCGATCCACTTGTAGCCGTCGTCGGTCACCGAGGGTGATTATACAGGCAGACTGTGCAGTTAGCCTGTATACTCTCGCCCATGTCCACCCAGGCCACGGCCGACGCCTCGATGGTGGCCAGCGAGCTCCGCGTGGTCCTCGGGCAGCTCATGCGCCGGCTCCGTGCCGAGCACCGCTTCCCGCTCTCGCACGCGACCGTGCTCGGGCGGCTCGATCGCGAGGGGCCGCAGAGCGTCAGCGACCTCGCCGCGACCGAGCGAGTGCGCCCGCAGTCGATGGCCCAGACCGTCGCCGAGCTCGAGAGTGACGGCCTGGTCGAGCGCCGCCCCGATCCCGACGACCGCCGGCGCGCGCTCGTCTCGCTCACGCCCGACGGCCTGGCCGCGCTCACGCTCGAGCGCGGCCGCCGCGAGGGGTGGCTGGCCGGCGCGATCTCCGACCAGCTGTCAGCCGCCGAGCAGGCGGTGCTTGCCGACGCGGTTGGGCTGCTGCGGCGGCTGGCCGAGGCGTAGGGGTAGGGGCCGCGCTCCGCGCGGCGTCCGTGGGGCCGTCCGGGCCCGTCCAGACGGCTTCGTGGGCCCGTCCGGGCCCGTCTGGACGGCTTCGCTCATCGGGGTGGGGCTATTTGCCGGCGCCTCGGCCCGCGGCCTTCGCCCGCAGCCCCGTCGATTCGACTGCGCGGTATCTGGCAGTGAGGGGTGGGGGAGCGACCATAACGTGACAAAGCACCAGACCCGGGGGCGCTGATTCACGTTTGGATCGCAGGACGGCCGTAACGTGACACAGCGCCGGGCCGCTTTTTCACCTTCTGGTCGTCGTCGTGGTCGTCGCGTCGGCGCCCACCCCGCTCGGGCTCCTTCACCGCCGATACCGGGTGAACCCGGCCTCGGCAAGCACGCTGCCGCAGGCCGCAGGCGGGGCGCCGGCCCACGCCATGACACCCGTCGAAGCGGCCGGTGGCGACTTCCGCTCGCTCCGGGCTCCCGTCGAAGCGCCCGGTGGCGACTTCCGCTCGCTGAGGGCTCATCTGCGGTGTGCCCCCGGTCCGGAGCGATCAAAACGTTCCTCGCGCCGCGCTGGGAGGGCCGCGGACGCGATCTCTGGCGATCAGCGACCACTAGCGCGGCCGCGCCAAGGGTCTCGAGGCTGCGAGGAACGAAATGTGCGGTCAGGCGGCCACCGCGAGAGTCCCGAACGCCCGGCGGCAGCGCCCGGGGCCGCCGGCCACGAGTCGTCAACACCGTTCACGGCCGATACCGCGCGATTCGACGCCTCCGGGGTGCCGCCGAAGGCCGCGGACTGAGGCGCCAGCCGACCGCGCCACCCGAGAGACCGAGCCGCCCGCCGACCACAGCCCGCAGTCACCCGGCCGCGCAGCACGGCCCGCTCGGCATCCGGCCTCGCCCGGCCGGGCCGGCCGCGCGTCATCCGGCTGGACGCCGGGGGAAGCCTGGCCCGGTACCCATGAGGTACAACGACATACCCGTCGGATACAATCGCGCGGCCGTGCCGGACTCGCTCGTCGCCAGCCATCCCGGGATCGCCCCGCTCCTGACCGACCGCCCGCAGCGGGCGCGGCTGCTCGAGGCGATGGTCCAGGCAGTGGCCGAGAAGGGCTACGAGGCGGCGACGGTGGCCGACGCGGTCCGGCTGGCGCGGGTGTCGCGGGGGACGTTCTATGAGCTGTTCGAGTCCAAGGAGGCGTGCCTGCTGGCGGCCTACAGGCTCGGCTACGAGGTGCTGGAGAGCCGGATCGACGTCGCCATCCGCCCGGCCCGGGACTGGCGGGAGGAGCTTCGGCTCGGAATTCGGGCGTATCTGCAGGCGCTCGAGCAGGACCCGCTGTTCGCGCGGGTTTACCTGGTTGAGGCCGAGGTGGTGTGGGAGGAGCGAGAGGCCGTGCTCCACCGCTTCGCGCACCGCTACGCGGCGACGTTCGCCCGGTCTGGACGCCCGGCGCCTCCGCTCGAGGCGCTCTACCTGCTGGCCAGCGGCGTCCACGCGCTCGCCTGCGCGCGCGTGCGGACCGGCGGGCGCGTCAGAGATCTCGAAGACATCCTGGTGGGCTGCGCCGTGCGGCTCGTCGGCAAGGAGGAGACATGGATCTGACCTTCAACGCGCGAGAGCTTGCCTTCCGCGACGAGTTGCGCGCGTGGTTCGCCGAGCACGACCCGGGCGAGGAGCCTCTGCACGACGAGGACCTCCACTACGCCTGGCGCCGGGACTTCCAGCGCCGGCTCGCCGAGAGTGGCTGGGCGGCAGTGCACTGGCCGCGCGAGTACGGGGGGCGAGGCGCCACGCTGACCGAGTCGGCGATCTTCTTCGAGGAGCTCGGCCGCTCCGGCGCGCCGCTCCCGGCCAACGTACTCGGGCTCCTGCTGGCCGGCCCGACGATCATGACGTGGGGGACGCCGGCCCAGAAGGAGCGGTATCTCGGTCCAATTCTCACCGCCGAGGAGATCTGGTGCCAGGGTTTCTCCGAGCCCGACGCCGGCTCGGACCTGGCGAGCCTCAAGACCCGTGCGGTCCGAGAGGACGGCGGCGACTGGGTCCTCACCGGCCAGAAGGTGTGGACCAGCGGCGCCCAGTACTCGAAGTGGTGCATGCTCGTGGCCAGGACCGACCCCGAGGCGCCCAGGCACAAGGGGCTGACCTACTTCCTGATGGACATGGAGCAGGACGGCGTCCAGGTCCGGCCGCTCCGGCAGATCACCGGCGAGCGCGAATTCAACGAGCTGTTCATCGACGGGGCGCGGGTCCCCGACGAAGGGGTGCTCGGCGGCGTCGGCAACGGCTGGAAGGTGGCGCTCACCACGCTGATGAACGAGCGCGCCGGTCTCGCCTTCTTCCTCCAGGTCCGCCTGCGCCAGACGCTCGACCGCGTGATCGCCGAGGCCGCCGCGGAGGGCCTGCTCGAGGACCCGCTCGTGGCCGACAGGGTGGGCGAGCTTCACCTCAAGGCGGAGGTGCTGCGGTTGACCGCTTACCGCGGGCTGACCGCGGTCGAGAAGTACGGCCAGCCGGGGCCGGAGGGCTCGCTGACCAAGTGGATGTGGTCCGACACCAATCAGCAGGTGACCCAGTTCGCGGCGGAACTGTTCGGCCCGCGCGCGCTCGAGGCCGGTGGCCGGTGGGCGTACGAGGTGCTGCGCGCGCGCGGCAACTCGATCGAAGGCGGCACCACCGAGGTGCTCAAGAACATCGTCGCCGAGCGGGTGCTCGGCCTGCCCAGGGCGCGCTAGGGAGGACACGACATGGACTTCGACCTGACCGACGACCAGAAGGAGATCAAGGGCGTCGCGCGCGAGTTGTTGGGGGCCCGCTCGCCGTTCGCGAAGGTACGCGAAGCGGCCGAGTCAGAGCGCTACGACCAGGCGCTGTGGGACGAGATCGTCTCGCTCGGGTGGCCGGGGATCGCGGTCGCCGAGGAGCACGGGGGACAGGGGCTGGGGGCGGTCGAGCTCGCGGTGCTCCTCGAGGAGCTCGGCTACGCGTGCGCGGGGACGCCGTTTCTCGGCACGGCGGTGGCGGCGGCGGTGATCGACGCCGCCGGGAGCAAGGCGCAGCGCGGGCGGTGGCTGTCCCGGCTGGCGGCCGGCGAGGCGCGGGCCGGCGTTGGGATGCGCGAGCTGATCGCCGACGGGGCGCACGCCAACGTCGTCGTCGTGGTCGAGCCCGACGGGGCGCAGCTGATCGAGAACCCCGAGACGGAGCCGTTCCGCGCGATCGACGCCACGCGTCGCTTCGCCCGCCTCCGCGACGCGGACGAGGGCGAGCCGCTCCAGGGCGGGGCGAGCGAGCGGGTGCACGCGGCAGTGGCGGCCGAGGTGGTCGGCGTCAGCCAGCGAGCGCTCGAGATGACGCTTGCATACGTCAAGGAGCGCAAGCAGTTCGGCGTGCCGGTCGGCTCCTTCCAGGCCGTCTCGCATCGCTGCGCGCAGATGCTCATGCACACCGAGACGGCTCGGTCGGCCACCCTGTACGCTGCCTGGGCGGCGGACGCCGACCCGGCCCGGCTGGCCGAAGCGGCGGCGATGGCCGGCGCTGCGGCCGCGGACGGCGGCCGCGAGGTCACCGCGAGCGCGATCCAGATGCACGGCGGCATCGGCTTCACCTGGGAGGCCGACGTGCACTGGCTGTACAAGCGCGCGCAGGTCGACGCGCTGCTGCTGGGTGGCGCCAAGGAGCACCGCGCGCGGCTGGCGAAACTGCTCGCGGCGCGGGCGCAAGAGGTCGCGCTGACCGGCTG
>JAFAXX010000031.1 GCA_019240655.1 Solirubrobacterales bacterium
AGGCCACGCGGACCGGCGCCTCGCGGTTGTCGTGTCCCCAACAGCGGAATGCCCCGGCCCAGAACTGAGGCACGATGCGATGGTAGGAGTTAAAGCTCGGCGCCGTCAGCGCGCACAGGCCCGGCAGGTGGGCCAGCACGCCAGCGATGAACGAGCGCGCCGTGCCCGACAGGCGGTCCTCGCGCGAGCCATCGTAGAAGCGATTGCCGTGGCCCTCCCAGAGCGAGAAATGCACATGGCAGCCGTTGCCGGCGTTGTCCGGCCACGGCTTGGGCGCGAGCGAGGCGACCAGCCCGCGCCGGGTGGCCACGGCGCGGATCGTCTCGCGCACCAGGAGCTGCTCGTCGGCGGCCTGGAGCGCGGGGGCGTGCGCGGTCGAGATCTCCTGCTGGCTGTGGCCGAGCTCGGCGTAGTACTGCTCGAGCGGGATCCGCTGGGCCTCGAGCGCCGCAGCCAGCTCGTCCACGTAGTCCTGCGCGGCGGTCATCCCGATGGTGGAGAAGCACAGCGACGAGTCGATCGGGACGTAGGCGCCGTCGAGCGCGGTGGCGAGCGAGAACTCGTTCTCGAATGCCGCCCGCAGCGACAGCCCCCGCTCGGCCAGACCGCGCTCCATGCGCTTGAGGAACGAGCGCTGACAGACCGGCGCGGGCGCGCCGTCGAGGCGCATGTGGTCGGTCAGAACAGCGGCGGTGTGAGGCGCGTAGGGCAGGACCCGGAAGGTCTCGAGGTCCGGCACCAATCGGATCTCGCCGACCGGTCCCATTCCGGCGACGGGCTGGAGGTGGTCGAGCCCGTTCATCGCCTGCATGGCGACGGTAAGGCCGATCCCCGAGCCCAGGCGTCCGGCCAGTCCATGGCGGGCCGACGCCTTGGCCCGAACGGTGCCGTCGTTGCCGCACCACAGGAAGCGGACGAGGCGGACGCCTCGATCTTCGACCGTGGCGAGGAGCTCATCGGCGGTCACGCCAGGATCATGACGGCGGCGAGTTCGGCGATGCAAGGGGCGGTGGCGCGCTTGCCGCCGCGACCACTACAGGCCGAGCTCGGCGCGCACACGGGCGGTGCCGGCGCTGAGCGCGCGGAGCTTGGCCAAGGCGCGGGCCCGGGGGAGGTACTTCATTCCACAGTCGGGAGCGGGAATGAGCCGCTCGGCGGGCACGTGGGCGAGCGCGGCGCGGATGCGATCGGCCACCGTCTCCGCGCTCTCGACCTCGGGGTCGCCGAGGTCGAGCACTCCGACGACCACGACCTTAGGGCTGAGCTCCGCGAGCTGCCCTAGATCGAGTCCAGGTTGCGCCGCTTCGATCGAGATCTGGTCGGCCGCGCTCTCGGACAGCTCGCCGAGGAAGTCATAGCGATTGGCGGGCTTCTCGCCGACGAGGGCTGCGTAGCCGAAGCAGAGATGGACCGCCCGCGTAACCCACAGGCCGTCGAGCGCCCGATCAATCGCGGCGACGGCGATCCGCCGGGCGGCTTCGGGATCATTGCGCAGCCACGGCTCGTCGAGCTGGATCACGTCGGCGCCGGCGCGCTCCAGCGCCCGCGCCTCTGCGTTGACCGCGGCGGCCAGGTCCATGACCAGCTCGTCGGGATCGTCGTAGACCTCGTTGCTCGCCTGCTGGGCCATGGTGAACGGCCCGGGGAGGGTGATCTTGGTCTCAAGGTCGGTGTTCGCGCGCAGGAATTCGACGTCGCGCGCCTCGACCGCCCCGCGCCACCGGACCGGGCCGACGATGCGCGGCACCGTCCTGGTCTCGCCGGCGCGGGTGTGGATGGTGGCCGGCTGCTCGGCGTCGACCCCCTCGAGCGCGGTGGCGAACCGGTTCGAGTAGCTCTCACGGCGGATCTCCCCGTCGGTGATGGTGTCGATCCCGGCGCGCTCCATGTCGCGGATGGCGAGCAGCGTGGCGTCGTCCTGCGCCTGCTGGAGCCAGGGCTCGGGGATTCGCCAGGCATGGCTCGCGCGGACACGGGGAACCGAGTGGGTTCCGAGCGCCTCGCGGTCGATCAGCCACTCGGGCTGGGGGTAGCTCCCGACCACGGTGCTCGACAGCGGACCCAGATACACGGCGGCCGACGATAACCGAGAATCCCGTCCGTGAGTACCGGCTCTCAAGCGGCGCCCGTTGCCCTCGTGACCGGGGCGGGGTCGGGGATCGGGCGGGCCATTGCTGTGCGGCTGGCCGGCGCGGGCTACAGGGTGGCCCTGGCCGGGCGGCGGAGCGAGTCGCTCGAGGCGACCCTGTCGGAGCTTCCGGCGCAGTCGGGCTCGTTCGCGGTGCCCACGGACGTGAGCGACCCGGCCAGCGTCGAGGCGCTGTTCGACGTGGTGTCCGAGCGCGCCGGCCGGCTCGACGTGCTGGTCAACAGTGCGGGCACGTTCGGTCCGAGCGCGGCGATCGGCGAGTATCCGTTGGCCGGCTGGGCGAGCACGATCGCGGTCAACCTGACCGGCGCCTTCCTGTGTGCCCAGGCCGCCTTCCGGCAGATGCTGCGCCAGCGGCCGTCCGGCGGACGGATCATCAACAACGGTTCGATCTCGGCGCATGTGCCGCGCCCGAATGCCGTCGCCTACACCGCGTCCAAGCACGGGATCACGGGGCTGACCAAGGCGATCGCGCTCGAGGGCCGGTCTCACGGCATCGCCTGCGGCCAGATCGACATAGGCAACGCCGCCACTGCGATGACGCGGCAGATCGAGGCCGGCGCGCTTCAGGCCGACGGCTCGGTGAAGGCCGAGCCGACGATGTCGGCCGAGCACGTGGCCGACGCCGTCCTGTACATGGCGAGCCTTCCGCTCGACGCCAACGTGCTGTCGATGACGGTGATGGCGACCGGAATGCCGTTCGTGGGGCGCGGGTGAGCTGGCACCGCGGGTAACCCCGCTCGCCCGGGGTCGAAGCTGGTTGAGGACGCCATCCACGGGTATCCGGCCTGCGCATGATCGAGCGGGATCCGAGGCTGCAGCCGGGCGCCTACATCACCGACGGGATCGACCTGTACGAGGTGATCGGGATGCAGCGCGGGCCAGGCGTGCTCGGGGTGTCGACGATCCGGATCGCCGTGGAGAACTGCCGCAGCCTCCGCTGTCTCGAGATCCTGCCGGACAAGCTTCGCAGCGCTTTCGAGCTCGTCCGGTCGGCCCCGGTCGGCCGGTGCCCGGACATGATCGAGGACATCGCGTGGGATCCTGCGCCGGCCATGCCCCAGCGGCGCGCGGCGTAGAGGTCAGTTGGCGGGAACCAAGATCCCGCGGCCCTGGAGTCGACCGCCGTCCAGATCCGCCATGGCGTCGTTGATCGCGTCGAGCGGGTAGGTCGTGGTGTGCAGGCTCACCTGGCCCTGGGCGGTGAGAGTCATCAGGTCCTCCAGGTCGGCATAGGTCCCGACGAGGTTGCCGATGAACGAGATCTCGCGCGAGATCACATCGATGGTCGGGATGTTGATGTTCTCGCCGTACCCGATCACGTAATAGAAGCCGCCGTCGCGGACCATCGCGATGCCGTCCTCGATCGCGCCCTTTTCGCCCACGAAGTCGATGATGGCCTCGGCACCCAGCCCGTCGGTCAGCTCCTTGACCGTGTCGACATGAGCACCGTCGACCCTCACCGTGTGATCCGCGCCCAGCTCGCCGGCCAGGGCGAGCGCCTTTTCGGACGGGTCGATGACGATGATCTCGGCCGGCGTCATCGCCTTGAGGCACTGCACGCCGATGTGGCCGAGGCCGCCGGCGCCGATCACGACCGCGTGGGTGCCCGGCGCAAGCACCGGAATCGCCTTCCTGACGGCATGAATCGCGGTGAGGCCGGCATCGGCCAGGGCCGCGATGTCCTTGGGCTCGAGGCCGGGGCCGAGCTTGACCACCGAACGAGCCGACGTGAGCAGGAAGTCGGCGAACCCGCCGTCGCGGTTGATCCCCGGGAACGATCCGTTGAGGCAGTGCATGTCGTCGCCGCGCCGGCACGGACCGCACAGCCCGCAGGTGATGAACGGATGCACGATCACCGTGTCGCCCCGCTGCACGTTACTCACCGCCGAGCCGACCTCGTGCACCCAGCCGGCATTCTCGTGACCTGGCGTGTAGGGCAGCTGGACGCCCGACTTCTCGGCCCACTGGCCCTCCTGGATGTGCAGGTCGGTCCGGCACAGCCCGGCGGCTCCGATCCGCACCACTACGTCGAGGGGCCCCAGCGCCTTGGGCTCATCGACGTCGTCGAGCTTCAGCGGCTCGTGGTAGGCGTGCAGCCTTGCGGCCTTCATGTCAGGACCTCCTCGGGATCGTCGATTTCCACGCCTCGGTGAACGCGCAGCAGCGAGCGGCAGATGCCGCCGTTGACCTCGAGGCTCATCCTCACAAGCCGCGCCGTACGCAGCCACCGCCTCAGGTCCTCGGCGGCCACCGGCTCGCCGCTGGGCAGCACGAACGCCGGCGAGTCCTCTTCGCACTGGATCCCCAGCTCGGCGCGCAGCTTGAGGCAACGGCGGGCGTCGGGGCGGTCTCGAAGGTCCCCCACCCGGCACGCGGTGACTTCCTCCGGGGTCGCACCGGCTGCCAGGAGCGCCTCGCACAGCCGCGACTGACGCGCGACCAGCGCCTTGCGCTTGAACAGCTCGCGCAGCGCGCGGAGGTCGTCGTCGGCGGTCTCACCCGGGAAGGCGCCGGCAAACCCCTCGCCGCGGCCGATCGCGGCATTGATCTCTTCGCCCGTGTAGTGGTCCTCTAGCGTGATCGTTACCTCGCGGACCTCCGGCAGCCGGCGCACGACCCTGCGCGCGTCGGCTGCCATCAGGAAGGCGAAGTTTGGCGCGCACTGCGGCGTGGGCAACCGGAGGACCACCGCCACGTCGCCGGTGGGGCCCACCTCGCATGAGGTCACGAACCCGAGCCGGGTGATCGGCTCGTCGAGCTCGGGGTCGTACACCTCGGCGAGCGCGTCCATCACGCTCGCTGCCATCGGTGCGGTCGCCGTCATGCGGATTCGACCAGCTGCGCGTCCTCCTTGGCCGCGGGGGTGCCGCCGTCCCTCAGTTGCAGCTCCACCGGGACCTCGATGTCATACAGCTTCGCGGCGTTCAGCCCCATGATCTTCTTCTTGGTCGCGGTCGTGACCGCCGGGTAGTCGGCGTACTCCTCGGTCGCCGGCATGGCCCAGTCGATGAAACCCTCGACCTGCCACTTCGGCTCCCAGATGCCGTAGTCGCTGGCGAACAGCATCTTGTCCTCGCCGACCCAGAACAGCAGCTCGCCCATCACCTTGTTGAAGAACCGCGGGCGAGCGTGCATGAGCCCGCCGATCACCACCGCCAGGCCGGCATACACGTTGGGCTCCTGGGTCGCCATGAAGCAGAAGTCCTCGATGCGCGGCAGTCCCACATGCTCGACGATGAAGTTGAGCTCGGGGTTCATCGTCGCGGCGACGTCGATGTCCTTGACGTCGAATGCGTCCTTGTCGAGAGGCCAGATGGTCGGGCCCTTGTGGGCGTGAATGTTCTTGATCCCGAGCTCCTTGCACTTGTCGAGGAAGACCTGCGCCTCGGGATCGGTGAGCTTCCAGCCGCGTGAGCCGTTGTGCCACTCGGCCGTGTAGACCTTGACGCCCTTGAGGTTGTAGCGCTTGGCGTCCTCCTCGAGCTGCTTGAGCCCCGCCTCGCCCTCACGGGGATCGAATCGGCCGTTGACGATCAGCTTGTCCGGATATTTCTCGACCATCGCCGCATTGCGCTCGGTCGTGTTGAAGCCGTCGCGATACCACGACTTCAGGTACGTGGACTGGAAGATCCCGACGTCGACGTGCCCTTCCTCGAACACATCCTTGACGAAGTCCTCCTCGGAGTACTTCATGAACTTCTCCAGCGGCCAGTGCGTCTCCGGCGGGCCCAGGCCCATGTAGGCGTGAAAGCACTCGATCCAGCCCTTGGCGTACTGCTCCTGCCCCTTCACCCAGTTCTCGGGGCTCGCGTCCCAGAAATGGATGTGACCATCGACTACGAAGTACTTCTCGCCCTTCCGTTCATACATTTAGAGCTCCTCACTCGACGGGCACGCAAGATCACGGTCAAATCGCTCGGCGGCCCGCGCGTGGATGGCGTTAATGCGATCGACATGGTTCCGAGCAAGGCGCGAGCAGCCTTCAGACGTCGAACTCGACGAGCCCCATCAACGCGCGATGTTCACGGATCGCAGCCTGGATCGACGCTGCTCTGGGGAGTTCCAGGCCAACGCCGGCGCCGACGATCATCATGCAGAATCCCGACTCCTCGAGCGATCCGAGCCACTCCGGCGTAGATCGTCCGATCGCCCCGTGGAAGCGCTCGACCTCCTCATCACGGCGTAGCACGAGGTCATCCCCGTCGCGCTCGAGCAGCCAGCCGGCCAGCAGGCGCACCGGCTCGTTGACGAGCGCGACGTGAAACCCCTCCCACCGGTCGGCGTCGAGGTAGAGGGACGACTCGCCACCGTCGAGGCCGCGAACGCGAACATCGAGCTTTCGCTCCCACAGGAGCACGGCGCCGGCGTCGGGATGCAGCGCCTGGGCGTAGACGATCCCGAGCGGCTCGGCCTGCGCGAGCATGACCAGACTCGCGAGGTCGGCATGCGAGGGCGCGCACTCGGCGTGTGCGAACTCCGCCGCGACGCGCTCGCCCTCGACCGAGATGCTGACGCTCGTGGCGGTGCTCGAGTCGGGCTCGATCCACTCGCCGCAGATCGCGCAGACTACGTGTTCGAGGTTCCGTAGATCACGAAGGCGCGCCGTTTCCTCGGGCCGAAGGACGGCGGCGACATGCGGACCGACGTCGAGCCGTTCAGTGCGGGGCGCGCTCCTGGCCACCCACCGATTGTGCAGCGTTACCTGGCGGGCACCTTGCTCATCGGCACGGCCTTTCGCACATTGTCGGAATCTCCGCGCAGTTGCCGACATACGGCAATGTCTCGGCACCGCGCACGTGCCCGGTGATACAACGGTTCTACCGGGCCCGAGGTAGAGGCCTAGGTGGCCTGCACCCCGGATTCGGAAGTTATTTGGGAGTGTCTGGGTTGAGTCCCGACCCGCGGGTCGGCGTCCCGGGAGGGAGCACATATGCCAGCAGCCACGGCAAGACGACAGAGCCGGACCAAGATTCACGACAAGATCCAGGAGCTTTCGTGGAATCCGACGTTCGCGACGCCTGTCGACAAGTATCCGACGGACTACACCTTCGAGAAGGCGCCCAAGAAGGACCCGATGAAGCAGGTCCTGCGCTCCTACTTCCCGATGGAGGAGGAGAAGGACCAGCGCGTGTTTGGGGCGATGGACGGCGCCGTCCGCGGGAACATGTTCCGTCACGTCCAGCAGCGCTGGATGGAATGGCAGAAGCTGTTCTTAAGCATCATCCCGTTCCCGGAGATCTCGGCCGCGCGCGCGATGCCGCTCGCGATCAACGCGGTGCCAAACCCCGAGGTCCACAACGGGCTAGCGGTTCAGATGATCGATGAGGTACGCCACTCGACGATCCAGATGAACCTTAAGCGGCTGTACATGAACCACTACATCGACCCGGCCGGATTCGACATCACCGAGAAGGCGTTCTCGAACTGCTACGCCGGGACGATCGGCCGTCAGTTCGGGGAGGGATTCATCACCGGTGACGCGATCACAGCGGCCGACATCTACCTGACGATCGTCGCGGAGACCGCGTTCACCAACACCCTGTTTGTAGCGATGCCTTCGGAGGCGGCAGCGAACGGCGACTACCTGCTGCCGACCGTGTTCCACTCCGTCCAATCGGATGAATCGCGGCACATCTCCAACGGCTACTCGATCATCCTGATGGCGCTCGCCGACGAGCGCAACCGTGAGCTGCTGGCGCGCGACCTGCGCTACGCGTGGTGGAACAACCACGCGGTCGTGGACGCGGCGATTGGGACGTTCATCGAGTACGGCACCAAGGACCGCCGCAAGGACCGCGAGAGCTACGCCGAGGCGTGGCGTCGCTGGATCTACGACGACTACTACCGCAGCTACCTGATGCCGCTCGAGAAGTACGGCCTCGAAGTGCCGCACGATCTGGTCGAGGAGGCCTGGAACCGCATCTGGAACAAGGGCTACATCCACGAGGTCGCGCAGTTCTTCGCCACCGGTTGGCCCGTCAACTACTGGCGGATCGACCCGATGACCGACGAGGACTTCGAGTGGTTCGAGCACAAGTATCCGGGCTGGTATGACAAGTACGGCAAGTGGTGGGAGAACTACAGCCGGCTGCGGCACCCCAACGGGCACGGCCCGATCGCGTTTGAGGACGTCAACTACCAGTACCCGCATCGCTGCTGGACTTGCATGGTTCCGTGCCTGATTCGCGAGGACCTGGTGGTCGACAAGGTCGACGATCAGTGGCGGACCTACTGCTCGGAGACCTGCCGGTGGACCGACAAGGTCGCGTTCCGACCCGAGTACAAGGGCCGCGACACCCCGTCGATGGGTCGCCTGACCGGCAAGCGCGAGTGGGAGACCCTCTACCACAACTGGGATCTGGCGGACATTCAGAAGGATCTCGGTTACGTGCGCGACGACGGCAAGACGTTGATCCCGCAGCCGCACATGGATCTAGATGATCCGAAGAAGTTGTGGACGCTCGACGACTGCAAGGGATATCCGTTCCCGAGCCCGAACATCATGCTCAACGAGATGTCCGACCAGGAGCGCGAGGAGTTCGCCACCCAATACAAGGCGGGCGGCCCGGGCGGCCGCTACGCAGGGCGCGCATAGCCCGATACGCCAGACGGAGCCTCGGGCGATGCAAGCAAGTGACCGCCGCCAACGCGGCGGTCACTTCGCCCGCGAGCGAACGGGCTGAGGAGGCGGCATGGCCCAGCGGCACACTGTCACGTTCGAGCCGGTCGACATCGAGATCGAGGTCTCCGAGGACGAAACGATCCTCGAGGGCGCGTTTCGGCAGGGGATCATGCTCGCGCACGGGTGCAAGGAGGGGCAGTGCTCGGCGTGCAAGTCGTTTCTGATCGAGGGCGAGGTCGATCTCGAGCGCTATTCGACGTTCGCGCTTGCCGACTACGAGCAGGAGGAGGGCTACACGCTTCTGTGCCGGGCCCACGCCTTTTCCGACCTTGTGGTCGAGCTCCTCCACTACGACGAGGAGATGCTGACCTCGGGCGTACCGATCCGGGCGCTCAAGACGAAGGTCGACACCATCGAGCCTCTGACCCACGACATCTACAAGCTGAGCCTGACGCTCGAGGGCGAGGAGCCGCTCGAGTTCCACGCCGGCCAGTACGTCGATATCGCAATTCCCGGAAGCGACAGCAGCCGCTCGTTCTCGATGTCCAACACGCCGTCGGTTGCCGATCGGCTCGAGTTCATGATCAAGATCTACCCGGAGGGACGGTTCTCGCGCCTGCTCAAGGACGAGCTGGTGCCGGGTCAGGAGCTTCACGTGAAGGGGCCCTACGGCGTCTTCATCCTGCGCGAGCACTCCGACGCCGACCTGATCTTCATCGGTGGGGGCGCCGGGATGGCGCCGATCTGGTCACTGCTCAACTCGATGGCCGAGCGCGGGATCGAACGCAAGGTCACCTACTACTACGGTGCGCGCACGCGTAAGGACCTGTTCCACATCGATCAACTGCAATATTTGTCCGACCGCCTGTCGGGCTTTCGTTTCGTCCCGGCCCTATCGGAGCCGGCACCCGACGAGGACTGGGACGGAGAGGTCGGCCTGATCACCGACGTGGTCGATCGTCTCGAGGGCGATCTTAGCGGCCGCGAGGCGTACCTATGCGGGCCGCCGCCGATGATCGACGCCTCGATCCCGATGCTCGGCGCCCACGGGATCCCCGAGGCCCGAATCTTCTACGACAAGTTCACCGTCACTGCCAGCGAGGAGGAGCAAGAACGCGCACGAGCTTGAGCGACGTGCGAGAAGAGCAAGGTCACCGGCCCGCGGCCCCGCCGCAAGGCGGAGCCAGGCCACGGAATGAGAAGAAAGGAGGACGTCACGTGGCTGACACCTTGAGTCCCGCGCAGACGCCCACGCAGACACCGACGGGGCGAGTACGGAGCGTCCCGAGACTCGTGTTCACGGACGCCGAGGCCGGCGCTCTGGAGTTCCCCAGCTCGAACAGCCGCTCGTTCAACTACTTCAAGCCGCAGCGGTTGAAAGCGACGATGTACGAGGACGTGACCGTCGATGTCCAGCCGGACCCGGCACGCTACCTCACCCAGAACTGGGTGTACGGTTTCGCCAAGGCTCCGGGCGGATATCCCACCGAGTGGACGGCAGCGAAGTCCTCCGACTGGCACTGGTTCCGCGATCCCAACCAGGAGTGGGAGCAGACCATCTACAAGAACAATGCCCGCCTGGTGCGCCAGGTCGAGCAGAACATCGCCAACGCCCGCAACGAGGGCGCATTCGAGCGGTGGTCGCCGGGGTGGTCGCGGATCGTCGCGTGGCACGTCGGCGCATGGATGCACCCAGAGCACGGCCTCGGGATGCATGTCTTTCTGCCCGCGCAGCGGGACGCTCCGACGAACATGATCAACAACGCGATCTCGGTCAACTCGATGCACAAGCTGCGGATCGCGCAGGACTTGGCGCTGTTCAACCTCGAGGCGAGCGAGGCCCGCTCGGACTTCGACGGCAAGGCTCACCTGGAGGCCTGGAACGATGATCCCGTGTGGCAGCCGGTGCGCGAGAACGCCGAGAAGCTGACCGCGATTCGCGACTGGTTGGAGGCGGTCGTCGCGGCGAACCTCGCGTTCGAGCCGCTCGTCGGCGAGCTGTTCCGAGGGGGCTATGTGATGGCGACGGCAGCGGCGAACGGAGACTTCGTCACGCCGTCGATCATGGGCGTCGCCGAGAGCGACCTCGAGCGCGACCTCGGCTACACAAAAGATCTGATCGGAGGGCTGACGAGCGATCAGGAGCACGGCCGGCAGAACATCGAGCTGGTCGGTGAGTGGCTGTCACGGTGGATTCCGGAAAGCCTGGCGGCGGCGCGATCGCTGGCGCCGGTCTTCTCGGAGGCGGAAAACTCGCCGGTGACATTCGAGGACACGTTGTCGCGCGCCCGCGAGCGCGTGCGCGCGATTCTCGGTGAGCTCGAGATCCCGACACCGAAGGAGCTTGATCAATGACGAATTCGCCTTTGGAGTTCCACCGCGAGTCCTCGCACCGGTGCGGTGTGACCCTGATGGACAACCAGGTGGGACACGCCGTCGCCGCCGCCATGCAAGGCAAGCCCGGCGTCACCGTCACCCAGCTCCCGTCGATGATCCGGGTCGACGCCGATCGCCGCGTCGAGTTCGACTTTGATGAACTGACGGAAGCGGTCGGCGAGGAATTCGACCAGAACGCGTTCGAAGAGATCATGTCGACCCACTACGGGCGAATGGTCGCGCTCGATGATCGGATGATTCTGTTCTCGGACCCCGAGGACGCTGCCGAGTACCTCGGCTTCGACCTCAAACCGGTGTCGGTAAGCTAGTCCCGCGTGCGGCCGGCGATACGCTCCGTCGCGTGTCGCCGGCTCGGCCGTGCCGGCGGACCGAGCGCCCACGCCGGCGTGTCGTGCGATGCCGCGAGGCCGGCTTCTCGAGCCAACCCGCAGTGACGGAGGCTATCTGTAAATGGCGAAAGTGCTGGTTTACCAAGAGGACGCCCGGCGATACCTCGAGACCGGGGTCAACAAGCTCGCGGATGCCGTGAAGGTGACGCTCGGGCCTAAGGGACGCAATGTGGTGCTCGAGAAGATGGCGGGCGCTCCGATGATCACCAACGACGGGGTGAGCATCGCGCAGGAGATTCATCTCTCCGATCCGTTCGAGAACATGGGCGCACATCTCGTTCGCGAGGTCGCCAGTCAGACGAGCGACGTGGTCGGGGATGGCACCACGACGGCGACCGTGCTCGCCCAGGCGATGGTTCGCGAGGGGATGTCGCGGATCGCCGCCGGGGCCAATCCGATGCTGCTTCGGCGTGGCATCGAGGACGCCTCCGGGCGTGTCCTCGACGCGCTCACACGGATGGCCCGCCCTGTCAGCGGCAAGGAGGAGCTCGCTTACGTAGCCGCGATCGCGGCCAACAACGAGCCGGAGATTGGGGCGATGATCGGCGACGCGCTCGACAGCGTCGGTCAGGACGGCGTGATCACCGTCGAGGAGTCGCCCGCGATCGGACTCGACCTGGAGTTCGTTGAAGGGCTCCAGTGGGACTACGGCTACATCTCGCCGTACTTCGTCACCGACTCCGAGCGCATGGAGGTGGTGTTCGAGGACCCATTGATCCTCCTCACCAACTTGCCAATCTCGCAGGTGCAGCTGCTGATGCCGGTCCTCGAGCACGTGATGCGCGCCCAGCGCCCGTTTGTGGTCGTCGCCGAGACAGTCGATGGTCCGGCACTAGGAATGCTCGTTGCCAACTCCCGACACGGGACGTTTCAGTCAGTCGCCGTGCGAGCACCCGGGTTTGGCCATCGCCGTCTCAACAACCTTCAGGACATCGCCGCGCTCACCGGCGCCGAGGTGATCGCCAAGGACAGCGGGATGAAGCTCGAGAACACGACGCTCGAGCGACTTGGACGCGCGCGCAAGGTGGTCGTCACCGAGGAGGCAACCACGATCCTCGGAGGTGGCGGCGACGAGAAGACGGTCAACGCGCGGATCGCCCAGATCCAGGCCGAGCTTTCCCGCGCCGAAAACGATCGGGAGCGCGAGCACCTCCAGGAGCGCCTCGCGCGGCTCGCGGGGAAAGTCGCCGTGATCCACGTCGGAGCTGCGACTCGGGTCGAGCTCAAGGAAAAGCAGCGCCGCACCGAGGGGGCGCTCGCGGCCACGCGCGCGGCGGTCGAGGAGGGGATCGTGCCAGGCGGAGGAGTCGCGTTGGTCAATGCCGAACATGCGCTGGATCGGACCAACGGGAGCCGCAGCGAGCAGGTGCTGGGAGCTGAAATCGTTCGGGCGGCGCTCTCGGAGCCGCTGCGCTGGATCGCGGACAACGCCGGGCACGACGGGCTCGCGGTGATCGAACACGTACGCACGCTCAAGCCGGGATGGGGCTTCAACGCGCTGACCGACGAGTACTGCGAAATGATCTCGGCCGGAGTGGTCGATGCCGCCAAGGTGACGCGTTCGGCGCTGCAGAATGCGGTCTCGATTGCAGCGCTCCTGCTCACGACCGAGGCGCTGATCGCCGAAGAACTGGTTGCGCAGCCAGGAGCCGTGATCGCCCCGGGCTTCGGTGACCTCGCCGAGGGCCTTGCGCGTCCCTCCTCTCCCGCAGGCTCACCCGCGCCGTGACGGCGGCTCCCGTCTGATGCGACTATTTTCTCGGCTCAGAATAGACCCTCGAACGCTGGAGTGCGGCTCTCGCCGCGCAGCGCGGTGGAGATCTGGGTGGCAGCCTGGCGGGTGAGGCGGATCATTCGCTTGAGCTCGTCCGCGGGGCTGGTAGCGGTCGTCGCGAGGCCAACCGCGCCAGCAACCGTGCCGCTCTCGTAGCTCACGGGCACGGCAACGCAGTAGAGGTTGTTGGCGAACTCCTCGAAGTCCGTGGCGTAGCCACGCGTTCTCACCTCCTTGAGGTGAGCCTCCAGCTTCGTCGCGTCGGTGATCGTACGTCGAGTGAACGCCCGCAGCTCATGCCGCTCGATGTAGCGGTTGATCGCTGCGCTGCCACCGGCGGCGATCAGCACTTTGCCGAGCGCGAGCGCGTGCGAAGGGCCGGTGAAGCCCTGGGACACGCCGACCGGCGGGCAATCGGGCGGGGAGTAGACGTGAGTCACTACGACGTCGTCAGTCCCCGACAGGACGGCGTAGTACGCCGTACGGTCCGCGAGCCGCGCGAGGTCGTGCAGGACCGGCTCGACGACCGCGGCGCTCCCCGACCTCCGGGAGCGCTCGAACAACACGCCGACCGTCGCGCCGAGCCGGTACCCGGCGTGGTGGGGGAGCTTCTCGATATAGCCTTCGTCGAGCAGGATCCCGACCAGGTGATAGCAGGTGGACACGCTGATCCCGAGGTCATGGGCGAGCGCCTTGACCGTCAATCGCTCGCCCCCAGTGCTCACCCGGTCGATGATGCGAAAGACCCGCCGAGTGCTCGCGTAGCTCCGATGACTGGCGCCCGCGAGCTCGCCGAACAGCGCGTCGCCGTCGCCGGTCGCCGGGGTCACCATTGCTGCACCCGGCTTGCGCGCCCGATCGGCCTGTGCGCGGTATCAGGCGAGCGTGAGCGGGTCATTTGAATCGCGACGGCGCGATCCGTTGCCGACGATGGGGCAAGTCATTCCTCTGCGGGAGTCGCTGCTGGCAGAAGTCTAAGCGCTCGGGAGCATTGGGGAAGGTCGGTCAAGGTGGGTGGGCTCGGGTGTACGCGCCCGCCAAACGCTGCCGCGTCAGCGCGATGTCGGCAGTGGCATCAACGACACATTTCGCCAGGGCGGCATTCCGCTCGGCGTGGCCTGCTACGGGGCTCTCGTTCGGCGGGCGCCGCCCAGCGACATCGAGCGGTCGGCGGCACACGTCGAGGGCTCGAGCACGGCGCCGGCAGCCTTGCCGGGCTCAACCCGTCCTGGCAACAGCGCCTGTCGACCTGGGTGGATTCAAAGCCGGACGCTGAGGTGTCGCTCGCCCTGATGGTCACCCCCCGTTTCACGGCCGATCATCGGGTTTTCCCCCGGACGCCCTCGGGTACGACCCCGCGGAATACCAGAAAAGGGCGGGTCGCAGATGAGTTCAAGCTCCATCGGGAGAAGCCTGTCGGACGTCGCGGAACCCTCAACGGGGGCTCACACCCCCCGGTCGATCCTCGCCCGCCTCGACCGGATCGACGCCTGGTCGATGCCGTTCATCTTCATCGGGATCATCGGCACCGGGTTCCTGTTCGCGTTCTACGACGTGTTCGACATCAACGTGTCGTTCATCCAGAGCTGCGTGGCCCTCAAGCACGGCTGCACGCCGGCCAACGCGGTCACCGCCCTGCGCGTCCCGGTCGTCCTCAACCTCGGCGGCTACGTCATCGGCGCGCTGCTCCTGGCCCCGATCTCGGACCGCATCGGGCGGCGCAACATGCTGCTGTTCACGATGCTCCTCACCGGTGTGGGTTCGCTGTACAACGCGCTCGCCCCGGACTACGCCAACTTCGTACTGGCCCGCGTGGTCACCGGCATCGGCGTGGGTGCCGACCTGGCCATCGTCAACACCTATGTAGGGGAGGTCGCGCCGCGCCGCAACCGCGCGCGCTGGATCTCGGTGATCTTCGTCATGTCCTCGCTCGGGGCGCTCCTGGGCATCTGGCTCGGCCTCTTCCTGACCACCGGGCCCGCTCCGTGGCCGCACGGGCTGTCGTTCGCGCAGGCCAGTCCTAGCTTCACCGACGGCTGGCGCTGGATGTACGCGATCGGGGCGGTGCTGGCCGCGGTCGGAATCGCGCTGCGCCTCGAGCTGCCCGAATCGGCCCGTTGGCTGGTCGGCCAGGGGCGTTTCGACGAAGCCGATCGGGTGGTCAGCGGCATGGAGGCGGTCGCGGCCAAGCACGGCGAGTTGGCCCCCGTGAGCGAGGACGTCCCGGTCGACGAGAGCACTCCGCAGAGCAGCCTGGCCTTCTCGGCCCTGTTCGCCAACCGGATGTACGCGCGCCGCGTGGTCCAGCTGCTGGCGGTGTGGTTCCTGGCCTACGTCACCGTGTTCTCCTTCTCGGCCGGGTTCACGTCGATGTTGACCTCGCTCAAGTACCCGCCGCCGGAGGCCGGGCTGATCACCGCCGTGGGCGCGTTCGGCTTCCTGGCCTGCGCGCTGTTCGCGGTCGCGTTCGCCGAGCGCCTCGAGCGGAAGTTCTGGCTGCCGATCGGGGCGGCGATCACCGTGATCGGCGGCGTGGTCGTGGCCGAGGCCGGGACGACCTCGCTGGGCATCGCCTTCGTCGGCTCGGCGATCGTGTTCTTCGGCTTCAACGTGTGGGTCCCGATGACCTATGCGCTTTCCACCGAAAGCTTTCCAACGCGTGCCCGCGTGACCGGATTCGGGCTGGTCGACGGCGTCGGTCACCTCGGGGGCGGGATCGGGGTGCTGGTGATCGCGCCCCAGATTCCGAACATGACCGTGCTCGAGGCGATGCTGGTGGTGAGCGGATTCCTGGTCGCCGCCGCCATCGTCGCCCAGTTCAGCGTCAGGACCCGCGGCCGCCACTACGAGGAAGTCTCGCCCTGACCGGCGCCGGCCGAGCGGTCCCGCGAGTCCCCGGCGGCGCCATTTCCGGTTCCCAGAAAGCTTCAACGATGTAACCGTCCGGATCTCGGCACTTGACGCTGACATAGTCGGGCCCATCCCACTCCTCGACCAGCTCGATGCGATCGGCGACCAACCGCTCGCGCAGGCGCAGAACGGCCTCACGACAGGGCAGGCCGACGCCGAAGTGCATCCACGACGGACGGTGGATGGGCTCCGTCTCCGGGCCCAAAGCGAGAGCGAAGCCGGCCGCGTTGTAAAGCATCAGGACGCCGTCGTCGTAGCGCCTGGCCGGCCGTGACCCGAACCCGAAGTAGGTCTCGTAGAAACCGCGCGAGCGTGTCTGGTCCCGTACCGGAATCGCCAGGTGGTCCATCCCAGCGATCAAGGTAACGGACAGTGACAGGATGCCGCTATGACGCCCCGGTCAAGTTACCGTAGTGACGCTCGTGCTCCTGCTCTTCGACATCGACGGAACGCTGCTCGAAGGCACGACCCGGCCGGTGGCCGAGGCGATGCGGACGGCCCTCGCCGACGTGCACGGCGTCGACACGAGCGCGATCCGGACGCAGATCGACACCAGCGGTCGCACCGACGGGGAGATCGCGCGGGCGATCCTCCTCGACGCCGGGGTCTGCGCGGAGCGGATCGACGCGCTGGCTGACCGGATGCGTGAGAGCTGCTGCCGGGCAATCGCTCGCTTGCTCCCGGACGATCTCAGCTCGGCCGTGCTTCCCGGCGTGCGCGAGCTGCTCGAGTGGCTGGCCGTACAGGACGACACGAGGCTCGGATTGCTGGCCGGCAACTACGAGGCGACCGCGTGGCTGAAGCTCGAGCGCGCCGGCATCAGCGACGCGTTCGCTCGCGGGCAGGGCGCGTTCGGCTCCGACGCCGAGGATCGCAGCGCCCTTCCCGAGATCGCCCGGAGACGCGCCGGCAGCGGCGCGGCGCCGTACCCCCGTCGGGAGACGATCGTGATCGGGGACACGCCCCGGGACATATCGTGTGCGCGCGCGGACGGGGTGCGGTGCGTGGCCGTGGCGAGCGGCCCCTTCCCGCCCGAGGCGCTGGCCGGCGCCGACGCGGTCGCCCGCGACGCCGTCGAGCTGCGGCGGATCCTCGCCGACGTCGGTGTTGGGCGGCCCCCCGATCCGGCCCGCGGCGCGGCCACGGCTCCGTGACCGGCGCGCAAACGCCGCGCCGAAGTCGCTCAGGCCCGCACCGGCCGCTTCACCGTGCGGTACACGAACTCGTCAGCGGCCACCGGCTCGCGGGCCGAGACGACGCGGTCGTGATGCGCCGAGAAGCGGCAGACGGGGTCCGTGGCCGCGGCGTCGCCGGTGAGCCGCAGCGCCTGGCAGCGGCAGCCTCCGAAGTCCACCTCCTGGCGGCCGAGCGGGCACGTCCGGCAAGGCTCCTGCATCCACTTCGTGCCGCGAAAGCGGTCGAACGCCTCTGACTCGTTCCAGATCCACTCGAGCGGACGCTCGCGGACGTTGGCGAACTCGAGCCCGGGGATCGTCGCCGCCGCCTGACAGGGCAGCACGTCGCCGTTCGGAGCGATGACCATCGCTGTGCGGCCCCAGCCGCCCATGCACGGCTTCGGCAGCGACTCGTAGAGGTCGGGCAGAACCCAGAGGACGTCGACCGCGGGGCCGACGCGCTCACGAAAGCGCCGGACCGCCTCCTCCCCGCGGAGGATCTGCTCTCGCGTCGGCATGAGGGCCGCCTGGTTCACCACCGCCCAGCCGTAGTACTGCGTGTTGGCGAGCTCGAGTCGCTGCGCGCCGAGCACGAGCGCGAGGTCGAGCACTGCCTCGATCCGATCGAGGTTCTGCCGGTGCAGAACGCAGTTGAGCGTCAGGGGGAAGTCGAGCTCCCGCGCCACACGTGCGGCGGCGATCTTCTTGGCGAACGACCGGTTCCCCGCGATGCGGTCGTTCTCGGCCGCGTCCGGGCTCTGAATCGAGATCTGCACGTGGTCGAGCCCGGCGGCCTTGAGCGCCTCGGCGCGCTCGCGCGTGAACAGGGTTCCGGCGGTGATCAGCGACGAGTACAGACCGGCGCGGCGCGCCCCCGCGCAGAGCTCGACCAGATCGCGGCGCAGCATCGGTTCTCCGCCGGTGAGCGCGAGCTGGAGGACGCCGAGCCCGCGCGCCTGCCGGAAGGTGCGCAGCCAGTGCTCGGTCTCGAGCTCGCGCCGGTAGGTCTCGGCGCCGATCTCGAGCGGGTTCGAGCAGTACGGGCAGTGGAGCGGGCACTGGTAGGAGAGCTCGGCGACGAGCGTCAACGGGCTCGGGGCTCTAGGCTCCGGCATCGCGCACGAGTCCTCTCTGAGCCATGGCGTCGAGCAGCCCGTGAACGTCGTCGCCCAGATCGGCGCCGTCGTAGCGGGCCGAGAGAGCCCGGACGATCTCCTCGAGCGAGCGTTCCCCGTCACACAGCTCGAGCACCTCGGCCGCGGTGGGATTGAGCCGGACGACGCCCTCGGGGACCAGCAGCACATGCTCCTCGCGCACCTCGTCGTAGTGCAGGCGCGCGCCGGTGACCAGGCGGGGGCGAGTCATGCCCCCGGCGCCGCCAGCGCCCCCGGCCCGTCCGGCCCCTCCGACCTCCCCGGCCCGTCCGGCCTCCCGGGCCCCCCCGGCCCCACCGGGTGCGTGTCGCCGCGCTCGATCGCGTCGAGCTGCGCCCACAGCACCTCGGTCTTGAAGCGCAGGGCCGCGACGGCGGCCGCCTGTTGCTCGCGCGTGCGGCAGCGGTCGGTGACGATCTCGAGCGCGTAGTCCGCGTCGCGGGGCGCCTGCACGAGCCGCGTGCGGAAGTACTCGAGCCCCGCGGGGTCGATCCACCCGTAGTGGCGCTCGAGGGCGTCGAGCCGTACCCGGATCGCCGCCGGCCCGAACAACTCGGTGAGCGACGAGGCGACTGCCTCGACCCATGGCCTCTGGCGCGCGAAGTTCACGTAGGCGTCCACCGCGTAGCGCACACCGGGAAGCACCCCCCGTTCCGACACGAGCTCGGCGCGCGAGACGCCGAGCGCCTCGCCGAGGCGGAGCCACGACTCGATGCCGCCGGTTCCCTCGCGGGTGCCGTCGTGGTCGATGATGCGCTGTATCCACTGGCGCCGCACCTCGACCTCGGGACAGTTCGCGAGGATCGCCGCGTCCTTGAGCGGGATGCACTTCTGGTAATAGAAGCGGTTGGCGACCCAGCGTGCGAGCTGCTCTCGGGTGAGCTCGCCGGCGTCCATCCGCCGGTGAAACGGATGCCGATCGTGGTAACGGGTGCCCTGATCACGCAACTCGGCGATGAACACCTCGGGCGGCACGGGCTCGAGCTCGGCGAACGTCCGCGTCGCGTTCGTGCTCACAGCTCGACCTCGAGGCCGTCGTGGCCGATCTCGACGCCGGCGCCCAGTACCGCTTCGCGCTCGGGCGAGTCCTCGATCAGGATCGGGTTCGTGTTGTTTATATGGACCAGCGCCTTGCGTGGCCGCTCTAGCCGCGCGAGGGCCGCGAGCGTTCCGCCCGGGCCGGAGAGCGGCACGTGTCCCATCTCGCGCGCGGTCCGCGCCGAGATGCCGAGCCGGGGCAGCTCGTCATCGCTCCAGAACGTCCCGTCCACGAGCACGAGATCGCTGCCGGCCAGACGGCTGATCACGCCGTCGTCGAGCCGCGCGAGGCCGGGCGCGTAGGTCAGCACCCCTCCACTCGCGCGGTCGCGGAAGACGAGTCCGCTCGCCCGCAGCTCGACCTCCGACTCGATCATGTAGCGCGGCGCATCGCCGCCGACCTCGAAGCGCTCGACGGTGAGGCTCGATCCCTCGAGCGCCGTGGCCCGATCCGCCTCGAGCGTCTCCCACTGGACCCCGCAGTAGCGCTCGAGGATCGGGAGCACCGGATACCCGTCACTGAGAGCTCGTCCGACGCCCTCGTCGCCGAACACGCGGACCGGCGTCGCGGACTCGCGCAGGAGGAGGAGGCCCGCCGTGTGGTCGATTTCCGCATCGGTCAACAGGACCCCCGCGATCGGCGCGGCCCGGACGCCCGCCACCGGTGAAGCCGGGAGCGCCTCGAGCTGCTGACGCGCGTCCGGGGAGGCGTTGACGAGGAACCACGGTCCCTCGTCGCCGCGGACAGCCAGCGACGACTGCGTCCGGGCCTGCGCCCGCACGCCGTCGCGCGCCGCCTGGCACGACCCGCAGCGGCAGTTCCACTGGGGAAACCCGCCCCCGGCGGCCGAGCCGAGAATTCGAACGCGCAACGCTGCGAGGGCCCGGACGAGGCCTCAGGCGAGCACCTGAGGCCGCGTCGGCTCAGGCTCCCTACCGGTTGTACAGGTAGGAGGTGACCTCCGAACAGAGGCTGACGAACTCAAACTCCGGCTTGATCCACGTCATAGGATGCCTCCCTCTTAGAGTGCACGTGGCGCCATCTTACATAACCAGGCAAGGGGCATGATCGTCTTCACCCGATGCGCGTCGAGGTGACGGCCGGTGACCCGGCGGCGGCCGGGGCCGACCTCATCGCCGCCGGTGGACCGGCGCGGGCCCGGGAGCTCGGGGCGCCGGAGCGCGCGGTCGCCGATGCCGATCCGCTTGCCATCGCCTACGGTGACGGCGCTCCGGTCGCCGTGGTCGCGTCCACGCCGGACCCGGACGGACTGCGAACCGCTGCGGCCCGGGCGGTGCGCGCATGCCGCGGCGGAGGAACCGTCGCCTGGGCGCTCGACCCGTCCCTGCCCGTCCCCGCCGAGGAGCAGGTGCGCGCGCTCGCCGAGGGCGCTGTCCTCGGCGCCTACGACTCGGCCCGCTGGCGAAGCACCCCCGAGCCGCGCCGCATCGAGCGGTTCGTCATCTGCGGCGCCAGCGAGCAGCTCCAGCCCGTAGCCGATCGCGCCGCGCTGGTGGCGCGCTGGACGAACGCCGCCCGGGAGCTCGTCGACGCGCCGCCGAACGTCGTCTCACCGGCCGGGCTGGCGGAGCGCGCGGCCGCGTTCCCGGGGCTCGCCGCCGAGACCATCGACCCCGCGGACGCCGGGCTCGGCGCGCTGGCCGCCGTCGGCGGGAGCAGCGCAGCCCGGCCGTTGCTGCTCGTGTTGCGCCACCGCCCCCCGGACGCGCCCACCGCCCCGCGGCTGGCGCTCGTCGGCAAGGCGGTCACGTTCGACACCGGCGGGTATTTCCTCAAGCCCCAGGCCGACATCGTCCGCCAGAAGGCGGACATGGCCGGCGGCGCGGCCGTCGCGGCCGCGCTCGCGGCGATCGCCGAGCTCAGGGTGCCGCTTTCGGTCACCGGGATCGTGCCGGCCTGCGAGAACATGCTGAGCGGCAGCGCGATCCGGCCGACCGACGTGATCACGACGGCCGCCGGCCTGACCGTGGAGGTCACGAACCCCGACGCCGAGGGCCGCCTGATCCTGGCCGACGCGCTGTGGTACGCGCGCCGCGACGGCGCGACGCACGTCGTCGACCTCGCGACCCTGACCGGGGCCATGCGCGCGGGCATGGGCGACGTGTACGCGGGCGTCTTCGCGACCGACGAGTCCTGGCGCGAGGCGGTCGTCGACGCCGGCAACGCGAGCGGCGATCTCGCCTGGCCGTGGCCGCTGCATCCCCGCTACCGGCCGCTGATCGACTCGACCGTGGCCGACCTGCGCAACACAGCGGGCAAGAGCTTCGGCTTTCCGATCGTTGCGGCGACGTTCCTGGCGCAGTTCGCGGGCGAGGGTCCGTGGGCACACGTCGACATGCTCGGGCCCGCGCTGCTCGACGAGGATCGCGGGGATGCGTTCGGCCGCGGTGCATCGGGCTATGGCGTGCGGATGCTGGTCGAGCTGGCCACGCGCCTGAGCGCCTCGCCGGACGGGTGAGAAGCGCCCAGGCTCGGGCTCACCCGTTACGCTGAAACGATGGATATCGGACACCGCGATGCGCGGAACGCCGCCGCGGCCACCCCGGGACGGATCGTCGATGCCTCCAAGTTCGACCTCGCCGCCGCCGAGCGGGCCGCCCTCGAGCTGCTCCGCGCGATCGGTGCCGATCTCGACGACCCCGGGCTGCTCGAGACCCCTCGCCGCGTCGCGGCGTCCTTCGCCGAGCTGGTCACGCCCGCCGAGCTGGGCGCGACCCTGTTCCCGAACGACGGCTGCTACGACGAGCTGGTCGTCGTGCGAGACATCCCGTTCCACACCCTGTGCATGCACCACCTGCTCCCGTTCCACGGTCGCGCCCACGTCGCCTACCTGCCGGGCGAGACGATCATCGGGATATCGAAGCTCGCCCGGGTGGTCGAGGCCTTCTCCAGGGACCTCCAGCTCCAGGAGCGCCTGACCGTGCAGATCGCCGACTGGCTCGAGCAAGAGCTCGCGCCCCGGGGCGTGGGCGTGGTGCTCAGCGCCGAGCACCTGTGCATGACGGTCCGCGGGGTGCGCAAGCCGGGAGCGCGGACGGTGACCTCGGCGCTGCGGGGCAGGCTGCGCACTGACTCGCGTACGCGCCAGGAGTTCCTGAGCCTTGTCGAGCGATGCGGGTGAGCGGGCACCGCTGATCGAGACCGTGGTGACCACGACCGGCAGCGACGGCGTGGTCAACTGCGCCGCGATGGGCGTGCGCTGGGGCGATGAGGAGCTCGTCTTCTGGCCGTTCAACGCGACGCGGACGCTGCGGAACCTGCGCGTTCGCGGCGAAGCGGTCGTGCATCTAACCGACGACGTGCTGCTGTTCGTGGAGGCCGCCCTCGGGCACCCACAGCCGGTTATGCGCGCCGCCAGCGTCGTCTCCGGCTCGGTCATCGAGGCCGCGAACTCGTGGCGTGAGGTGGTCGTGACCGAGATCACGCCCGCCGAGCCCCGTGCGGCGCGCTCCCGGGTGCGGGCTCGGGTGGTGGCCGCCGGTACGGGCACGCGTCCGCCACTTGGCCTGTGCCGCGCCCGGCACGCCGCGGTGGAAGCGTCGATTCTGGCCTCGCGGCTGAGATGGCTGGGCGCCGAGCACGTGCGCGCCGAGCTTGCCCGCCTTCAGGAGCTGGTGGACAAGACCGCCGGGCCACGTGAGCACGCGGCGATGGACTACGTGCGACGCTACGTCGCCGAGCGAACGTGACCGAGATCGTCATCACCGCACCGGCGCGGCTGCACCTGGGGATGCTCGATCCCGCCGGGATCGGTGCGCGTCGCTACGGGGGGTTCGGAGTCGGGGTAGAGTCCCCGCGCGTGGTCGTCGGGGTGAGGCGGCGAGGGGATGAGGACGTCGTCGCCTCCGGGGCGCAGTGCGACCGCGCCGCCGGCTTCGCCCAGCGGGCCCGGAGCGCGTTCGGGCTCGAGGCAGGCGTCGAGGTGACCGTGTACGAGGCGATTGCGCCGCACGTCGGGCTCGGATCGGGCACCAAGCTGGGTCTCGCCGTCGCCCGCGGCGTGGCCGCGCTCGCCGGGATCTCGGCCGGCCCGGAGCAGCTCGCGGACGCCAGCGGGCGCGGGGCGCGCTCGAGCGTCGGCGCGTGGACGTTTGCCGCGCCGGGGCTCGTCGTCGAGGCCGGCGTGGCCGCCCGGGGCTCGATCAGCCCCCTGCTCACTCGTTACCCGATGCCGCAGCGGTGGCGATGCGTGCTCGCGGTTCCCGGCGGCGGCGAGGGGCTCTCGGGCGATGCCGAGGAGCGCTTCTTCGGCCAGATGCGCGAATCGAGAGCCGCCGAGCCGCGCGTGGCTCGGCTGCTGCTGACCGCGCTGCTGCCCGGGCTGGTGACCGGCGACATCGAGGAGTTCGGCGCCGCGCTCACCGAGATTCAGCGCGAGGTGGGTTCGATGTTCGCCGCCCAGCAGGGCGGCGTGTTCCACCCGCGCGCGGCGGCGCTGGTCGACGCGCTCTTGGAGCTGGGTGTCGTAGCGGTGGGCCAGAGCTCGTGGGGACCGTCGGTCTACGGGATCGTCGATGGGGCCGACCGCGCCGCCGACGTGGCCGCCCGGCTGCGTGCGTCGGCCGGCGCGGGCGCCGAGGTCAGCGCGCTCGACTTCGACCGCCGGGGCGCGTGGCTCGCTCGCGGGGGCTCGGAGCAGGCCGCCGCATGAGGCTGCTGGTCAGCGTCGTCTCCGCCGCCGAAGCGAGCCGCGCGCTCGCCGGCGGGGCGGACATCATCGATGTCAAGGATCCGCGCGAGGGGGCGCTCGGCGCCCCGTCCCCGCGCGTCCTCGCCGAGGTGGCGGAGGTGGTCGGAGCCGCCGCGCCGGTGAGCGTGGCGCTCGGCGACCTGCCGAACCTGCCGCACACCGCGGCGCTGGCCGCGCGGGGCGCCGCGGTGAGCGGCGCCCGCTTCGTCAAGCTCGGTCTCCGCGGGGTGCGCGAGCTCGACGATGCCGTCGCGCTCGTGAGCGCGGTCGCCGACGCGGTCGGACCGGACATCGCGGTGATCGCCGCCGCCTACGCGGACGCCGACGCGCTCGACCCGCCCGCCCTGCCTCCGGCCAGGCTGCCCGCGGTGGTACAGCGGACGGGCATTTCCGGCGCGCTCGTCGACACGTTCCTCAAGGACGGCCGCGGGCTGTATGGCTGGATGACGACATCGGAGCTCGGCGAGCTGCGGGCCCGTCTGCGCGCGATCGGCGCGAGCTTCGGCGTAGCCGGACAGCTGACCCGCCGCCAGCTGGGCCGGGTGGCGGCCGACGTGGTCGGCGTGCGCTCGGCGGTCTGCCGCGGCGGCGACCGGGGCGCCGAGCTCGACGCCGGGCTGGTGGCGGCCGCGGTGGCCGAGGTGCGCGCCGGCGGCGGCGATCAGCCGGGGAAGATCCGCGTGCCGGGGGACTCGGCGAGACCGGGTCTGCGGACCACCACGGCCACGCCGGTGCGGCGCACCGCCTCGGGCAGGTAGGCGTCGACCACCCGCCCGCCGCCCCGGGCCTGGAGCGCCGCGAGCTCGGTGGCGCTCAGCGCGGGGACCGGAGGCTGCGCGGACGGCCACCGTGCCAGCACTCCGGCCACCGGCTTGAGCAGAACAGCCTCCTCGGCTCCGATCGCGGCGGCCGCCAGCACCGCCAGCGAGTCGCTGGTCACCGCCCATGACGCGGGCACCTCGGGCCGGCCCGCGAACGCCCGGGCCGCGTGGACGACGGCCAGCGACCGGGGCGGAGTCAGGCCGGTGAGCAGCTCGGCGCCGGGAAGCAGCCGGCGCAGCAGCAGCCCGAGCTGGTCCATCGCCGCCAGCGCGAGGGCGTGGGCGAGCTCCTCGCCGAGGCCGACTTGCGCGTCGAGCGTGCGGACGGCGTCGGCGAACGGACCGCCGCCGGGGACGACCAGCACCGGCCGGCGGGTGGCCATCGCGGTCGCCTCCGCGCACGCCGAGCGCAGTCCGGCCAGCCCCTCGGCTCGCAGCAGCCCGCCGCCGATCTTGACCACCCGCGGTGGCCACTCACTCACCGCCCAGCACCGACAGCGCGGCCGCGGCGGCCACGTCTCCGCCGCGGCCGGCAAACGGAAACGGCGCTCCGCCGTCCGGAGCGACCGCGAGCCGTAAGCGCTCCGCCGCCGTGCGGGCCAGGAATGCGCCGACGCCGACCGCGACCACCTCGGTCGCGGCCGGCACCCGGCCGGCGACGCGCTCGAGCGCGGCGGCGACCGAGTCGACCTGCGCCGCCTCGACGGCGGCGGCGATCGCCTCCAGGTCCCCGGCGCCGAGCTGCTCGGGGTCGGCGCAGACGACGCGCGCCAGGCGGGAGCGCACCTCGGGCAGCGACGCGCCGCGACCGTCCGGGAACGTGCAGGTGCACTGCTCCGCGGCCAGGCTGCCGCGCAGCCGGTGGGCGTCGGCGGTGATCGCGAACAGCTCGGAGGAGACCGGGCAAAGCTCGCCACCGATCGGCACCTGCGAGACAACCGCGGCGACGTTGGTTCGCAGCGCGCCGGTGTAGAGGAGCTCGCCGGCGAGCAGCCGCTCGAGGTCGGTGCGCCCGCTGGCGGCAACCGCACCACCGACGATCGGGATCACGTCGGTGGTCGTTCCGCCGCAGTCGACCAGGATCGCGTCGGGACGCGAGCGCGCGAGCAGCAGCGCCGTGGCCATCCAGTTGGCGGCCGCGCATCGCAGCGGCGCGGCTCGCGCCCGGTCGAGGTCGACCAGCTCGCCGTCCGTGGTCATCACCCGCAGCCGGCGTCCCGGCAGCGCGTCTCGCGCGGCGTCGAGCACGTGCAGTACTCCCTCCCGCTTGCTCGCGAACACGTCGACGAGCTCGGCGGTGGTGCTCAGCGCAACCGGGACGCCGGCGGGCCCGAGTCGGCCGACGATCTCGGCGATCACGCCGCTCATCGCCTCCGGCTCGCGCCACACCTCGTACGGCTCGGAGGCGGTCTGCACCCGCCGGCCGGCCTCCACGACCGCCGCCTTGGTGTTGGCGCCGCCGACGTCGAGGCCGATCACTCGGGCCATCAGGGCATCATGACGGGCACGATGCAGCTGGTGCCGGTCCTCGATCTCAAGGGCGGCGTCGTCGTCCACGCCCGCCGCGGGCAGCGCGCCGCCTACGCGCCGCTGCGCAGCCCGCTCGTCGAGGGCTGCGAGCCGGTTGCGGTCGCCCGGGCGCTGTGCGCCGCCGCTCGGACGACGCGCCTGTACGTCGCCGATCTGGACGCGCTCGCCGGTGGGCTCGTCGACCTGCCGGCGCTGAGCGCGCTGGCGGAGGTGGCGGAGCTATGGGTCGACGCCGGGGCCACGACCGAGGAGCGGGCAGCGGCGCTGGCCCGGGCGGGCGTTTCTGGCAACGTCCTCGGCACGGAGTCGCTCGGGCCCGAGGACCCCGACGAGCGCGCTCTCGCCGCGCCGGCGCCGCGGCGGGTGCTGAGCGTCGACCTCCGCGACGGGAAGCTCGTCTCCGCGCGTCCCGAGCTCGCCGGCCGGCCGCCGGCAGCCGCCGCGCCGCTGGCCGAGGCGCTCGGGGCGCGTGAGGTGCTGGTGATCGACCTCGCCCGCGTCGGCAGCGGGTCGGGTCCGCCGCTGCGCGCGGTCGCCGAGCTCGCGGTGGCCCTTCCCGAGCTCGCCATCTACGCCGGCGGCGGCGTGCGCGACGAGCAGGACCTGCGCGCGCTCGAGTCGGCCGGAGCCACCGGCGCGCTGGTCGCGACGGCGCTCCACGAGGGCCGCCTCGGCCTCACACCGTGACCCTCACGAGGGCCGCCTCGACCTCACACCGTGACCCTCACAACGGCCGCCTCGGCCACGCCGTGACCAGCGCCTCGCATGTCCGGAGCACCCGCGCGGTCAGGTCCTCGGCGCAGACCGACTGCAGCGCCTGCCAGCCGGGAATGCCGTTGACGTCAACCACGACGATCTCCCCGTCCGGCGAGACCAGCAGGTCGACCCCGGCGACGTCGGCCTCGAGCGCGGCGGCCGCCGTCACCGCGACGCCGCGCTCGGCGTCACTCGGCACGACGGCGCGCGGACGCGCGCCGCGGGCGATGTTGGCCCGCCACGTGTCGCTCTCGCGGAGCATCGCGCCGGCGACCTCGCCGGCGAGCACGAGCACGCGCACGTCGCGCCGCCCGGCGGGGGCGATCGTGCGTTGCACGTAGTAGACGGTCCGCTCGAGCTCGAGCGCGCGAAACACGCGGTGGGCGAGGTCGCGGTCCTCCACCCGTACGATCCCGTTGCCCATCGCGCCGAACAGCGGCTTGACCACGATGTCGCCGCCCAGGCGCTCGAACGCCAGCATCGCGTCGTCGTAGCGCTCACAGACGACCGTCGGCGGCGTCGGCACCCCGGCGTGCGCCAGCACCGCGCCGGCCCACGACTTGTCGATCGTCCGCTCGATCGCGCGCGGACCGTTGACGCAGCGGACGCCCTGCTCGGCGAGCACATGCAGCGCGTCCATGCGAAAGATCACTTGTTCGAGCGAGCCGCGCGGGAGTCCGCGGACGATCATCAGGTCGAGGCCGCTCAGCACCGCGCCCGCGGGGCCGAGCACGCGCAACTCTCCGTGCTCGTCGACCTCCGAGCGCAGGCGGGTGGCGGGAATCGCGAGGACCTCGTGGCCGCGTGCGGTCAGGGCGGCGAGCAGGCCGCGCGTGTGCCACGAGCCGGACGCGCCGAGCACCCCGACCCGCAGCCGCGCGCTCATCGCGTGAACGAGCGCTCGAGCACCTCGGGCGCGAGCCCACCGCCATGATGCGCGCGCCCGGACTCGGTGCTGGTGAGCGTGACCGCGGCGGGACTGAACAGCATCGGGTCGATGTCGTAGAAGTTCCAGTCCGCGGCGGCGAGGAGCTCCCCGAACGGTGTGCCGAACGCCTCCGAGGCCGTCGACGGGAGGCGCTTGGCCAGCTCCGCCGCCTCGTCGTCGCCGGCCTCCACCCACAGGTGGACGGTGCCGCCGTAGAGCACCGCGTCGTTCGTGCGCCCGATCGCCGCCGGGTCCTCGGCCGCCACCGGAGCGATCGGGCAACAGCCCCAGCCGCTGCGCACCCGGGCGGGGTCGACGCCGAGCTCGTGCAGCTTGTGCAGCGCGGTCTCGACCACCCGGGCGGAGATCTGCACCGAGCCGCACACGGAAGCCGTGGGCGCGATCAGGAACGTGACCGCGGATGCGGATACGCCGCAGCGCCCCGCCACCTTCTCGACGATCTCCGCCGGCGGCGCCTTGCGCGTCTCCAGGCAGAGGATCGCCCGCTTCGCGCGCTCGCGCCAGGCCAGCTCGGCAAACAGCTCCTCGGCACGCGCGAGGGCGCGCCCCGGGCCGCTGGCCATCGCGAAGAAGTCCTCGTGCTCGAGCTTCCAGCCAGCGTATTGCGCGGCCAGGCAGGCGGCGGCCGGGTCGTCCACCGCGACCCCCACGCCAGGCCAAACCCGTTGGCCCACCGGCACCGGCACCGGGTCGATCTTCCCAAGCCCGCCCATGCAGGCGGCGGCAAAGCCGAGACCGGCCTGCAGCCCGCCGCGAGCCTCAGCGCCACAGTCGACCACGCGCGCCCCGCAGTCCAGCGTGCGGGCCTCGATCCCCAGCGCGTCGGCGTCGCCGAGGAGCGCCTCGACCACCGCGGCGGCACGGTCGTTCATCGACAGGCTCACAGGACCTCCTCGTCGTCGAAGATCAGGATCTCACCGCGGCCGAGCTCGGTCCGGTCCCCGGACCACCGTGCCCACCGGCCGCGCAGCAGCGCCCCGCCCACGTCGAGGCCGAGCTCGCGGGCCCGCCGCAGTTGCAGGCGGAGCGCGGGCGGCCGATAGCGGGCGGCGAAGGCATAGCCGGGGAGCGGCTCGATCGGTGCCCCGGACACGAGGCTGCCCCGCCGGTTGCCGATCCCGGCCTCCGCGCCGATCCCGCCGAGAGCGATCACCGTGCCCGCCAGCATCCGCAGCCCGGCGCCGCTGCCCGCCCGGCCGCCGACCGCCATCAGCCCGCGCCGCATGCCGGCGCCGGCCTCCTCGCCGGCGTCGCCGGAGATGACGATCTCGCCGCCGGTCATGCCTGCGCGGGCGCCGGGATACGCAGCGCCCGCGCGGGCGCCGGCGTCGCCGGAGATCCGCACGAGGCCGCCGGACATCTCGGCGCCGGCCCAGGCCCCGGCGTCGCCGCGGACGACGATCTCGCCGCCGCTCATCCGGGCGCCGACATGGTCGCCGCAGGGTCCCTCGACCACCACGCGGCCACCGGACATCCGCGCGCCGATCCCCTCCACCCGGCCCAGTTCGCCGGCCAGCACGAGCTCCTCGCCCGCGGTCCCCGAGATCTCGAACAGCTCGCCCACGGCCACCGTCTCCCGACCGCAGCGAACGTTCACGGCGGCGATCCCCGCGGCGTCGATGCCGTGCAACCGCTCGGGGATCAGCGCGTTCGCGATCACCCGCGCGGGAGGCCGCGCGCGTAGGCTGAGGGTGAGCGTCACGGTGGGTCCTGGAGCTCTGAGAGCGGGAAGTGGAATTCGCCGAGCTTGCCGCCGAAGTTCACCGAGCTGACGTGCGCGGCGCCTGCGGCGGCCGCGGCGTGCAGCCCGCGACGCATCGCCTCGCGCACGGCCTCCTCGTCGACGCCGTCGATCACGATCTCGAACACCGCGCCGACGCCCTCGGGGACGAGCGTGTCGTCGACCTGAGCGCGCAGCGTGGGAGCCATCTGGTGGTTGGTCGAGGCGGGCATCGAGGACGAGGTGAGCGCGCCGACCTTGCTGCCGCTGCGCGCGATTCCTCCCGGGAAGGGCAGCGCGATGCCCTCGCCGCGTATCGCCTCGGCCGCCGCCTGAGCGGCGGCGAGCGCGCCGGTGTCCTCCGCCGCCCCGATCACCAGGTTGCCTCCCCCCACGCCGCTGCCGACGCCCAGGGAGTCGCTGACCAGGAACTCGCCCTCCATCACCGGGATCCGCCAGAAGCGCCGCCCCGCGATCACCTTGCTGGCCTGGAAGCCGTCGCCGAAGTAGCGCAGCCCCGCGCCCAGGCCCACCGTCTTCTCGGCGCTCTCGAGCCCGTCGAAGCAGGCCGTCGTGGGACACGTCATCACGCACTGGCCAACGCGGTCGAGCGCGCGCTTGCCGACGCTCTCGCGGTCCATCGCGAACAGCAGGACGGCGATCCCCGGCCGGCCGTCGGGCGTCTGCTCGGGGCTCAGCGAGCGCTCGATCGCCGCCTCGCACTTGCAGCCGATCACCGAGGTGGCAAAGCCGGTCGCCGAGCGAGCCGCCTCGTACGCCCAGTCCGCGGTGGCAGCGGTGACCACGAGCCGGGCGTAGCGCATCGGGAACGCCTCTGCGAACGTGTCGGCGACCTCGGTGTCGCCCAACCTGTAGCCGCTCACGAACCCGCCTCCACGATCCGCGCCGGCTCGCGCAGCGCCGGGTCGCGCACCGGGTAGTGGGCGAACGCCACCGTGTAGCGCTCGCCGAACAGCGGCTCGAGCACGCGGCTGACTTCGGGATCGAAGGCGGCGCGGCTCGAGAGCAGCAGCCCGTCGTCGGCGCGGCGAAGCTCGCCTTCCTCGACGGCCAGCTCTCCGCCCTTGATCACGTACCGGGGGGTGGCGAACATCTCCTCCCGGTCGGCGCGATCGTGGTAGATCGTCACGTCGGCGTCGGCGCCGATCCCGAGGTGGCCCTTGTCCCGCAGCCCGAGCCGGCGGGCCGGCGCGGCGCGCGTGACGATCGCGACCTCGTTGAGGGTGTACTCCCGGTCGAGCCCGTCGAGCAGCGCGGTTTCCCGGATCGCTCGCTGGTTGGCCCGGCTGATCTGCTCCTCGCGGAAGCCACGGTCCATCAGCAGCCGGATGAGCTTCGGGTAGGCGAGGAACGAGCCGCCGTTGGGATGATCGGTGGAGAGCATCACCTGCCAGGGGTCCCGGCCGAGCAGGAACAGCTCGAGACCGATCCCCCACTGCAGGGCGTGCACGTAGTTGCGCGCCCGGTAGCTGTAAGGCACGATCCCGCACCCGGTCTCGACCTCGGTGTCGTGGTTTATCCACTTGCCGCCGCTCAGGTCGCGGAGCACCGCCGAGACGTGAGCGTCCGCGGTCGTCGTCATGGCCTCGCCGAACATCACCTGGCCGACGTCGGCGGTCAGCTCGGGATGCCCACCGAGGTAATCGAGCAGCTCGGGCGCGCGCGAGCGGAGCCGGCCCCCGGGCTTGCCGCCGTAGCAATGGAACTGCAGGTGCGCGAAGTGCGCCCGGCGCCCGGAGAGCGTGCGCATCGTCTCGAGCGTGGTATCGGCATTGCCGGCGACGCCTAGGTTGTTCGCATGGACGTGGACGGGATGCGGCAGCCCGAGCTCGTCGACCGCCCCGCCGATCGCCTCGAGCACCTGGCGCGGCGTCACCGCGAAGCCGGCCACCTGGTCATCGAGCGAGTCGACGTAGCCGTTGTTCTGCTTCCACAGCTCCACGCCGCCGGGGTTCACGAGCTTGACCCCGTAGCCGCCGGTCGCCTCCAGCCACCACGCGACGGCGTCGCGCAGCGCGGGCGAAACCGCGCCGCGCGACTCCCGGATCAGCTCGAACAGCACCTGGTTGTTGCCCATGAGGACCAGGAATGCCTTGTCGATCATCGGCGTGTCGCGCAGCTCGGAGAGCACGTGGCGCGCGGCGAGCGGCGGGGCGGCGGCCTCGACCACGGTCGTGTAGCCAAGCAGCGAGTACCGGTAGCCGGTCGCGAACGTCGACGGGACGAGCCCGCCCGTGCCCGACCGCAGGGCGCCGGCGCACGCCTCGACGTCGTCACGACGGAGCTCGAAGGACAGCCTCCGGGCGGCGTTGACCTTCGGTCCGGCGATGTGCGCGTGGATGTCGACGCCGCCCGGCATCACCACCATCCCGCGGGCGTCGATCCGGCGGGCATCGGGGCCGACTTCGGCGACCACCTTGCCGCCGTCGATGCACACGTCGTGGAGCTCCCCGTCGACGTCGTTGGCCGGGTCGTGGACGCGGCCGCCGCTGATCCGCAGCGCGCTCACCGCTCGATCTCCGCGAGCAGCCGCGCCAGCAGCGCGGCCGCGCTTGGCGCGTCCCGGGCCAGCGGCGCCTGGAGAGCGAGCGGAACTCCGTCCAACCGGTGCGCGGTGCCCGTCGCCTCGACGCCGGCGGCGGCGGTGTGGATCGACACCTCGGCGTCACCGCGGGCCGGGAGGCTGCCGAGCGCGATCTCCGCCACCCCCGCCGGCGCCGGCGACAGGCCGCCTTCGATACAGAGCGAAACGTCGACGCCCTCGTCCGCCATGAGCGGCCGCGTGGCCGTCACCAGCTCCGGATGGCCGCCGGCGAGATCGACGCTCCCGCAGTACCCGGTCTGCCATGTCAAGACGTCCTCGGCGCCGGTGGCCCCGGCGGCGCTCGGCAGCGCCAGCGTGACCACGTGCCGGTCGCCGCACAGAGCTCGCACGAGCTCGTGGAGCGCGAGCGCGCGCCGCTGGCCACCCGCTCCGGAGCTCAGCGCCGGCCCATACACGAATGCGGCATGGGGCACTTCGCCGAGGCGCTCGAGCAGCCCACCGAGCGCATCGCCGAGGTCGCTCGACCGCGCCGCCACCCCTCGTTGCATCGCGCGCAGGCAGGTGAGCGCCTCGAGGTCGCGCTCGCGCGCCCAGCGCAGCCGGAGGTCGGCGCGCGCCGCGGTGGCCGTGTCGCGGTCGTCGAGCACCACCAGCGTCCGCGTGCCGCGCCACGCCCTACGCGGGGAGCCGTCCGCGGAGCCGTCCACGAAGCCGAGGCGCTCGAGCAGCCGGGGATGGCTCGTCAGCGGGTCCTCGCGCCAGATGACGACCACCTGCGAGCGGTCGCGGATCTCGCCCAGGGTGGCGCTCGACGCCCCCCGCAGCGGCAGCGCCGGCGCCCCCGGCCACGCGCCGGCCAGGCCGCCGGGCACCACCAGGGCGCCGAGCCGGTCGGCCAGGGCGACCGCGGCCCGCGCATCCTCCACGGTCGCTCCGTCGAAGCCGTAGATCAGCGGACGGCGCGCTCCGCGCAACAGCTCGGCGGCACGATTGAGCGCCGCCTCGACGCCGGCCGCCTGACCGCGGATCGTCGCGGCCGGCGCACTCGCCGGCCGGCGAGCGCGCTCGGAGAACCACTGCGCGCCGAGGGGACACGGTGGCTCGAGGCGCACGCCGTCGCCCGACGGCTCGATCGTCACGTCGTCGCAGAGCAGCGCGCAGCCCGCGCAGGTGACCGGTCCGGGGTCAGGCACGGGCGCCCACCGCCTCGGAAAGGGCGGCGAGCAGGCGTGCCCCGCGGGCGGCGAGCTCGGCCGGGCCGGCGCTCGCCGAGATCAGCGTGCACACCGGAGCACCGCGTTTGATCGTCTCGCCGGCGTGGGGGACGTCGTGCACGAGCCCCGCCGGCCACCAGGCGGGGTCGGGCGCGCAAACGTCGCGGTGAGCGAACAGCACGAGCTTCACCTTTGCACACCGCGTCGCCGGCGGTGCCCCGGCGGTCGGCACGCCGAGGCCGCGCGCTCCCCGGACATGAGCCTCGAAGCTGCCCGGCCCGAACAGCTCGAGCGCGGCCGGCGGCCGCGGGTTGACCTCGAGCACCCAGGCGTGGCGCCCGTCCCAGACCGCGTCGACGCCGAAGGCTCCGTACACGCCGAAGCGCGCCGCCACTTCGCCGCACACCGCGCGGAGCCGGCCGTCGAGCTCGGCCCGCTCCGCCTCGGGCAGGCGAGGAGGCGAGACGTTGCCCATCCACTGAAAGCTCCGCGGGCGCTGCAGCTGCTCGGTCAGCCCGAGCACGGCGGCCCGCCGGCCGTCGCCGATCGCCACGGCGGAGCACGAGAGCCCCTCGACGCGGCGCTGGAGGATCTCGTTCCCGCGCAACCGCCCGCCCGCCCACCGGCGCACACCGCGCCCGCCGCCGCCGTGGCGCGGCTTGCGCAGCCATCGATCCGGGCCGTGCCCGCTCGCGCCGGCGCGCGGGAGCTCGTGCGCGCGGCGAGTCTCGGGCGCACGGGCGCCCACCGCCCGCGCCGCCGCGGCCACCGCCCACGGGTCGCGCACGGCGGCGAGCCGCTCGGGCGGCGTGCCGAGCAGCTCCAGTCGGCGGCTGAGGTCCGCCACCAGGTCGGGGCGGTTCTCGAGGCCGGCGCCGTAGACGACGGCGTCGGCGTCGGCGTCGCGCGCGAGCGCGGCCAGAGCGTCGTTGCTCGCGGCCGTCGCCCCGGCGGCAACCGCACGCAGGTCGACATCGCCAAAGCGGTCGAGCGCGGTCACCTCGTAGCCGTCGGCCACCGCGAGCTCGGCCAGCATGCGCGCGCTGAGCGCCACCACGAGGACCCTCACGGCAGCGTCACTCCGCTGAGCAGCGCGGCGAGAAGGGTCGCGGCCACGAGGTCGGCGCTCGTCCCCGGATTCAGCCGGTGATCGCAGCCGCGCAGCGAAGCGTCGAAGTCCGCCAGGGAGCGGGTCCCGTCCCGCACCTCGCGAGCGGCCCGGGTCACCGCGAGCGCCGCCTCGGGGCCCGCCTTGCGTGCGATCAGCGTGTCGGGGTGTGACGCCAGCAGGCCGACGTGCAGTGACACGATCGCGTCGAGCGTCGCAACCCCGTCGCCCAGCGCGCCGACGAGCAACGGGAGCGCGGTCCCGAACACGATCGCGTAACCGGTCACATACTCCGAGGCGATGCTGTCGCGGTGCGCCGCGGCGGCCATCGCCTCGCGCAGCGTGACGCGGGCCGGGGCGCGGACGTCGTGCTCGGGCGCGTCTCCGAGCCCGCCGGGACCCGCCCGGGCGATCGCCGCAAACGCTGCAGCGGCATCGTCGACGTCGAGCTGTGCAAGCGTCCGCTCCATCGCCGCGCGCAGCCCTTCGCCGGCTCGCCGGGTCACGGCGGCACGGGCCAGCGGCGCGAACAGGAGCACGATCCCCAGGTTGGTGTTGGTGGGGGCGACGCGCGCGGTCGCTCGCACCCCGTCGGCGATCAGCTCCCCGACGCGCCGCCGGCGAACCCGCCGGCGCGCGAACACGGGGCCGAGCGCGAGCGCCGAGCGCACCATGTCGGCATACGTCGTGTCGGCAAAGTCTCGGCCCGGCGTGATGTTGCCGGGCTTGGGCGCCGCCACCTCGAGCAGGCACGCGAGCTGGACATCGTGCGCCAGTAAGTCACGGGTCAGTCGCGAGTGAGCTAGGGTTGCGCTCACCCGCGTCACGATACGAGAGAGGAGGGAGCAGTATGGCCGTCATCCTGTCAACCGGAGAGGCGCTCACCGGCGATGGCAACGAGCTGGCGCACATCGACCTGCTGATCGGTTCCAAGAGCGGACCGGTCGGCGAGGCGTTCGCCCATGCCTTCGTCAACGAGAAGGAGGGTCACACCAACCTGCTGGCGGTGGTGACCCCCAACCTTCCGGCCAAGCCGGACACCGTGATCACCAACAAGGTCACGATCAGGGGCGAGAAGCAAGCTGTGCAGCTGTTCGGGCCGGCTCAGGCCGCGGTCGCGCGCGCGGTGGTGGACTCGGTGGCCGACGGCGTGATCCCCAAGGACCAGGTCGACGACCTGTGCCTCGTCGTGGGCGTGTTCATCCACTGGGAGGCCGCGGACGACAAGAAGATCTACGACTACAACTACGAGGCCGTGAAGATGTCGATCGCGCGGGCGCTGGGCGGTGAGCCGACCATGGACAAGGTGCTGGCCGAAACGCCCAACGCGCGTCACCCGTTCGCCAGCGGCGCCGAGGGCTAGCGGCGGCCCGCCTCCAGTCGCCGATTGCGCAGACCGGAGAGCCGCCGCTCGCCGGTCTGCGCACGGTCGTCACCGGCGCCAGCTCGGGGATCGGGAGCGCGATCGCCGCCGCCTTTGCCGGCGCCGGGGCTCGCGTCGGCATCGGCTTCTGGCGCTCGTCCGACGCCGCCCGCAAGCTGGCGGCCGAGCTCGGAGACGGCCACTGCGTACTGCAGGCGAACCTGAGCACGCCCGACGGCTGCAGCTCGATCGTGCGGCAGGCCTTCGAGGCGCTCGGGGACGTTGAGGTGTGGGTCAACAACGCCGGCGCCGACGTGCTCACCGGTGAGGCTGCCCGGTGGCCGGCCGAGCGTAAGCTCGACGCGCTGCTGGAGCTCGACCTCAAGGCGACGATTCGCTGCTCGCGGCTGGTCGCAGCCCGGATGCGCCCCGGCGGCTGCATCCTCAACCTCGGCTGGGATCACGCCACGCTCGACGGGATGGCGGGCGAGAACCCCGAGCTGTTCGCCGCCGTCAAGGCCGGAGTGCTCGGCTTCTCGAAGTCGTTCGCGCGCTCGGTCGCGCCGCAGGTGCGAGTCAACGTTCTCTGCCCGGGGTGGATCGAGACCGCCTTCGGCGCCGGCGCGGACCGCGACTTCTACGCCGAGGTCGAGGCGCAGACGCCGCTTCGCCGCTGGGGCCGGCCGGAGGACGTGGCCGGCGCCGCCGTGTGGCTGGCCTCGCCGGCCGCCGCCTTCATCACCGGACAGGCGGTCAACCTCAACGGCGGGACCGTTGGCTGACACGCTGTTCCTCACCGGCCGCCTGGCCGCGCCCGCGCTCCGCGGTGTGCTCTCCGATCTCGGCATCGACCACCAGATCGTCGTGATGAACATCAGCGTCGCCGCGCTGATGACCACGCGCTGGATCGCCAGGCGGCTGGACGTCCCGCCGGGGGTGGACAACATCGTGATACCGGGGCTGTGCGAGGGCGAGGTCGATGTGCTCCAACAGGCCACCGGGCTGCCGGTGCGCAAGGGCCCGGCCGACGTCCGCGCGCTGCCCGAGTGGTACGGGCGCGAGGCCGTCCGCGCCCAGCTCGGCCCCCGTGACGTCCGCGTGTTCGCCGAGATCAACCAGGTGCCGTCGCTGCCCCGCGAGCAGGTCATCAACCTGGCCGAGGCCTATCGCGCGGCCGGAGCCGACGTGATCGACCTCGGCCTGTCCCTCGATCGCTCGTGGCTCTCCGAGGGGCCGCCGACGATCGCCACGCTGCGCGAGCGCGGGCTATCGCTCAGCATCGACACGCTCGACCCCGAGCACATTCGCATGGCCGACGCCGCCGGCGTGGACTACGTGCTGAGCCTGACGCCGGAGACGATCGACCTGGCCGAGGGGCTGCGGGCCACGCCGGTGCTGATCACCGAGGACCCGGACGACCTCGACGGTCTCGACCGCATGGCCGCCCGCATGGAGCAGCTGCGGCGCCCGTACCTGCTCGACTCGATCCTGGCTCCGATCAACTCCGGCTTCGCCGCGTCCCTGGCCCGCTACGTCGAGGTCCGCCGGCGCCACCCCGAGGCGGAGATCCTGATGGGAATCGGCAACCTGACCGAGCTCACCGAGGCCGACTCGACGGGCGTGACCGCGCTCCTCATCGGCTTCTGCCAGGAGGTCGGGATCGGCGCGGTGCTGACCACCGAGGTGATCGGATGGGCGCACGGCGTGGTGCGCGAGACCGTGCTCGCCGCGCAGATAATGCACCTGGCGCAGCGCCAGGCGCGCCCCCCCAAGCACATCGACTCGGGGCTGCTCACGAGCAAGGACGAGACGATGCGCGCGCCCTCGGAGGCCGAGCTGCGCGCGATGCAGGCGCAGATCAACGACGCGAACTATCGCCTGTTCGCCGACGCCGACTGGCTCTACGCGTTCAACGGCGAGCGGTTCGTACGCGGCGCCAGCCTCTACGCCGTGTTCGAACAGCTCGATGTGGACGACGCCTCGCACGCCTTCTATCTCGGCAAGGAGCTGATGAAGGCGACGATCGCGCGCGGCCTGCGCAAGAGTTACCGCCAGGAGGGACCCCTGGACTGGGGTCTACTCAGCTTCCCAGAACCGCGACGGGAGGACGCCACCCGACGATGAAGAAGATCCTGATCCAGCTCGACACCGATCCGCATCCCAGCTCGTTCGACGCGATCGCCGCCTACGACGCCGGCGTCGACGTCGTGCTCGCCTTCGGCGAGGTCACCGCCGAGAACCTCGAGGGGGTCGTCCAGGGGGCGATCTTCCCGCGCGGTCCCGATGGCCTCGCCAACACCGCCTTCTGGGTCGGCGGCTCCAAGGTGCGCGACGGCGAGGCCGTGTTCGCCGCGGCGCGGAAGCTGTTCTTCGAACCGTTCCAGCCCTCGATCATGCTCGACTCCGACGGCTCGAACACGACCGCAGCGGCCGCCGTGGCGCGGGTCCGGGGCGCGACGAAGCTGAAGGACGGCCGGGCGGCGGTGATCGGCGTCGGGCCGGTCGGGCTGCGCACCGCCGAGCTGCTGCGGCGCGAGGGCGCCGAAGTCACGCTGCTCACCTTCCCGCCCGACGTGATGGAGGGCAAGCATCGCCGCGCCTCGGGCATCGACGTCGCCCGCGAGGCGGGCTTCGAGGTCGTCGAGCCGTCGTCCAGCGACGAGCTCGACGCCGCGCTGGCCGGCCACGCGGCGGTGTTCGCCGCGGGCCCGGCGGGCACGCAGATCCTCCGCCGCAGCGGCTGGGCCGGGGCCGAGGGGGTGAAGGTGGTCGTCGACTACTCGGCGGCCGAGCCGGTCGGCGTCGAGGGTGTCGACCGCACCGACAACCTCGAGGAGGAGAACGGCGTCAGCAAACTCGGCGCGCTGGCCGTGGGCGGTCCCAAGATGAAGCTCCAGAAGCGCTGCGTCGAGCGGATGTTCGAGGACAAGGGGACGGTGATGGACCTCGAGGGCGTCTACGCGGTCGCCCTCGAGGCGCTGTGAGGGGCCTCGCTGCGCTCGGCGTCCGTGGGGCCGTGCGATCCCGTCCGGACGGGGTGGAGGGCCCCACGGACGCCGAGCGAAGCGAGGCCCCCACTCGTCAGGCGCGGGCGCCCTCGCGCGGCTTCGAGAAGACGAACTTGCCCATCGGCCCGTCGAGCGGGCTGTCGTCCTCGGGCCGCCACAGCACGGTGTCCTCGATCCGGCGCGCCAGCGTGAAGTCCTTGTCGGTGATGCCGCCGGCCGAGTGCGTGGCCAGCTTCACCCACAGCTTGCCCCAGGTGACATTCAGGTCGGCGTGATGGCCGGCGGCCTCGCACAGGTAACCGATCAGGTTGACAGCCATCAGGGTCGAGGGCCAGCCGTCGGTGTTGTACTTGCGCCGGATCCAGTCGCCCTCGTGGTACCACTCGCCGAGGCCGAGCTCGGACAGCTTGGCGGGGATCTCCTCCTCGGTGTACGTGCGCTCTTTGCTCATGGCGCAATCATATGCCCCGAGTAGCCGGTCTCGACCCGGGAACGGTCTCGTTCGACCTGTGCGTCCTGCGCGACGGCGAGCCGGTCCTCGAGCGGGTCTTCGACACCGGCCTGCTGCGTGAGGACAGCGGGCCGCTGCTCGAGACGCTGGCGCGCCACGGGCCTTACGACCTCCTCTACGGCCCGAGCGGCTACGGCCTGCCGCTCGTCGCGGCCGCCGACGTCGGCGAGCGGGAGCTGGCCGAGATGGTGCTCGTGCGCCCCGATCAGGCTCACGCCGACACCGGCGTGGGCGGGATGCGCTCGCTGCTGCGGGCGCTTGCGCGCAGCGGCCTGCCGGTCGTCTTCGGCCCCGGCGTGATCCACCTGCCCTCGGTCCCGCGCCACCGCAAGTACAACCGGATCGATCTCGGGACCGCCGACAAGGTGTGTGCGGCGGCGTACGCGATCGCCGATCAGTCGGCGCGGCGGGCGATCGCGCCGGGCCAGACGGCGATGGTGCTGCTCGAGCTCGGAGGTGCGTTCACGGCGGCGGTGGCGATCGCCGAAGGGCAGATCGTCGACGGCGTGGGCGGGTCCTCGGGACCGCTCGGCGTGCGCGCGGCCGGCGCACTGGACGGCGAGCTCGCCTACCTGCTCGGGCCGGCGCTGCGCAAGGAGACGCTGTTCACCGGGGGGGCGCTCGATCCGGGCGGCGCCCTGCAGGTCTCCGACCTCCGGGCGCTGTGGTCGGCCCCGGCGCACGCCGACGGTTGGACCGCGCTGCTCGAGGCGGCGGCCAAGGCGGTGCGAGCGCTGACCGTGAGCGTGCCGGCCCCGCACGAGATCGTCGTCTCGGGCCGACTCGCCCGCGTGCCTCAGGTGGTCGCCGCGCTGGCCGCGGCGCTCGAGGACCTCGCCCCGGTGATCGCACTCGTGCCCGGCCGGGCGAGCGCGGCCGCCCACGGCGGCGCGCTGCTGGCCGACGCGCTGGCCGGCGGCCGGCACGCGGTCCTGGCCGAGATTCTGAAGCTGCGGGAGTCCAGCGGCACCGCGCTCGACCATCTCCGCGTGGCCGGCAGCGACTCGATCGTGCTGGGCTGACCTGACCGAGTGGACAGGTACGGCCTGACAGGTCATGCAGGGGGGTCCCGCCTGGCCGGTTAGGTTGTGTCCACCTCGGCCCAATGTTAGGTTTTTTGCCCGTTTTCCGGATGGAAGGAGAGAGCCTTGAGCAGTGAGATGCCGGAGCTGGACAAGCAGAATGGGACGACGCTAGGTCGGCTGCTCGGCCGCGGAAGCGTCGGGCATGCCGAGGAGGAGTCAGGCGGGCGCATGCGCGCCACGATCCGGATCCCGGTGGACGAGCTGGTGTTCGAGCCGAGGGTGCTCGTCCTACCCCACGGGGGCGACCTCGAGCTCGAGCTGATCAACGATGACATGAACACTCACTGCGCGGTCCTGCCGAGCAACGGCGACAGCCAGTTCATCTGGCTGGTGAACCACTCACGCGGAAAGGCTCATCTCAACCTCGACGGCCCGGGCTACTACTGGTACGCGTCGCGAACGGGCAACGATGAAGGCCGCGGCCTGACCGGCGCGATCGTCGTCTCGGGCGAGGTCCCGGACGAGGCCAAGCTCGACCGCCCGCCCCAGCCCCGCCCGTAGGCGAGACCCAGCGACCGTCGAAAGGAGCAGTTGATGGCAACTGAAACCGAATACGTCGACGCCGGCACTGCCGTCGGCCAGCAGACCCTGAGCGCCGTCGTCGGGCGGGCACCGGCGGTGACCAAGGGGGTGAACTACGAACGAATCCTCAAGGCCCGCTCGGAGCCGCACAACTGGCTGACTTACTACGGCGCCTACGACGGACAGCGCTATAGCCCGCTGGACCAGATCAACACCAGCAACGTCAACCGCCTGACTCCGGCGTGGATCTTCCAGTGCGGCTCGATGGGCATGCACTCGGGGGCGTCGACGTACTCGTTCGAGGCCGCGCCGATCGTCGTCGACGGAGTCATGTACGTCGCCGGTTGGGACGGCTGGGTGTGGGCGCTGAACGCCGGCACCGGACAGGAGCTGTGGCGCTACAAGCACGCCTCCCCTTACGACGTGTCGCTCTGCTGCGGCAACGTTAACCGCGGGGTCGCCGTCGCCCACGGAAAGGTCTTCGTCACCACCCTGAACGCCCATGTGGTCGCGCTCGACGCCGAAACCGGCAAGGCGATCTGGGATCAGGTCTACGGCGACGTGCGAGCCGGCGAGAGCGCCACCGTCGCCCCGCTGATCGTCAAGGACATGGTCATCGTCGGGAGCTCCGGCGGCGAGTTCGGGGTGCGCGGCCACGCCGACGCCTTCAAGCTCGAGACCGGTGAGCGCGTCTGGCGCTGCTACATGGTTCCGGCCCCCGGGGAGCCGGGGTCCGATACCTGGCCGTCCGACGGCGAGGCCTGGGCGCGGGGTGGTGCGAACTGCTGGACCACCCCCACGTTCGACCCCGAGCTCAACCTCCTGTACTTCAATACAGGCAACCCGTGCCCCGACTTCGACGGGGGGGTTCGCGAGGGCGACAACCTGTACACGGACTGCGTCGTGGCGGTCGACCCCGACAACGGGCAGATCAAGGCGCACTACCAGTACACCCCACACGACGTGTGGGATTACGACAGCACGATGGAGAACATCCTGTTCGAAATGGACGGGAAGAAGTGCTCCGGGCACTTCGACAAGAACGGGTACTTCTTCGTCCTGGATCGCACGGACTGCAGCCTGATCCGGGTGGTGCCGTTCGTCGACCGCATCACCTGGGGCGAGATCGACGCCAAGGGCAAGGTGACACCGAAGGTGTTCCCCGACAAGGAGGGTGACCCGGTTCACTTCTGGCCCGGCCCGGCCGGCGCCAAGGAATGGACGCATGCGGCGTATAGCCCGAAGACGGGACTCTTCTATTGCCCAGTGCAGGACATCGGTGCAACCGCCACCCGGCGGCGCCGGGAGTTCAAGGAGAGCATCCCCTACTGGGGCGCGGGCGTGAACGTGGACCTCGAGGACATCGCGGGCTCGATCTCCGCCTTCGATCCGGCCACGGGCGAGGAGAAGTGGCGCTGGCGCAACGACCAGCCGATGTGCGCGTCGGTGCTCGCCACCGCGGGCGACCTGGTGTTCGCCGGCGCTCCCTCCGGGGAGTTCCGGGCGCTGAACGCCAGCACCGGCGAGCTGCTGTGGGAGTTCCAGTGCGGAAGCGGCCACCACAGCAGCCCCTCGACCTACACCATCGACGGTCGGCAGTTCATCGCCGTGCCGACCGGATGGGGGGCCTGGACCGAGGGGTTCCTTCCCGGGATGCTCGGGGCGGCGGGAGGAGCCGCGCTCATCGCCTTCGCGCTGCCCGAGAAGTAGGGCAGCGGACGAAGCGGTCAGCGATCGATCTGCCACGTCCCCCGCGCGGGACGTGGCAGATCGCCGCGCAACGGCATGATCGGAAGTCTCCTCCTCCTGGGCTTCACCCTCAGCCTGGACAACTTTCGGACCGCCGCGGTGCTCGGAGCGCTTTCGCTCAGCTGGCGGCGGTCGCTGCGGGTCGCGCTGGTATTCGGGTTCTGGGATGGCGTCGCCCCGGCGGTCGGGATCATCGCGGGCGGTTACGTGGGCGAGCGGATCGGCTCGACCGCCGACACCGCGGCGGCGATCGCGCTGTTCGCCTACGGCCTGTACCTCGTCGTCCAAGCCTGGCGGACCGCCGAGCCCGACGAGCCGGACGAGCGGTGGGCGCTGTTCGGTCTTCCGGTTCCCCTGAGCGTCGACAACGTGGTCGCCGGCACGAGCCTCGGCCTGCTCGGGTACTCGCCCTGGCTTGCGCCGCCGCTGTTCGGCGGGATCACCGTCGTGATGTCGCTCGCCGGGTTGCTGCTCGGCCGCGTCGGCGCGCGCCTGATCCCGATCCGGCCTGACCTGCTCACCGGTGTCGGCCTCGTCGTCATGGCGGTCCTGGTCGGATTCGGGCTGGTCGGCTGATCCCGCGCGCCCAGGCCAGGGGCCGGCCGACCCTCCTGGGTCGCCTTGCGCCGCTGGATCAGCGACTGGGAGCTCGCCGAATACCTCCACCACCTCTAGCGCCGGCCATGACCCTTCACCGAATCCAACCGGACCTGCTCCGCCCCCGCCCTCACCCTCGCCGGCGCCACCCCGCGACAGCCCGCTCCCGCCGCCGCCGCCCCCGAACGGCCAGGGCACTTTGGTACTTTGCCGCCATGGACGATGACGAGCTGCTCGGACCGGGCCCCGACCACGTCGAGGGATAGCGCCGCGTGCTCGCCAAATCCAGCTTCTGGCCGAGCTTCTTCGCTCGCATCGTCGGGCGTCTGCAGTGGAATCCGGCGGCCATCGACCTCACCCCGGACGCTCGCGCCTGGCTCGAGCTACCGTCCGCGCGTCGCGAGCGCCTGACCACGCTGCTGGCCGGCTTCCACGTCGCGGAGGACGCCGTGGCCGAGCACCTTGCGCCGTTCACGTTCGCGGCCGAGAACACCCCGATGACCTCCGACCAGACGCTGGTGGCCTGGGTCTTCTTCCTCCAGCGCCGCGACGAGCAGCGTCATGCCGTGCTCTTCGACCGCATCGCCGCCGAGGTGCTCGGGCTGCCCGGAGCCACCCCCGAGGAGCGGCGCGAGGCGGCCCGGGCGCATGCCCCCTCCGCGTTGCTCGAGCTCTTCGAGGGCCGGCTGCCCGAGCTGGCCGGCGAGCTCGCGGCCGGCCGCAGCGGACTCGGCGAGGGCATCGCCCTCTACCACATGGTGCTCGAGGGGATCGTGTTCGCCGCCGGGCAACGCGCCCTGCTCGACGACCTCGAGGACGGCGCCCTGCCCGGGGTGCGCGAGGGGGTCGAGCGCGTCGAGCGTGACGAGCGGTGGCACATCGGCTTCGGACTGCGCTGCCTGACCGAGGCGAATCCCTCACCGGAGCTCATCGACGACATTGTCGCCCGGGCCGGGGATGCCGTCGACGCCTGGGGCGACGCCGTCCCCCCGGCGACGCGGGCGAGCATCGCGCCGATGTGTGCGCGGCGGCTGTCGGTGGCCGGGCTGATCGAGAAGCGAGCGGCGGCGGCGTAGCGGCCGAAGGTCACATCTCCTGGCCGCCGTTGACGTTGAGCACCGCGCCGGTGATGAACGAGGAGTAGTCCGAGGCGAGGAAGTGGACCGCCCGAGCGATCTCGTCGGGCCGGCCGAGCCTCCCGACCGGGATCTGCGCCTTGATCCGCTCTAGCACCTTCTCCGGAACGTGCTCGAGCATCTCGGTGGCGATGAACCCGGGCGCGACCGCGTTGATCGTCAGACCGATCGAGTCCTCGGTCAGCCTGCCCTCCTTGGCGAGCAAAAAGCACACCTCCCGCGCGAGCGTCTTCGTCAGTCCGAACAGCCCCGACTTGGACGCCGCATAGTTCGCCTGCCCGATGTTGCCGATCTCGCCGATGATCGAGGAGATGTTGATGATCCGCCCGGTGCCGCGCTCGATCATGTGGGGCAGAACCGCCTGACTCATGAAGAACGCGCCCGACAGGTTGACCGCGATCACCTTGTACCAGTCCTCGTCGGCCATCTTCAGCACGGTCTTGTCGATCGTGATCCCGGCGTTGTTGACCAGGATGTCCAACCGGCCGTGGCGCTCGATCACCGCGGCGATCGTCCGCCGGCAGTCCTCGGCTGAGGCAACGTTGCCCTGGTGGATGCTGACGTCGACGCCGTGGTCGCGCAGCTGCGCGCGCAGTTGATCGGCGTGCTCGGCGTCACGGCCGTAGCCGGCAGCGACAATCGCTCCCTGCTCGGCGAAGCTGCGGCTGATCGCCGCCCCGATTCCCCGGGTGCCGCCGGTGACGAAGACCACGCGGCCGGTCATCCGCGGCCGGCGGTGATCGGCCGGGAAGACGTCGCTCTCCGGTGGAAGCACGGTTGGCGGCGGTGGCGACCCGGTAGGTGGGTGCGTGGTCATGGTCGTCTCCTCTCGACCCGGGTTGTGCTCTGGGGCTCCCGCGGCCATGGTTTGCGACCCACGGTAAGCGTCGAGCGCAACCGTGCCATCGGGGCGCGACCCTGGCCTCGGTCGGTAGTTGTGTGCAACCCGGGCCTCGCCGGATGCCTGTGCGGCGACCCGGGACAGCCTCCTCGGAGATGAGCGACTAAGCTGGCGCCAGTGAGCGCCGGTTCTTCTCCATCGCCACAGCCATTCCGGGTAGTGATCGTCGGCGGCGGCGTCGCCGGAATCGAGGCGGGGCTGGCGCTCCGCGACCTGGCGGGTGACCGCGTCGACCTACGTCTGCTCTCGCCGAGCCGGGAGTTCGTCTACCGGCCGTTGACGGTTCGGGAGCCCTTCGGGTTCGCCCGGGCCCGGCGCTATCCGACCGCTGCGGTCGCCGCCGACCTCGGCGCGGAGTGGATCGAGGACAGCCTGGCCGCGGTCGACCCGGTCGCCCGCACCGTGCAGTGCCGTACCGAGCCGCCGATCGATTTCGACGCCGTGCTGCTCGTGCTCGGCGCGCAGGCCCGCCCGCGCTACGCGCACGCGACGACGATCGACGACCGCCACCTCGATGAGCTGCTGCACGGCGTGATCCAGGATGTCGAGGCCGGCTATGTCAACCGGCTGGGGTTCTTGATTCCGGCCCGGATGGCGTGGCCGTTGCCGATCTATGAGCTGGCCCTCACGATTTCGACGCGGGCCTACGACTCGAACGTCGATATGGCGTTCACGATCGTGACCCCGGAAGACACGCCCTTGGCCATCTTCGGCATGGAGGGCAGCCGAGCAGTGGCGGAGCTGCTCGCCGAGCGCAACATCGAGGTGATCACCTCCGCCTACGCCGAAGTGCCTGACTCGCGCACCGTCGAGATCAGCCCCGGCGAGCGCAGACTCGAATTCGACCGAGTCATCGCGCTTCCCGAGCTCGAGGGTCCCGCCGTCCCCGGCCTCCCGGAAGCGCCCGACGGCTTCATCCCGGTCGACGACCACGGACAGGTCCGCGGGCTCGAGCGCGTCTACGCCGCCGGAGACGCCACCGACTTCCCGGTCAAGCACGGCGGAATCGCCGCGCAACAGGCCGACACCGCCGCCGCGGCGATCGCCGCGCTGGCCGGCGCGCCGGTCGAGCCTCAGGCGTTTCGCCCGATGGTCCAGGGGATGCTGCTGACCGGCGAGAGACCCGTGTACCTGAGCGCGCACCTCGAGGGCGGCCACGGCTCGAGCTCGGAGGTCTCCCGCGAGCCGCCCGCGCAGCCGCCGAGGAAGATCTCGGCCAAGTACCTGAGTCCGTACCTGGACGAGCGCGAGCTCGGTGAGAGGGCGTCATAGCATGAACGCTCGCGTCTGTTGACCTCGCCGGGATAGGCGCGGCAAAGTACTGAATCGGGTCGGGCGGCGGCCCGGATGATCGGGGTTTTACGCGCGCGTAGCTTGCGCCCATGACCGATGCGCTCACCGCGCTCGACTCCACGTTCCTCGAGCTCGAGCAGCAGGACGACGGGGCGCTGATGCACATCGGCGGGGTGATGGTGTTCGACCCGCTGCCCGGAGGCGGCACTCCCACGGTGGCGGAGCTGTGCGCGAACCTGGCGCCGCGGCTCGGCTTGCTGCCTCGCTACTCGCAGCGGCTGTCTTCGCCCCGCACCGGCCGGCTCTCGTGGCCGCGCTGGACCGAGGACGAGCGCTTCGATCTCGCCGCCCACATCGGACACGCGGTGCTCCCCGCGCCGGGCGGACGCGCGGAGCTGTGCCGATGGGCGGCTGACTTCTACTCCCACCGGCTCGACCGGACCCGTCCATTGTGGGAGATGGCGCTGATTACGGGGCTGGCAGATGGACGCTGGGGACTCGCCCACAAGACGCACCATTGCCTGGTCGACGGCGTCGGGTCGGTCGACGTCGCCTACCTGCTGCTCGATGCCGAGCCGGCGCCGGGCGAGCGCGAGGCTAAGGCTCCCGCGCCGGCGCACCAATCGGCGATATCCAGGGCGGGACGACCAGAGAGGGCATCCACCTCGGGGTGATGGCGGGGACGCTCGACCTGGTCCAGCGCGCCTACCTGGGCACCGAGATCCGCGGCGACGTCCTGTAGTTCCGCCCGCGCCTGGCCGACGCCGAGCTCGCCAAGCGCCTGGACGGACTGGCGCTGCAGATGCAGTTCCGGCGCACGCCGTTGGCGATCTCGCTCGACTCGGGCGAGCTCACCATCGAGGTTCCGGCCGACGGCTACAGTGCGCCGGTCCGGGTGCGCGTCGGCGAGGAGGTCCGCGAGCTGCGCTGCGGGGAGCGGGCCACCTTCGCGGTCGCCTCGGCCAGTGCGCCTTCGGCGAAGCTCAGCTGAGGCTGTAGCTGCCGGCGTTGGCGGCCCGCAGCGCGATCACGTAGCCGGCGCGCTCGTGAGCGGCTTGATCGGTGTCGGGCGGCACCGAGAGCATGCCCCGCACCTCGTCGAGCGAGTGGAAGCGGTGGCGCTCCATCCAGGCCGAGAGTCCGTCGAGCAGCACGTGCGCGTGCTCCGGCCCATGTCTGAGCAGAGCCGAGGTGCTCATCACCACGTCCGCCCCGGCAAGCAGGTACTTGGCGATGTCGGCGGCGTCCCAGACTCCGGTGGTCGCGGCCAGCGACGCGCGCAGACGGCCGTGCAACAGCGCGATCCAGGTTCGCGGCAGGCGCGCGTCACGCGGACTCGAGAGCCCGATGTCGGCGACCACAGCTAGCGCCTCGGGGTCGATGTCGGGTTGCAGGAAGCGGTTGAACAACACGAGCGCGTCGGCGCCGGCGTCGTCCAGGCGCATGGCGAGCTCGCCGGTCGAGCTGAAGTACGGCGAGAGCTTGACCGCGACGGGCACCGTGACCGCGTCCTTGACCCGGCCCAGCACCTCGAGGTGGCGCTCCTCCACGTCGCGACCGGAGATGGCCGGATCGCCCGGCAGGTAGTAGACGTTGAGCTCGATCGCCGCCGCGCCGGCGTCCTGCATCGAGCGGGCATAGCCGGTCCAGCCCTCTGGCGTGGCGCCGTTGAGGCTGGCGATCACCGGCACCTCGACGGCGTCCGCCGCCCGTTCGATCAGGGTGAGATAGTGGCGCGGGGTGGCGTCCTCGTCGACCACGTCCGGGAAGTAGTCGAGCGCCTCGGCGAAACTGTCGGCCGGGCCGTCGATGATCTCGGCGTCGCGCACGCCCTGCTCGCGCAGTTGCTCCTCGAACAGCGAGTACAGGACGACCGCGCCGACGCCGGCGTCGGCCAGGCGCCGCACTCCGTCGACCGAGTACGACAGGGGCGAGGCCGAGGCCACGAGCGGGTTGCGCAGCCGCAGACCCATGTAGGCGGTGGTGAGATCGATCATCGGCCGTCGGTCCGCGGATCGGCCGGGAATCGGGCCGCGCCGTTCGCCGCCATCTCCTCGTAGCCCCGCCACCGCTGCTCGGCGGCGTGCTGCGCGTGCTCGAGCAGCCGCTCAGCCTTCTCGGGATGGGCGGCGGCGAGCGCGCGGAAGCGCAGCTCGCGCCGGCGGTAGTCGGCCAGCTTCAGGCGTGGTCGGGGCGAGTCGAGGAGGAACGGATTGCGGCCGGCGGCGCGCAGGACGGGGTCATAGCGGATGAGCGGCCAGTGCCCGCTGGCGGTGGCGCGGTACTGCTGGTCGAGCCCGTCGCGCATGTCATAGCCGTGCGCGATGCAGTGGCTGTAGGCAATCACCAGCGACGGTCCCTCGTACGCCTCGGCTTGCCGCAACGCGTCCAGTGTCTGCTGCGGATCGGCGCCCATCGCGATTCGCGCGACGTAGACGTTGGCGTAGGAGATCGCCTGGAGCGCCAGGTCCTTGGTCGGCATGAGCTTGCCGGCGGCGGCGAATTTCGCCACCGCGCCCAGCGGCGTGGCCTTGGACATCTGCCCGCCCGTGTTCGAGTAGACCTCGGTGTCGAGCACGAGGACGTTCACGTTGCGCCCGCTGGCCAGTACGTGGTCGAGGCCGGCCGAGCCGATGTCGTAGGCCCAGCCGTCCCCGCCGACGATCCACACGCTGCGGCGGATGAGGTGGTCGAGCACGCTGCGCAGATCGTCGACCGCCGGCCCGTCGAGCGCGTCCAGCCGCCGCGTGAGCTCGGCCAGCCGCAGGCGCTGGTCGCGCAGCTCGGACTCGCGCAGTTGCGGCGCGGACAGGATCTCGTCGACCAGCTCGACGCCGACCTGATCGCGTAGCCCGGCCAGGCGCCGGCGAGCGAGCTCGGTGTGGCGGTCGGCCGCGAGGCGCAGCCCCAGTCCGAATTCGGCGTTGTCCTCGAACAGCGAGTTCGACCAGGCCGGACCGCGCCCATCGGCGTCGACGGTCCACGGCGTGGTCGGCAGATTGCCGCCGTAGATCGAGGAGCACCCGGTCGCGTTGGCGATCGTCAGCCGATCGCCGAACAGCTGCGAGAGGAGCTTCAGGTACGGCGTCTCGCCGCACCCCGCGCACGCGCCGGAGAACTCGAACAGGGGCTCGAGGAACTGCGTGCCGCGGACGGTTCCGAAGTCCACCCGTGAGCGGTCGTTGCGCGGCAGCGCCTCGAAGAACGCGATGTTCTCTCGCTCGCCGGCGAGCCGGGGCTCGCGCGCATCGAGGTTGATTGCCTTGCGCACCGGATCCCCGCCGGCCGAGACGGGGCACGCCTCGACGCAGAGCGCGCAACCGGTGCAGTCCTCCACGTACACCTGCAGCGTGTAGCGCGAATCGGGAAACCCAGGGCCGTTGAGCGGCGCGGACGGGAAGCCCTCGGGCGCCTGCTCGAGCCGCGAGGGGTCGTAATAACGCGAGCGGATTACGCTGTGGGGGCAGACGAAGCTGCAGTTTCCGCACTGGATGCACAGCTCTTCGTCCCACACCGCGACGAGGTCCGAGATGTTGCGCTTCTCGTACGCCGTCGTGCCGGTTGGGAACGTGCCGTCGACGGGGAGCGCGCTGACTGGCAGCTCGTCCCCTCGGCCGGCCATCATTGTCGCGGTGACGGTGCGCACGAACTCCGGGGCCCAGGGAGGTACCACCGGCGCGGGCTCTCGGTCAGAGGTGACGCGATCGGGCAGCGAGACGCGGCGCAGTCCTGCGAGCGCCCGGTCGACCGCGCGCTGATTGCGCTCGACCACCTCGGCGCCGCGGCGGGCGTACGTCTTGGCGATCGCCGCCTTGATCCGCTCGATCGCGTGCTCGCGCTCAAGCACGCCGGAGATGGCGAAAAAACAGGTCTGCAGCACGGTGTTGGTCCGCCCCGCGAGCCCCGCCTCGCGCGCAATCCGGCCCGCGTCGATGACGTACAGCTCGATTTCCTTGGCCAGGAGCGCCTCCTGAAGCTCCCGGGAGAACGAGTCCCAAACCTGCTCCGGCGAGTAGCCGCAGTTGAGCAGCAAGGTCGCGCCGCGTGCGGCGCGCGCGAGCACCTCCTTGCGCTCGAGCAGTCCGTAGTGGTGGCAGCCGACGAAGCTCGCGCCCGCGACGAGGTAGGGTGCGGTGATCGGCTCGGGGCCGAAGCGCAGATGCGAGACCGTCTGCGAGCCTGACTTCTTCGAGTCGTAGACGAAGTAGCCCTGGGCGTGCAGGCCCTCCTCGCCGAGGATCTTGATCGTGTTCTTGTTGGCGCCGACGGTGCCGTCCGAGCCGAGCCCGAAGAACATCGCGCGCATGGTCTCGGGCGGCTCGATGTCCAGCGAGTCGTCGTAGGCGAGGCTCGTGCGCGACACGTCATCGTCGATCCCGATGGTGAAGCGCCGCTTCGGTCGCTCACGAGCCAGCTCCTCGAACACCGCGGCCACCATGCCCGGGGTGAGCTCCTTGGAGGAGAGGCCGTAGCGCCCTCCGGTCACCGTCGGCGGGTCAAGCGACTCGGCCAGCGCCGCCGTCACGTCCAGGAACAGCGGCTCGCCGACCGATCCGGGCTCCTTGGTCCGGTCGAGCACGGCGATCCGGCGCACACTCGGCGGTAGCGCCGCGATGAGCTCCTGCGCCGGGAACGGCCGGTAGAGCCGGATCTGCACGACTCCGACCTTCTCCCCGCGGGCGTGCAGAAACGCCGTCGTCTCCCGGGCGGTCTGGGCGCCCGAGCCCATCACCACGAGCACTCGCTCGGCGTCCGGGTCGCCGCTGTACTCGACCAGCCGGTAGTCACGGCCGGTGCGCTGGGCGAGCGCGTCCATGACCTCCTGGATCACCGCCGGGACTCGCGCGTAGAACGGGTTCACCGTCTCCCGGGCCTGGAAGTAGACGTCGGGATTCTGCGCGGTACCGCGGATCGCCGGCCGCTCGGGCGACAATCCTCGCTGTCGGTGCTCGCGGATCAGCTCCTCCGGCACGAGCGCGCGCAGGTCCTCGTCCTCCAACGGCTCGATCGAGTTCAGCTCGTGTGAGGTGCGAAAGCCGTCGAAGAAGTGCAGAAACGGGACGCGCGTGCGCAGCGTCGCCGCCTGCGCCACGAGCGCCAGGTCGTGCGCCTCCTGGACCGACGCCGAGGACAGCAGGGCAAACCCGGTCTGCCGCACCGCCATCACGTCGGAGTGATCGCCGAAGATCGACAGGCCCTGCGCGGCGAGCGAGCGCGCCGCCACGTGCATCACCGCCGCGGTGAGCTCCCCGGCGATCTTGTACATGTTCGGGATCATCAGCAACAGGCCCTGTGAGGCCGTGAACGTGGTCGCGAGCACGCCGCCCTGAAGCGCGCCGTGGAGCGCGCCGGCAGCACCGGCCTCGCTCTGCATCTCGACCACGGTGGGCACGGTGCCCCACACGTTCGCCCGCCCCTGGCTCGACCACTCGTCGGCCAGCTCCGCCATCGGCGATGACGGCGTGATCGGAAAGATGCAGCACACCTCGTTCAGGCGATAGGCGACCGACACCGCCGCCTGGTTGCCGTCGATGGTGGCGCGCATCAGCGTGCGAACCTTTGCGGGTCGGCCGTCGCCTCGGGGGCCACGAACGCTTCGGGAGGGCGTTCGGCGCTCTCCGGGATCATCTCGATCGAGTGCACCGGACACTGCTCGAAGCATTCGCGGCAGCCGGTGCAGCGGTCGTAGTCGAACATGTACCGGCGCCCCTCGCCGAGCCTGATCACCGCGTCCTCCGGACACACGCCGAAGCACCCGTCGCACTCGCAGCAGTTGCCGCAGGACAGGCACCGGCGCGCCTCGAAGGTCGCCTCGGCGTCCGACAGGCCGCCGACCACCTCGCCGAAATCCGAGACCCGTCGCGACGGCTCGAGTTCGGGCTGGCGCCGGCGGGCCGCGTCGCCGAAGTACCACAGGTGCAGCAGCTCAAACGGCGCCGGCGGATGCTTGGGCGCACGCACGCTCGCCACGCCCCGGAGCCACGCGTCGATCTCCCGAGCGGCGCGCTTGCCATGGCCCACGCCGACGGTGACCGTGCGCTCGCCGGGAACCATGTCCCCGCCGGAGAACACTCCCGGCGCGCCGGTCATCAGCGAGGGCGAGACGCGAACGGTCCCGTCGGACTCGAACTCCACGCCGGGAACGGAGCGCAGGAACCGCGTGTCGGTGTCCTGGCCGAGGGCCAGGATCACCGTGTCGGCGGCCAGCGTCTCCAGTCGCCCGGTCGGCTGGGGGAAGCCCGACTCGTCGAGCTCCATCACCTCGACCTGGAGCTCGGCGCCCTCCATCGCCTTGATCGTGCGCAGCCAGTTGATCCGCACGCCCTCCTTCTCGGCGTCCGCGGCCTCCTCTTCGTGGGCGGGCATCTGCTCGCGGGTGCGTCGGTAGACGATCAGCGCCTCCTCGGCGCCGAGCCGCCGCGCCGTCCGGGCGGCGTCCATAGCCGTGTTGCCGCCGCCATAGACCGCGACGCGCCGCCCGATCACCGCCGGCTGGCCCGACGCCACGCCGCGCAGGAACGAGACTGCGTCGACGATCGGCCCCGCGTCCACCGCCGGGATCTGCACTCGCTTGGAGAGGTGGGCGCCGACCGCCACGAAGACCGCGTCGAAGCCGCCCTCGCGCCGCTCCTCCTCGAGGTCGCTGACGCGATGGCCGCTCGCGAAGCGGACGCCGAGCGCCGCGATCCGATCGATCTCGATCCTGAGCACGTCGCGCGGCATCCGGTACGCGGGGATCCCGTAGCGCATCATCCCGCCCGGCTCAGGGCCGGCGTCGCGCACCTCGACCTCGTGGCCGCGGCGCGCAAGATGGTAGGCGGCCGACAGGCCGCTCGGCCCGGCGCCGACGACCAGCACCCGCTTGCCGGTGCGGACCGGCGGCGGTTCGAACAACCATCCCTGTTCTCGGGCCAGATCGCCGAGGAACCGTTCGACCGCGTGAATCGACACCGCGCTGTCGAGGTTGGCCCGGTTGCAGCTGGTCTCGCACGGGTGATAGCAAACCCGTCCGTGGATGGCGGCGAATGGATTGTCCTCGACGAGCTTGCGCCAGGCCACCTCGTGCTTGCCCTCCTGGGCGTGCGCAAGCCACACCTGGATGTTCTCTCCGGCCGGACAGGCGGAGTTGCAGGGCGGCAGCAGGTCCACGTACACGGGGCGCTCGGTCCGAACCGGACCGGCGCGCGCGCGGTCGTGCAGCAGATCCGGCAGCGCGGCGATATCTCGCGGGGCCACGTCAGCCCGTCTGCGGCGGCCGGGGCTTGCGGTACGCCTGCATGGCTCGCTCGATCTTCAGCCGGAGGCGGCGCTCGGCCTCGAGCTTCTGCGCCAGCTTGGCGCGCTGCTCGTTGCGCCGGCGCAGTGACCAGAACAGGTCTGGGCGCGGGTCTATCGGAGCGCCGGGCGGCCGCTGGTCAGGGGAGCCGGTCATACCCGGACGGTACGGGTGCCAGCCGGTGCGGTCATCCGAGCCGAGGTGTGCTCCCCGGCGTCTGTACCGCAGCAACCCTGCGGGTTTCCCCGGATGTGCCGTCGTCGCGCCGTCGCTCTCGTGCCCCGGGCCGGGGCCTCGGTAGGAAGCCGCACGCGATGCACGGAGCGGCACGGATGGACGCCGGGACGGGGCCACCTAGGGTTGCCCGCGTCCGCACAGCGCGTCCCAGCGAGGGGGTGGCAGGATGACCAAGTGGGTCTTCGACTTCGCCGAGGGCTCGCGGGAGATGCGCGAGCTGCTGGGTGGCAAGGGCGCCGGGGTCGCGGAGATGACCCGCATCCTGGGCGCCGACATGGTTCCCGCCGGGTTCACGATCACCACCGAGGCGTGCGTCGCCTATATGCGCGCCGATCGGACGTGGCCCGAGGGCCTGGAGGAGCAGGTGGGAGCGGCGCTCGCGGCGCTCGAGAAGCAGAGCGGCAAGCGGCTCGGCGACCCCGAGGACCC
>JAFAXX010000091.1 GCA_019240655.1 Solirubrobacterales bacterium
CCGGGACGGTTGATGTCCGTCTGTGATCAGGCTTTGTTGGTCCGTGCTGCGTGCTGGAGGGCAAGGACGCGCTGGACCGCCGGACGATCATTGACAGTGCTGTCGTAGAGGGCGGCCAGGTCAGCTCTCAACGCGGTGCGCGAGTTCGCGTCGAGGTAGACCATGTGACCCGAGGGATAGCACTTGATCGTGAGGTTCTTCCGGACGGTCGCGTCCGCCAAGGGCATGTTCTGGAGGTCTGTGGTGGTCTGGGAAAACGGAGTCACGGAGTCGAAGTAGCCGTTCGCGGATAGGACCTTCAAATCGATGTTGAGTGCCATGACAGCGGCGAGGTCCCCGGCCGTGTACAGGACGGTGTTGCCGTTTACGTCTTTGCCCTTCTGGGCACCGGTGGGGTCGATGTGCCCGAAGTCCCAGTTCGCGAACGCCTGGTCGTTGAGGTCGGTAAATGAGGAGGTGGAGGTGAACTTGAGCTGATCCTCGAGATAGCTGTTCCACGCCACGGTGTACGCGCCGTTGACGGCGGTCATGGTGGGGTCGTTGCCGCCTGACAAGGGATTGATCGCCGCGGCGATTCCGGTGTCAATGCCGAGTACTCGCCCGTCGTAGGCGCCCAGCGCCTTGCCATCGGCGCGCAGCAGGGCGGTAAGGAAATGCAGCGTCCCCAGTTTGTCGGTGTCCGAGACGTTCAGGCCTTCCCAGCTCGTGAGCACAACCGGGGAGATACCGGTGTAGTTGCTGAGGGTTTGCACGGCGGCCGGATCGGCGTTCGGGAAGGCGGCCAGTGCCTTGGCATAGTCGTTCTTCGCGAAGGTGACCACCGAGGTCATGAACGACGGCAGGTCAGCCGGCGGAGGGGCGACGGTGATCTTCTTGTGGTACCACGCGTCGGCACATAGGGTGGGCAGCAGCCCGACGGGGTTGCCGGCCTGGCCGTAGTCCAGGATGGACGACAACAGGGTGACCCCGTTGAGGTCAACGCCGTCCTCGTGCAGGAGGTAGGCCAGCACGCAGCTGCGGGCGGTTCCGTAGGACTCGCCGAACAGGAACTTCGGCGAGTTCCAGCGGTCGTAGCGGGTCAGGTAGCGCTTGATGAACTGCCGCAGCGAGCCGGCGTCCTGGTCCACGCCCCAGAACTCCTTGTTGACGTGTGGGGCGATGGCGGCGGAGTAGCCGGTGCCCACCGGATTGATGAACACCAGGTCGCTTTTGTCGAGCAGACTGTCCGGGTTGGCCTCGGTCGTGTAGGGAGCGGCTGGCGTGAAGTTCGGCATCTCGGTCTTCAGCCGCATCGGAGCGAACGAGCCGAGCAGCACGTACACCGACGACGCCCCGGGGCCGCCGTTGTAGAAGAAGGTCACCGGCCTGCCAGCCGGGTTCGGCGTGTCCTCAGTGAAGGCAACATAGAACATCTTCGCGGTAGGCGTGGAGCTGCTGCGATCGACCGTCACGAGGTGACCGGCAGTAGCCGTGTAAGCAATCTGTCGCGCGTCAAGCGTCACGCTGTGGTGGGTGATCGCGGCATTCTCGGCGGTGTCGGTGATCGAGTCGTTGGGGCCGTTGCCATACGCGGTCGTGTCCGAATAGGGCTGGTCCGGGCCGGTGGATCTTATGGAGGAGCTAGTCATGGCTATCCATTTCATGGCTTTCACTTATGTGTAAATCGCCCCCCGCGCCAAGGTCGCGTGACCATCGCGCCGGGACGCTCGGCGGGGGTCCCGAGCCCGACGATCGCGTTCGCGACGCCGTCGCGATCTTCTCCCCCGAAACAGGCCCCTTACCCTTCCTGTTGACAACCGCCATCGGTCACCACAAGCGCGAGCATCCGCACGTCATCTGACCTCCAGTGTCCATGGTGCGTCAAGGGCCGCCTTCCCGACCGGCGACGGTGGATCGAAGGGAGCGCGACTGACTGACGCCGTCGGCGAACGCGGCGAAGGATGGGATCTGCGCGCGGTCGACCGCGGCGAGGAATCCGGTCCGCTTCGTTTCGTCGGGAGATCGGTAGATCGAGTGGAACGCTTCGTGGAGCAGGTCGAGGCCGACCTGGCTGAGCTCGCGCTCACCCTTCCGTGCGCGCACACGGTCGCGCGGCTCGGATCCGCGGAATCGACACGTTGACCGCGCTCGGGCGCCGGGGGCGGCAAGCCCCGAAGCGGCGATTCCCAATAGCCTTCGTCCGGTGCCGCTGCCGGACTTCCTGGACAGCCTGCTTACCGCCGCCGGGCCCTCAGGCCACGAATCGGCGCCGGCCGCGGCGTGGCGCGAGCACTGCGCCGGCTTTGCCGGGGAGGTCGGCTCTGACCACGTCGGGTCGTCGTTCGCCCGGGTGCCCGGCACGGCGGGCGGCCCGCGGCTCGTCGTCGTCGGCCACATCGACGAGATCGGCCTGCACATCACGCACATCGACGATGAGGGTTACCTGCGCTTCGGGCAGGTGGGCGGCTGGGACGCCGTCGTCCTCGTCGGCCAGCGCGTCCGTCTGCTCACCGCCGCGGGACCGGTGCGGGGGGTGATCGGCCGCAAGCCGATCCACCTGATCAAGGACGAGGATCGCAAGCAGGTTCCGGAGCTCAAGGACCTTCACATCGACATCGGCGCGCAGAGCGCCGAGGAGGCCCACGAACTGGTCCGCATCGGCGACGTGGCGGTGATCGACGCCGAGCCGTTCGAGCTCCGCCACGACCGCGTGATCTCCCGCGCGCTCGACAACCGGGTCGGTTGCTACGTCGCCGCGGAGGCCGCTCGCCTGGTCGCCGGCGCCGGCGGAGCGCCCGGCGAGGTGCTGGCGCTGGCCGTGGTCCAGGAGGAGACGACGTTCGCCGGGTCGCGCACCAGCGCCTTCCGCCACGAGCCGGACGTCGCGATCGTGGTCGACCTGACCTTCGCCACCGACCAGCCGGGGATCGAGCTCGGGCCGATCACCCGCCACGCGATCGGCTCCGGACCGGTGATCGGCCGTGGCACGACGCTCCATCCGCGCGCCTTTGAGCTGCTCCACGACGCCGGCCAGCAGGAGGGCATTCCGTTCACGGTCGAGTCGCTGGGGCGGGGAACCGGCACCGACGCCGACGCGATTCACCTCAGCCGCAGCGGGGTGCCGACCGGGCTGGTCTCGGTTCCGTCCCGCTACATGCACTCGCCGGTCGAGATGGTCGCGCTGCACGACATCGACGCGGCGGCGCGGCTCATCGCCGCGTTCGCCCAGCGGCTCGAGCCGGGAATGTCGTTCACACGCTGATCCTGTTCGACATCGACGGCACCCTTCTGCGGCGTGCCACCGAGGCTCATCTGGCCGCTCTCCGCGCCGCGGTCCGACAGGTGCACGGCGTCGACGTCGACGCTCCCCGCCCCGCCGCGGCCCGGGCCGGCCGGACCGACGGTGAAATCGCCCGGATGGTCCTGCTCGCCGCCGGCGTCTCGGCGGAGCGGATCGACGAGCGCGCGGATGCGGTGCGCGAGCGCTGCGCACACGCCTATGCGCGCCTCTGCCCGGCCGACCTCTCCGCCACCGTGCTGCCCGGGATCGTCGAGTGCCTCGATTGGGCGGCGGGACGCCCCGGGGTGAAGCTCGGCCTGGTGACCGGGAACTTCGAGCCGGTCGCGCGGCTGAAGCTCGCCCGCGCCGGCATCGGTCACTACTTCCCCGCCGGGCTGGGCGCGTTCGGCTCCGACAGCGAGGACCGGAGCGCGCTGCCGAGGATCGCCCGCCGGCGCGCCGGCCGGCGCGGCATCCCCCATCCGCGCGCGGAGACGGTGGTGGTCGGCGACACCCCTCGCGACATCGCCTGCGCCCGGGCCGATGAGCTCCGGTGTGTGGCGGTGGCCACGGGCCCGTTCGCGGTCGAGGAGCTGGCCGACGCCGACGCGGTGGCGGCGAATGCCTTCGCGCTGCCCGACGTGCTCGCGGGGCTGGGCGTTTGAGCCCGGAGCCCGGCGCCGGGCCGCCGCGGAACACGGCGCCGGGCCGCCGCGGAACACGGCGCCGTGCCGCCGCGAGACGCGGCGCCGGCCTCAGCCGCGGACTAGCTTCTTGTAGGTCACCCGCTTGGGCCGGTCGGCGTCGGCCCCCAGCTGCTCGTGGCGGAAGCTCTCGTAGGCCTCGAAGTTGCCCTCGAACCAGCGGACCTGTGAGTCGCCCTCGAACGCGAGCACATGGGTGGCGATGCGATCGAGGAACCAGCGGTCGTGCGAGACGACCACGGCGCACCCGGCGAAGGCCAAGAGCGCCTCCTCGAGCGCCCGCAGAGTGTCGACGTCGAGGTCGTTGGTGGGCTCGTCGAGCAGCAGGAGGTTCCCGCCGGTCCGCAGCAGCTTGGCCAGGTGCAGCCGGTTGCGCTCGCCGCCCGAGAGCTTGGCCACCTTCTTCTGCTGGTCGGTGCCCTTGAAGTTGAAGCCGGCGACGTAGGCGCGGCTGTTCACCGTGCGGTCGCCGAGCTTGATCTGGTCGTGTCCGCCGGAGACCTCCTGCCAGACCGTCTTGTCGGGATCGAGCGCGTCGCGCGACTGGTCCACGTACGCGAGCTCGACCGTCTCGCCGACCCGAAGGCTCCCGGCGTCGGGCTGCTCCTGACGGGTGACCATCCGCAGGAGCGTCGTCTTGCCCGCGCCGTTCGGGCCGATCACCCCGACGATTCCCCCGCGGGGCAGCTGGAACGTCAGATCGTCGATCAGCAGGCGATCCGCGTAGGCCTTGCGCAGGCCCTCGGCCTCGACCACCACCTCGCCGAGGCGGGGGCCCGGCGGGACGTGGATCTGGACCTGGTCGAGCTTGACGTTGCGCTCCTCGGCGAGCAGTGCCTCATATGCGTTCAGCCGCGCCTTCGGCTTGTTCCGGCGCGCGCTCGCGTTCAGGCGAACCCACTCGAGCTCCTGCTCGATCGTGCGCCGGCGAGCGTTCTCCTGCCTGGCCTCGGTGGCGAGGCGGGCGCGCTTCTGCTCGAGCCAGCCGGAGTAGTTGCCCTCATACGGGATTCCCCGCCCGCGGTCGAGCTCGAGGATCCAGCCGGCCACGTTGTCGAGGAAGTAGCGGTCGTGAGTCACGGCGACGACCGTGCCCCGGTAATCCTGCAGGTGGCGCTCGAGCCACGCCACCGACTCGGCGTCGAGGTGGTTGGTCGGCTCGTCGAGCAGCAGCAGGTCGGGCTGCGAGAGCAGCAGCCGGCAGAGGGCGACGCGCCGGCGCTCACCGCCCGACAGCGTGTCGACCGAAGAATCAGGCGGCGGGGTGCGCAGGGCGTCCATCGCGATCTCGAGCGTGGTATCGAGATTCCAGCCGTCGACGGCGTCGATCTGCTCCTGCACACGACCGAACTCGTCCGCGGTCTCCTCCGAGTAGTTCATCGAGAGCTGGTCGAAGCGATCGAGCAGCGCGCGGACGCCGGCTACGCCCTCCTCGATGTTGCCGCGGACGTCCTTGGCCGGATCGAGCGTCGGCTCCTGCTCGAGCAGCCCCACCGTCGCGCCGGGGGCGAGCTGCGCCTCGCCGTCGAACTCGCGGTCCCGGCCGGCCATGATCTGGAGCAGGGTCGACTTGCCGGCGCCGTTGTAGCCGAGGACGCCGATCTTGGCGCCGGGCAGGAACGAGAGCGAGATGTTGGTGAGGACCTCGCGGTCGGGCGGGAAGCGCCGCGAGAGCCGGTACGTGGTGAAGATGTACTGGGCGGACATCGCCACTCAGGATAGGCCGGGCGCTACAAACCAGGCGATGCGAGTTGCGGCGGCAATCCTGGCCCTGGTGGCGGTCGGCTGCATGACGCTGGCGATCGTCGGCATGGTGACCGGCCGCCCCGGCGACCGCGCCGGCGTCTGGATCCGCGTGCTCGCGCTGGTGTGCTTTGCCGGCGCCGTGGCCCTGAACCTTGCCGCACGGTGAGTCGCGACGGCCACGCCCCGGGCCGCGGGCGCATGCCCGCGGCCTCTCCGCTACCTTGTGCCGGCAACCCCGGAGAGAGGAAGACATGGCGCTCGAACGACGGCTCTACACCGCGGAAGCGACCGTCACCGGTGGACGAGAGCAAGGCCACGGGCGCACCACCGACGGCCGGCTCGATGTCCAGCTCCGCCCCCCGACCGAGCTCGGAGGAGACGGTCAGGGCACGAACCCCGAGCAGCTGTTCGCGGTCGGCTTCGCGGCCTGCTTCGAGGGCGCGCTGGCCGCGGTGGCGCGCCGCGAGCGCAGGGAGCTCGGGGAGGTCTCGGTCGACAGCCGGATCAGCCTGATCCCGACCCCCGAGCGCGGCTTTCACCTCGGCGCCGCGCTCGAGGTCAGCCTGCCGGCGATCGAGGATCCCGAGGAGGCCAAGCGGATCGTCGCCGCCGCGCACGAGGTTTGCCCGTACTCGAACGCCACCCGCGGGAACATGGAGGTCAAGCTGACCGCCAACGGCCAGCCGGTCAGCCACTCGTAGCCGGGAGGGGCCTAGGGTCCCGTCGTCGCCACCCGGGGCGCCAGCCGGCTCGCCCCGCTCAGCCGGCGCAGCGTGGCCAGCCCGAGGGCGCCGACGACGAGGCAGGTCACAGCCGCGAGCCCGAGCCCGGCGCGGGCGCCGAGCGCAGCCGTCACCAAGCCGACGATCGGGGCGCCGATCGGGGTCGAGCCCTGGAAGGCGACGAACCAGAGCGACATCACGCGGCCGCGCATGGCGGGCTCGGCGGTCAGCTGCAGCGTGGAGTTGCCGGTCGACATGAACGTGATGCTGGCGCCGCCGGCGAAGGCGAGAGCGGCCAGCTCGAGCGGGAGGTCGGGCGCCAGCGCGGCGAGCGCGAGCGCGACGCCGAACGCGCAGGACGCGACGATCAGTGGTCGCAGGCCGGTCTTGCCGCGGGCGGCCATCAGGAGGCCGCCGAGCACCGCGCCCACGCCCATCGCGGCCGTCATGAAGCCGTAGCCCGTGGCGCCGACGTCGAGACCCCGGCTGGCCATGACCGGCAGCGAGACCTGGAACTCGTAGGCCAGGCACCCCGCCGCGCCCATCATCAGCAGAGGTATGGCGAGCGCGGGGGTGCGGCGCACGTAGCGCAGTCCCTCGCGCAGCTGGCCCTTGGCCCGCGGGGTCGGCTCGGTCGGGTTGAGCGCCGAGCGGTCCATCGTCACGAGCGACGCGACCACGGCGACGAAGCTCGCGGCGTTGAGCAGGAAGCACACCCCGTCGCCGACGCCGGCGATCAGCAGGCCGGCAATCGCGGGGCCGATCGCGCGGGCGCAACTGACCATGACCGAGTTGAGGCTGACCGCGTTTCGCAGATGCTCGGGGCCGACCAACTCCAGCATGAACGACTGGCGCGAGGGGTTCTCGAACGCGTTGTTGAGGCCGAGCAGCGCGGCGAGCACGCCGATCTGCCACACCCGGACCGCGCCGGTGACGGTCAGCAGGCCGAGGGCCAGGGCCTGCAGCCCCATCGCGCTCTGCAGCATGATCATCATCCGCCGCTTGTTGACGCGGTCGGCGATCACCCCGCCGTAGGGAGCCAGCAACAGGACGGGCAGGGTCTGCAGCGCGACGATCGCCCCCAGCGCCGTGCTCGAGTGGGTCAGCGAGAGCACGAGCCACGACTGCGCGGTCATCTGCATCCAGGTGCCGATCTGCGAGATCGCCTGGCCGCCGTAGTAGCGGCGGTAGTTCGACACCGAGAGGGCGGCGAAGGTGAGCCGGCCGGCGTTGATTACGCGGGTCACGGCCGTCTGCCCTGTCCGAGCTCCTCGGCGAGCCGCTCGAGCGCGGCAAGCGCGTTCTCGATCTGCCGCCGGTCGCGGTCCTCGAGGCGGGTGAGCGCCTGGGCCAGCGCGTCGGTGCGTTCGCGGCGCATCCGCTCGGAGAGCCGGCGGCCGGCCGCCGTCGCCGTCACCCAGGCGGTCCGGCGGTCGCGCTCGTCGCTCGTGCGCTCGACCAGTCCGGCCTCGACCAGGTCGGAGACCACGCGCGAGAGCATGGTCGGGTTGATCCCCTCGGCGGCGGCGATCTCCGACAGCCGCGTCGGCCCCTCGCGCACGACCGCCAGCAGCACCGAGACGCCCGTCGGCGTGAGGCCCGCGGCGGTGCCGGCGGCGGCCCGGCGCAGGTGCCGGGACAGGCGTCCGATGAGCGCGCGCAGCGGCGCAGCGGTCTCGGTCTCGGGAATCTTGGCGACGGTCGGCATCTCGGTCTGGCTCGGACGAATATTTGCTTGCTGGCAAGCATTATTATAGCGCGCCGGCCGGCTTCAGCTCTGGGGCTCCCAGCCGCTCACCACCCATTGCCCGCCGGCCAGCCGGGTAACCGTGGCCAGCGCGAGATGCCATGCCGGGCGCAGTCCCTGATACGCCGCGCTGTCGGTGGCGGTGGTCTGCTCGCGGGTCACCACCACGTACTGATCGGGATGGTGAGCCAGCGGCGCGATCGCCTCCACCGTGCCGTGGTTGGAGATGCCGCCGTGGTGAAGCTCGTAGTCGCCCGCGGTCTCGGCGGCGGCCAGGGCGGTCGCCGCGCGGGCCTGGCCGACGCTCGCCTGCGCGAGCGCGCGCATCTGTGCCGTGACAGTAGCGAAGCTCCAGTTGATGTAGGCGGTGGCGAAGGCCTCGACGGCGCTCACCGCACTCGGCCAACCGCCGGTCACCGCGTCGGCGGCGGTCGCCGGCGAGGGATATTCGTGGGTGCGCGCGGCCTGGCGCAGGGCGGCGGCCTCGCCGGACGGGCGGGGGGCGGAGTCGCCGCCGCAGCCCGCCGCGGCCGTGGCACTCGCGGCGGCCAGCGCGGCGAGGGCGATCGCGGTCAGCCGGCGCATCTCGCCTCACAGGCCGTCCGGATGGCGGGCGACGAATCCATCCGCGCTGCGGACCAGCGGGTGCCAGCCGATCCCGGCGCTACCGTCGCCCGGGCCGGCGGCGTCGGAGGTGTCCCAGCGCAGGCCGGCGACGTACATGAAGACGTGGTCGGCGTTCGCATAGAGGGTGACCCAGCGCCCCGGTCCGGGCGCCCCGAAGGCCTCGAGCTGAGCCGAGGGGCCGCCGTAGGTCACGGGGAGCAACCGGGCGCCGTAGAGCAGGTGCTCGACGCTGCTCGAGCAGTCGTAGGCCGGGGCGGCATCGGACAGTGGCAGGCCGTGTGCGGCGCCGTAGACGTACGGGCGCCCGGCAATCTGGTTTCCGGCCGCGATGATCGCCTTGACCGCCGCCGGCGCCGCAGCCGGAGCCGCGGCGAGGCCGCCGGGCAGCAGCCGGGCGCGCTCGCCGCTCGTGATCGGCACTCCCGTCGGCGTGCCGGGGGCGCAGGCGGCTGGGTCCTCGGCGGCCGCCGAGCCCGGCGCGAGCGCGAGCAGCGAGCCCGCCGCCTGACCCAGGAGGTCCCCGGCGCCGGCGACCGGCGGGCGGTCGATCCGCACCGAGCCGGACCAGAGGCCGTCCTCGTAGGGTATGCCGAGGGCGCCCGCGAACTGCCACCACAGATCGATCACCCGCGGCCGGCCGTCCACGGGTCCGCCGCCGAGCCCGAAGTCTCGTTTGTAGGCGATCGCCGAGCGGCCGCCCCAGCTCACGCGCAGCGGCGTCATGTAGGGGAGGCCGCCCATCGCGGTGGCGCTCGCGAACGTCTCGCCGCCGAGCTCGGCGTAGCTGTCCGGGTGCGCGAGCAGGTTAGCGCCCGAGGCGCCGATCGTGCCGCTGCTCGGGTCGCCCGGACCGCCGTACTCGGTCGCGCCGACGACCCGGCCCTCCCCTGACGCGAGCAGCGCGATCTGAGCCGGGGCGCCCGCGGCCGCAGAACCGCACGGCTCGGCGCTGCTCAGCACCTGGACGGTCAGCGCCAGCAGCGCGCCGCCGAGCGCCACGACGGCGACGCCGGCGAGCACGCCGGCGGACGCGATCGCGGCGCGATGGCTGGTCCGGGTCACGGCCGCGACCATAGGGCGCGGACGGCGCGGCGGATCGGATTGGCGCTGATTTGTTGCAGAGCGGCGCGGCGCTCTCAGGTCACATCGCCCAGCCGGCGACGCTAACGTAGACGAGTCATGCCCCGCATCCTCGACGTGGAACAGGCGCTGCTGCTGCTCGAGCTCGAGGCGCCGTTCGAGCAGCGCGACGTCCAGCTCGCCCGGCGGCGGATGGCCAAGCGCTGGCACCCCGACATCGCTCCGGCGGGACGCCAGCACGAGCATCAGCGCCATCTCCAGGCGATCAACGAGGCCGCCGATCAGCTCGAGGAGCTGGCGGAGTCCGCGCGGGGCGGCCGCGTCAGCCGAAACGCGGTCAAGGCGTCGGCCGCGGCGGCGCGCAAGGCCCGCGCCGACGCCGGCCGGCGGGCCTACGAGGAGGAGCAGCGCGCCCGCGCGGCCGAGGAGGACCGCGCGAGGCACGACCCGTTCGGCTCGCGCGTGCCCGACCACTCGGTCGTGCACCGCTACGCCCGCTGTCTGTCCTACCCGGAGTGGGGCGTCGGCACGGTCACCGGCATCTATTTCTCGGGCGACGAGGACGACGTCCAGCAGTGGGCCCGGGTTCTGTTCTCGCTCGGCGTGCGGACGGTGCCAGCCGGCTCGCTGGAGTTCGTCGATTTCTCGAAGCCCGACGCCGCCGCCGACCGAGTCCAGCGGTTCATGACCGCCGCACAGCACGCGTTGGCCGAGGGCGACGCCGACCTCGCCGCCCGGCGGCTCGTCTATGCCCGAGACGCCGAGCCGGCCAATCCGGTCGTGCTGCGACTGCTCACCACCGCGTTCTGGCAGGCCGGGAACCTGCCGGCGGCGGCGCGGGCGGTGCGCGACTGGGCGCGCGCCGAGACCGACCGGCCGACGCCGGAGCGCTTCGCGGCGCGCATCTACGAGGACATGGGCGCGATCGACCTCGCCGCCGAGGCCGCCGGGCGCGCGGCTGAGCGGGCGCCGGCCGACGCCTCGGCGTGGGAGCGGCTCGGGCGCCTGCGGCTGCGGCTGATGGACCGCTCCGGGGCGATCGCGGCGTTCGAGCGGGCGCGCCTGACCGGGCCGACCGTCGAGGGGCTGCTCTACCTCGCGCTCGCCTACCACCTGGCCGGCGACGTCGGCGCCGAGGTGTCCGCCGCCGAGGCGGCCACGCGACTGGACCCGGAGGCGCGAGCCGCGTGGTCGAGTTACGCCCACGCGCTGGCCCGGACCGATCGGCTGAGCGAGTGCGTGGAGGCGTGCCGGCGGGCGCTCGCACTGGGCGACGACCCCGAGGTGTCCCAGCTGCTCGCCCGGGTCGAGGCGGCGGCGCCGCGGGAGCTCTCGGAGCGCAGCGCGGCTTAGCGGCTCGGGCGGCGTGGAGGTGGCGCGGCTATGAGGCGTACGCGTGCGGTGGTGGTGGCCTCGCCGCGCTCGGCGGAGCCAGGCCAATCCCCTCAGTGCGAGCTGACTGAGCCCTCGCGCCCGCACACCGGGCAGGACTCCTGGGGCGCCAGCGGCCGCCCGCCACACGCCGGGCAGGCCTCGACCTGCTCGAGCACGCCGAGCAGCTCGCCCACCCGGCAGACCAGCAGCCGCTCCTCGTCGACCTCGATCCAGACGCCGGCGGCGGCCGGGAAGACCACGTGGTCGCCGGGCTTCACCGGCATCACCACCCCGACGTGGTCCCACCAGTCGAGCCCCGGCCCGACGGCGAGGACGATGCCGTGCTGCGGCGGCGGCTCGTCCGAGCCGGGCGGGACGAGCAGCCCGGAACGGCGCACCCGGTCGGGGTCGAGCTCCTTGATCACGACGCGGTCGAAGAGGGGCCTGAGCAGGCTGCGCATGATTCTCTGATCATAGGGTGGCAGCATGCGATGGCTCGTGGCGCGGCGCGAGGCGCGCTACTCGGGCGGCCGCACGGCCGGCTGCTCGAGGCGCTCTGGCGCATCAGCCTCGACGGCGTTTACAGCGTCCAACAGAATGGCTGCGCGGGTCAGTCTTCGTCTGAGTAGCGTTGCCAGGCGGCTTGTTTAGTGACGCCGAGGGCTTGGCCGATTTGTGTCCAGCTGTGGCCGGCGTCGCGAGCGCGCCCCACTGACTCGCGGGTGAGCTTGTCGAGCGCCGTGGCGATGCGACAGGCTTCGCGGAGTCCTTCGAGTGGCTCGCTTTCCCAGTCGCCGCTGGCGCGGATGCGGAGGTTGCCTCCGTGGCCGACGATCCGTACCCGGCGGGTTGATCGCACGATCCGAGCGCTCCTTCAATCGTCAGGGACTCTTGACGACATAGGGTAGCGAGGTGGTCAGCCCCGAGTGGACCAATGGAAGCGGCTCGAAGCCGACCCGGTGGCTGTTCACTTACCACTCTGGATGCCGGTAGCGGATGCAAGGGCAAGAAGGTGACTTGGCAGGATCACCACGAGTACGGCGACACCGCGATCGGTGCGGTTACGACGTCCGGCCGTCGTCCTACCCTCCCCGACCGTGCGTTTGATCGTCGCCCGCTGCTCGGTGTCCTACGCAGGTCGCTTGCGGACATACTTGCCCGCGGCGCTGCGGCTGATCGTGTTCAAGGCGGACGGGTCGGTGCTCGTGCACGCCGACGCCGGGGGCTACAAGCCGCTCAACTGGATGACACCGCCGACGGTGATCGAAGAGACCGAGGACGCGATCGTCGTCCGCAAGCGGGCGGGCGCGGCCGAGGACCGGCTCGAGATCTCGATTACCGAGATTCTCTCGGACGTCAGCCACGCTATGGGCTCCTCCGCTGACGACGCCGCGCTGGCCAAGGACGGCGTCGAGGCCCACCTGCAGGAGCTGCTGGCCGAGCAGCCGGGCTGGTGCGGCGAGGGCTTCCGGCTGGTGCGGCGGGAGTGGCCGACGGACATCGGGCCGGTCGACCTGATGTGCCGCGATTCCGAGCACAACTGGATCGCGGTGGAGATCAAGCGGGTCGCGGGCATCGAGGCGGTGGAGCAGCTGACGCGCTACCTCGAGCGGATCCGCCGCGATCCCGCCTTCGCGGAGTGCCGTGGCGTGCTGGCCGCCCAGGCGATCAAGCGCCAGGCGCGGGTGCTGGCCGAGGCACGCGGGTTCGAGTGCGTGGAGGTGGACCTCGCGGTGCTGAGGGGCGAGCGCAAGCCCGAGTTGCGATTGTTCGCGGCATGAGCGACGAACCGGCAGTCATCACCGAGCGCAGAGACCGCGTCCTGCTGATCACGATCAACCGCCCCGAGCAGCGCAATGCGGTCAACGCCGCCGTGGCGCAGGGGCTAGCCCGCGGCCTCGACGCACTCGACCGTGACGACCAGCTGTCGGTCGGGGTGCTGGCCGGCGCCGGCAAGGGCTTCTGCGCCGGCATGGACCTGAAGGCGTTCGTGGCCGGAGAGCGGCCGCACGTAGACGGACGCGGCTTCGCCGGGATCGTCGAGCGCTCGGCCGAGAAGCCGCTGATCGCGGCGGTCGAGGGATTCGCGGTCGCCGGCGGGCTCGAGATCGCCCTGGCCTGCGACATGATCGTGGCCGCCCGCGGCGCCCGGCTGGGCATCCCGGAGGTCAAGCGATCGCTGGTCGCCGCCGGCGGAGCGCTGCTGCGCCTGCCGCGGAGCCTGCCGCGGACGATCGCCATGGAGCTGGCGCTGACCGGCGAGCCGATCCCGGCCGAGCGCGCGGCCGAGCTCGGCCTCGTCAACCGCCTGGTCGACCCCGGCCAGGCGGTGGCGGCGGCGCTCGAGCTCGCCGAGGCCGTCGCGACCGGGGGGCCGCTGGCGCTGGCGGCGACCAAGCGGATCCTCACCGAGTCTCCCGACTGGCCCGAGCGCGAGTTCTTCGAGCGCCAGCGGGAGATCATCGAGCCGGTGTTCGCCTCCGAGGACGCCCGGGAGGGCGCGCGGGCGTTCGCCGAGAAGCGCGCTCCGGTGTGGCGAGGCCGTTAGCCGGCCTCCGCAGCGGACCGCGACCCCCACGCGGTGGCCACCACCGACCGCTCCCCGCCGCGGTCGCGGTGCTCGCACAGGTAGATGCCTTGCCAGGTCCCGAGCGCGGGACGCCCGCGGGCGACCGGCAACGTCAGCGACGGCCCGATCAGCGCCGCCTTGACGTGGGCGGGCATGTCGTCGTCCCCTTCGAGCGTGTGCGTCCAGTACGGCGCCCGCTCAGGCACGGCCTGGTCGAACCAGGTCTCGAAGTCGCGGCGCACGTCGGGCGAGGCGTTCTCGTTCAGCGCCAGCGAGGCCGACGTGTGCTGGACCAACAAGTGCAGTAGCCCGACCTCGAGCTCGCGCAACTCCGGCAGCGCCGCGAGCACCTCGCGGGTGATGAGGTGAAAGCCCCGCGGCCGCGCCGGCAGCGTGATCTCGCGCTGCAGCCACATGGGGCCGGCTCACCCCTCGGGCACGCGGGCCACGCGCATGTCGACCCGCTCGCCGCGGAAGGGCACGCCTTCGGACTCGAGCAGGCGGCGCTGACGCGCGCCCTTGGCCAGCGAGCCGTCGGCGCGGACGATCCGGTGCCACGGCAGCGACGGGTCCTGGCAGGCGTGGAGCACCGCGCCGGCGACGCGCGGAGCGCCCGGCGAGACGTCGCCATAGGTGCGAACGAACCCGGCCGGCGTGCTCCGGACGCGTTCCAGGATCCGCTCGAGCCGCCTACGCCTGCCACCCACGGCCACAGCATAGGCGCCGGAGTGATGGGGTGCCCGCCGCCCGAATTCCTGCTGACCATGAGTCTCGGCGCAAGCCGAACGGTCCTGCTGCTCCTGGCCGCCTGCCCGGTCGCCTCTGGCCGGCGCGCCGCGCCCAGGGCCTAGGCCAGGCGCCAGTCCGGCGTGGTGGCGCCGCGCCGGTGGCGCCCCGCCACGGCCAGCTCGTCGAAGCGGGCGAGCGCGTGGCCTGAGCCGGCGACCACGCAGGTGAGCGGCGACTCCGCCGCGTACACCGGCATCCCCGTCTCGGCGGCGACGAGCTGCTGAAAGCCCCGGATCAGCGTGCCGCCGCCGGCGAGCAGGATGCCGTCGCGCGCGATGTCGCTGGCCAGCTCCGGCGGCGTCTCCTCGAGTGTGTCGTGGATCGCGCGCATGATCTCACGCACCGGCGCCGCGATCGCCGCCCGCACCTCGGCGCTCGAGAGCACGATCGCGGTGGGCAGGCCGGTGATCAGATGCCGGCCACGGACCTCGAAGACCTCCTCGCGAGGCGGCGCGGTCACCGAACCGATGGCGATCTTGGTCGTCTCCGCGGTGCGCGAGCCGATGGCGAGCTGGTGGGCCCCGCGCATGTAGGAGGTGATCGCTTCGTCCATCTCATAGCCACCCACTCGCAGCGAACGGAAGCCCACGATCTGTCCCAAGGAGATGACCGCGATCTCGCTCGTGCCGCCGCCGACGTCGACGACCATCCGCCCGACTGGTTCCTCGATGGCAAGGCCGGCGCCGATCGCCGCGGCGATCGGCTCCTCGATCAGCTGCACCCGCCGCGCCCCCGCAGCCAGCGTGGCCTCCTCGACGGCGCGCTTCTCGACCTCGGTCACACCCGAGGGGGCGCACACGATCAATCGGGGATGGGCGAGGCGGCGGTCGAGCACCTTGCGGATGAAGTAGCGCAGCATCTCCTCGGTGACCTCGAAGTCGGCGATCACGCCGTGCCGAAGCGGGCGCGTGGCGGCGATGTTGGCCGGCGTGCGGCCGATCATCCGGTGCGCGTCGGCGCCGACGGCATGGACCTTCCCGGTTGCCACGTCGGAGGCGACCACCGAGGGCTCGGAGACGACGATCCCGCGACCGCCGACGAAGACGAGCGTGTTCGCCGTGCCGAGATCGACCGCCATGTCGTGCACGCCGAGCGTCGGCGCGAGGTGACGGCGCGAGTTGTCCCTGCGAGAGCCGTCTCGGCGGAACCGCATGAGAACAGGTTGCCAGACCGGCCCCGGCGGCCGCTACGGCTGGGCGCTAGCGTTCGCCGGGCAGCTTGGGCGGATACTGCGAGACCGGCTGCCCGACCGCGAGCGCGGTGGAGACGATCCGGTTCTGCTCGATGGCGTGAGCGATCGGGTAGCCCTCGCCGGAGGCGGCGCGCTCCGGGCGGCCGATGTAGCCGAAGTTCAGGCGCTCGGGCAGGATCTGGAGCAGGCGAGGGGACATGTGCGCCCGGGCGCCCATGTTGCGCGGCTCCTCCTGCACCCACACGACCTCGGTGAGCCGCGGATAGCGGTCGACCAGCTCGAGGATCTCGGCCTGCGGGAACGGGTAGAGCAGCTCGACGCGGCCGATCGCGATCTCGGGACGGGACCCGCGGTCGCCGTGCTCGATCAGGTCGTAGTAGACCTTGCCGCTGCACAGGAGCAGACGGGTGACCCGCTCGGGATCGACGTCCGGCTCGGCCAACACCGGCCGGAAGCGCCCGGAGGCGAGCTCGTCGACCCCGCTGGTCGCCTGCGGCAGCCGCAGCAGGCTCTTCGGGGTCATGATCACGAGCGGCCGCTGCTTGGCGATCCGTGCCTGCCGGCGGAGGAGATGGAAGTACTGCGCCGGGGTCGTGAGGTTGGCCACGCGGATGTTCCCCTCGGCGGCGAGCTGCAGCCAGCGCTCGAGCCGCGCCGACGAGTGCTCGGGACCCGAGCCCTCGTATCCGTGGGGCAGCAACAGGGTCAGGCGAGAGGTCTGGCCCCATTTGGCCAGTCCGGAGGAGATGAACCCGTCGATGACCACCTGAGCGCCGTTGACGAAGTCGCCGAACTGTGCCTCCCAGAGGACGAGCGTCTCCGGGCCCTCCTGGGAATAGCCGTATTCGAACCCGAGGCAGGCCATCTCGGAGAGCGGCGAGTTGTGCAGCTCGATCGGGGCCCGCGCGCCCGGGATGCGGTTCATCGCGCAGTGCTCTTGGCCGGTGTGAGGATCGTGGAGAACGAGATGTCGCTGGCTGAACGTGCCGCGCTCGGTGTCCTGACCGGTGAGCCGGATCGGGATGCCGTCGATGAGCAGCGAGGCGAAGGCGAGCGCCTCGGCGTGGGCCCAGAGGATGCCGCCGGCGGAGTCGCCGTCGGGGTCGAGGGCATGCCGGCGCTGCTCGAACTGCTTGACCAGCTTGGGATGGATGGTGAAGTTGTCGGGCACGGCGAGGAGCTCGTCGTTCAGGATCCGCAGGCGGTCGGCGCTCACCGCGGTGTTGACCTCGGGCGAGGCGGTCCGGTCGAGCTGGTACTCGCCGGTGGCGTGCTCGACCTCATCGGCCGCGGCGATCCGGGCCTTGAGGGCCTGGTGCTTCTCGGTCAGCATCGCCCACACGCGATCGGTCATCTCGGTCGACTCTCGCTCGGTGACCACGCCGGCGTCGACCAGCTGCCGAGCGAAGAGCTCGCGCACCGGCGGGTGGTGCCTGATTACCTGGTACATCTCGGGCTGCGTGTAGGCCGGCTCGTCCGCCTCGTTGTGCCCGAAGCGCCGGTAGCCGATCAGGTCGATCAGCACGTCGTGCCCGAACTCCTGCCGGAAGGCGAACGCCAGCCGCACCGCGGAGAGGCACGCCGCGACGTCATCGGCGTTGACGTGGATGATCGGGACGTCGAAGCCCTTGGCCAGATCGGAGGCCCAGGTGGTGGAGCGGGAGTCGTCCGGATCGGTGGTGAAGCCGACCTGGTTGTTCTGAATGATGTGGACCGTACCGCCGACCGTGTAGCCGTCGAGCGCCTGAAGGTTGAGCGTCTCGGCGACCACGCCCTGTCCGGGGAAGGAGGCGTCGCCGTGCAGGATGATCGGGATCGCCGCGTTGGTGTCCCGATGGCCGTGGGGCCCCTGCCGGGTGGTCTGCGCGGCGCGGGTGGCGCCGGCCGCCACCGGCGCCACGAACTCGAGGTGCGAGGGATTGGACTCCAGGCGCACGACGATCGACTCGCCGCTCGACAGCTGGTAGGAGCCCGAGGCCCCATGGTGATACTTGACGTCGCCGGTGCCGCCCTGAGGGATCGTGATGATCGGTTCGAGCGTCGAGGTGCCTTCGAATTCGGCGAAGATCGAGTCGTACGGGCGGCCGAGGTTGTGGGCGAGCACGTTGAGGCGTCCGCGGTGAGCCATCCCCAGCACCACCTCGCGAGCGCCGCGAGTGGCGGAGAGCTGGATCAGCTCGTCGATCATCGGGACGGTCACGTCGAGGCCCTCGATCGAGAACTGCTTCTGACCGAGGTAGGCCTTATGCATGAAGCGCTCGAGCGCGTCGACCTCGGTCAGCCGTTGTAGCACCGCCTTCTGCTCGTCAGCCGAAAGCGGAGTGCGGAACCGGCCGGACTCGATCGCCTCGCGCAGCCACAGGCGCTGGCGGTGGGAGGCGATGTGCTCGATCTCGTAGGCGATCGGGCCGCAGTAGGTCTCGCGCAGGTGCGGAAGCGCGTCGGCCAGCGTCTCCGCGGGCACGTACATCCGCAGGATGCGTGCGGGGATCTTCGCCATCAGCTCCGGGGTGAGCCCGAGCGGCTCCGGATTCAGGGCGGGCTCGCCCTGCGACTCGCGACCGAGCGGATCGAGCCGGGCCGCCAGGTGCCCGTGCGTGCGATGGGCCTTGAGCAGCGAGGTGGCGGCCTGGACGGCCTGAAGGAGCTCCTCGTCGACCGCCGGCAGCGCGGCGGGCGCGGTCGCGGCGCCGTCGGTCGCGGGGACAGCCGTGGCGGCGGCCGCGGTTGGGGCGGGAGGCGGAGGCAGCTCCGGCAGCTCCAGGCCGAGGTCGGAGAACACCGCCTCGTAGAACCCCTCCCCGCCCTGCAGCAGCGCCTCGATTCGCTCCAGGAACCGGCCAGATTCGGCACCCTGGATGATCCGGTGGTCGTAGGTCGAGGTCATCGTCATGACCTCCTCGGCTCCGATTGCCCGGCCGATCCGCTCGAGCCCGACCGGATACCCGATCGATCCCGTCGCCACGATCGTCCCCTGGCCGACCATCAGACGCGGCACCGAGGCGACGGTGCCGATCCCGCCCGGATTCGTCAGCGAGAGGTTGGCGCCGGCCAGGTCGTCCGCGCTCAGCGAGTTCGTGCGTGCCCGGTCGACGAGCGCGCCGTAGGCCTCGAGGAACTCGGCGAAGCTCTTGCGCCCGGCGTCGCGGATGACCGGCACCATCAGCGTGCGCGAGCCGTCCTTCTTCTCCACGTCGACGGCCAGGCCGAGGTGGCAGGCGCCGTCGTCGACCCGGTGCGGCTTGCCGTCGACCTCGGCGAAGTGGTGGGCCATCACCGGCATATCGGTGGTCGCGACGCGCGCGATCGCGTAGGCGATCAGGTGCGTGAACGACACACGCCGGCCGGCGTCCTTCAGCTGCTGGCGCCGCGCCGAGAGCGTCGTCACGGTGAGGGTGCGCAGCGAGGTGGCAGTGGGGATCGAGCGGCTCTCGTCCATGTAGCGCGCGAGCATGGCCGCGCCTCCGCGGATCGGCTGCGCCCCGGGGGCGGCGACCGCGGTGGCCGCGCCGCTGCCGGGGCCGTCGGTGGCCGCGCCGTCGCGGTGGCCGTCGGTGGCCGCGCCGTCGCCGTGACCGTCGGTGGCCGCCGCCAGCACGTCGGCCTTGGTGATCCGCCCGCCGCGCGCCGTGCCTTCGATCCTGGACAGGTCGACGCCCTCCTGAGCGGCGACGCGCCGGGCAACCGGCGAGACGTTGCCGGTGCTTGCGGTGGGAGTGGCGGCGGTCGCGGCGGGGCCCGACGTGCCGGCGGTCGCGGCGGGGCCCGAGGTGCCGGCGGTCGCGGAGGGGCCCGACGTGCCGGCGGTCGCGGCGGCACCCGAGGTGGCGGCGCCGGTGCCGACTCCGGCGGGCGCCCCGGGGCCGTCGCCGGCCCCGGCGGGGGAGGCGGCGCTCGAGGTCGTCATCCGCGCGATCACCTGCCCTACCGAGACCGTGTCGCCGGCGTCGGCGAGGATCTCGGTGATCGTCCCGGAGGCCGGCGCAGGGAGCTCCATGTCGACCTTGTCGGTCGAGAGCTCGACGACCGTGTCACCGTCCTTGACCTTGTCGCCGACCTTGACCGCCCACTCGAGGATCGTGCCCTCGCTGACCGACTCGCCGCCGGTCGGGGTGACGATGTCGATCGTGGCGCCCGCGGGGGCGCCGGTGGAGGGGCCGCTCGCGCCCCGGGCGCCGGCGACGCTGGCGGCGTCCGTGGCGGCGGAGACCTCGGCTTCGGTGGCCGCGGCGGCGTCGGCCTCTGCGGAGGTGGCCGGCGGGGACTCCGCCGAGACCGGGGTGGCCGGTCCCTCGGCGCCGGCGCCGGCGTCCCCGGCGACGGCCGCGCGGTCCGGATCGCCGGTGCTCGCCGACGAGCCGCCGTCGGCGGCGATCTCGGCCAGCAGCGCACCCACGGTGACCGTCTCGCCCTCGGCGGCGTGGATCTTGACTACGCGGCCGGCGGCTGGAGAGGGAACCTCGGCGTCGACTTTGTCGGTCGAGATCTCGACGATCGTCTCGTCGGCCTCGACCGTGTCGCCTTCGCGCTTGTGCCACTCGAGCACGGTTCCCTCGGCCACGGAATCGCCCATCGCGGGCATCACGACCTGAACAGTGCTGGTACCTACGGCCATCCGTATTCAACTGTAACGCCTGCTGACCGGCACGGAAGGGTCGCCGCCGGCCCGACGGCGCCGCCTGGCGACCACGAAACCGATCGTCCCGGCGAACGGGCCGAGCCCTCCGAGTACGGCGACCGTCACCGCGAGCCAGAACGGGATCACGCGCAGGCGCGCGGCGGCGATGCAGACCAGCGACATCCCGATCCACAGCAGGCCGTGGGTCATGCCGAGCACGAACGTCTCCGGCTGTGGGTTGGCGAGCGCGAAGGCGCAGATCAACAGCGCCAGGTAGACGGTCGAGTGGAGGAACGAGACGGCACCTAGCCGCTCGAAGGTGATCGCCCGCCGCAGCCCGCTCACGCCAGCAGCGTCGCCATGCGCCGCAGCGGCTCGTCCGCCTCTACCGGCCACTCCCCGATCTCCGCCGGCCACCACGCGAAGGAATCGTGCTCGTCGTCGGGGACCACGTTCGCGCCCTCGGCCAGCCACGCCTGACCGACCATCAGGACCACCTCGCTGGGCAGCAGCACGAGTGCCTCGATACGCAGGCGATCGGGCTCGACCGACCACTCCTCGAGCAGCTCCCGTCCCATCGCGTGCGCCGGGTTCTCGTCGACCTCGACCGAACCGCCGGCCCCGAGCGCCCAGCGCCCCGCCCACGAGGCGAGCCACCTCGCCCGGCGGCCGGCCAGCCAGCGGCCGTCGGCGGCCCGCACGAGGCAGAGCACCGACAGGCTGTGCGCGGCCTGGGCCGAGATCAGGCGCAGCGCCCACCGCACCGGCTGCAGCTCGAGCGACAGGAGACCGTCCTCGGCGTGGAAGTCGACCAGCCGCGCGGCCAGCCCGTCGTGGCTCGGAGAGCCGCGCCGGCGCAGCGCCTCGAGCTCCACGTCAGCCGCCTCGGTGGCGCTCGCCGCGGGCTCGAACGGATCGGCTCGCCACGACACCCGGACCTGCGCCGGATCCCACGGACCGCGGGCGAGGATGCCGGGAGATGACTGCACGGGGACACACGGTACCGGGGTAGGCTGGGCGCCCGTGAAGCGACGGCTGAAGCACTGGGGGTGGGGATACGAGGACGAATGGCCGGCGCCGGCGGAGCTCCGCGCGAGCGCCGGGCTCCTGCGCTCGCACCTCGGCTTGGGAGCGGCCGAGCCCGAGCAGCCGGTGCCGCTCTCGGCGGTCGAGCTCCCCCGGCCGCGGCTGAAGCCGCCAAGCTCGCTGTCGGCGTTCTGCGCGAGCGACGCCTACGAGCGCGCGCTGCACGCCTACGGGCGGTCCTATCGCGACGTCGTGCGGGCATTCCACGGCCGCTTCGAGAATCCGCCCGACGTCGTCGCCCGTCCGCGGGAGGAGGCCGAGGTCCACGCCGTGCTCGACTGGGCGCTCGCGGCCGGCGCGGCGGTGATCCCGTATGGAGGCGGCACCAGCGTCGCCGGCGGCGTCGAGGCTGCCGGTTGCGAGCGCTACACCGGGGTGGTGACGATCGACCTGAAGGGGCTCGACCGAGTGCTCGAGGTCGACCGCATCTCCGGCGCGGCCCGGATCCAGGCCGGGGCCATCGGGCCCCGCCTCGAGTCGCAGCTCGCAGAGCACGGACTGACGCTGCGCCACTACCCGCAGTCGTTTCAGTTCTCGACCCTCGGCGGGTGGGTGGCCACGCGCGCCGCGGGCCACTACGCGACCCTTTACACGCACATCGACGACCTCGTCGAGTCGGTCCGGGCGCTCACGCCGAAAGGCGTGTGGGAATCCCGGCGGCTGCCGGGCTCCGGCGCCGGCGTATCGCCGGATCGGATGCTGCTCGGCTCCGAGGGTGCGCTCGGCGTGATCACCGAAGCGTGGGTCCGGGTGCGCCCGCGTCCGGTGCACCGGGCCTCGGCCGCGGTGTCTTTCGCCGACTTCGCCGGCGGGGCGCAGGCGGTCAGGGCGCTCGCGCAGGCGGCGCTCTACCCCTCCAACTGCCGGCTGATCGACGCCGCCGAGGCGCGCGTTACCGGCGCCGGTGACGGGTCACACGCGCTGCTGCTGCTCGGCTTCGAGTCCGCCTACCACGACGTCGAGCCGGCGCTGTCACTCGGACTCGAGTGCTGCGGCGACCACGGCGGGGTCTGGGCGGCGCGCGGCGGCGCGCGGCGGCGGGACGACGCCGCGGGGAGCTGGCGCGAGGCGTTCCTGCGCGCCCCCTACCTCAGAGACGTCTGCGTCGCCGCGGGGATCCTGTCGGAGACCATCGAGACGGCGATCACCTGGGAGCGCTTCCCCGAGTTCCACGAGCGCGTCCTCGCGGCGGCCGGAGCGGCGGTGCGCGAGACGTGCGGCGAAGGCACGATCACGTGCCGCTTCACCCACGTGTATCCCGACGGACCGGCGCCCTACTACACGATCCTGGCCCCGGCGCGCCGCGGCGGCGAGCTCTCGCAATGGGCGCAGATCAAGGCCGCCGCCTCCGATGCCGTGATCGACGCAGGCGGCACGATCACCCATCATCACGCGGTCGGCCGCGAGAACCGGCGGTGGTACGACCGCCAGCGACCGGACGCCTTTGCGCTGGCGCTGAGCGCCGCCAAGCGGGCGCTCGATCCGGCCGGCGCGCTCAACCCCGGGGTGCTGATCGATCCGCCGGGGCCGTTGAGCCGTCGAGCACCCGCTCGAAGACGCGCCAGCGCTTGACCACGCGGCCGCCCATCGCCTCTGCGCCACGGTTCATGGAGGTGTTGGTCTCGAGGATCCAGCTCGCCTCGCCGTCGCGGATCCGGCTGCGCGCGGCGGCATCGAAGTGCGCCATGTAGAGGGCGGCGGCTGCGCCGGTGTGCTGGTACTCCGGGAGCACGCCGAGGAAGCCGACGCGGACGCGATCGATTAACCGCCGGCGGTTCAGGTAGTACCACCAGCCGAGCGGAAGCAGGCGCCCCCGCATCTTCTTGTAGATCTGGTGGACGTCGGGGATCGTGATCGCCATCGCCACCGTCTTGCCCTCCGCTTCGGCGACCATGAACCAGTCGCGGTCATAGACGAGCTGCATGTCGAGGGCGTAGGCGTCGAGGTCCTCCTCGGAATAGGGCACGAACCCCCAGTTCTGTGACCACGCGGCGTTGTAGACCATGGCGAACTCATCCATCTCGCGGCGCAGGTGGCGGCGCGACATCGGGCGGATCGTGATGCCGTACCGGGTCCGGGCGCGCTCGGCCAGGCGGGGCAGCACCGGGTCGAGGATCTCGCGGTTGTCGACGTGGAGCTGCCAGCTGAGCAGGTCCATCGCCTTGGTCAGACCGGCCTCCTCACAACGCCGCACGTAGTACGGGGGGTGCCACGGCTGGCGGATCAGCGGCTCGCGCTCGTAGCCGTCGAACAGGACGCCGCTCTCGTCGTTCAGCTGGAAGTCCATCGGACCGACCATCCGCTCGCAGCCGCGCTCTCGCAGCCAACTCGCGGCCGTGTCGAGCAGCGCCTGCAGCACTTCGCGGTCGTCCTCGAACTCGAGGAAGCCGAACATCCCCCAGCGGCTACCGTGGAAGTCGTTAAACGCGCGGTCGACCTGGGCGGTGACCCGGCCGACGACCCGACCGTCGCGACCGGCCAGGAAGTACTCGGCCTCGCCGTGCTTGAAGTAGGCGTTCAGCCGGCGGTTCAGGAACACGTACCGCTCGAGCTTGAGCGGCGGGATCCACGGCGTCCCGGCGTGGAGCCGGAAGGGGAGCGCGACGAACGCGCGGAGCTCGCCGAAGCCGCGCACCGGTTTGACGTGAACCGCCATCGGGGCGGAACCGTACCGGGCGGGAGCACCCGCCGAGCTCACGGCCGGCGAGGCGTCGGGCGGCACCTGTGTCAGCCTGTCGTGGATGATCGCGGTGCTCGGACCCGGCGCAGTCGGCGGGTTCGCGGCCGCCGCCCTCGCGCGCGCCGGCGAGGACGTCCTGGTGGTCGCGCGCGAGCCGACCACCGAGCGGATCGCGGCCGACGGCATCGCGGTCACCAGCGTCGTGCTCGGCGAGTTCATCGCCCGTCCGCTCGCCACCGCGCGCCTGTTCGAGCCCGTCGACGTCCTGCTCGTAACCACGAAGGCCACCACGCTCGAGGCGGCGCTCGCGCGGATCGAGGCCGAGCCGGGCTGTGTCGTCCCGCTGCTCAACGGGATCGAGCACATGGCCAGGTTGCGCGAGCGCTTCGGCCGCGAGCGCGTCCACGCCGGCGTGATCCGGATCGACTCCGACCGGCCGGAGCTCGGGCGCGTCGTCCAGCGGAGCCCGTCGGCCCGCATCGATCTGGCCGGCGAGGCGCCCGAGCTGGGCCGGACGCTGCGCGGCGCCGGCTTCGACGTCCGCACCGGCGAGAGCGAGGCGCGCGTCCTGTGGTCGAAGCTCGCGCGACTGAACGCGCTCGCCGGCACGACCAGCGCGGCCGACGCCACGATCGGCTACATCCGGAGCGACCCGCGCTGGCGCTCGGCGCTCGAGGGCTGCGTGCGGGAGACGATCGCGGTGGCCAACGTCGAGGGCGCCGGCCTCGATCCGTCGGCCACCATGGAGGAACTCGACCACGCCCACCCCGACCTCGGCTCCTCGATGCGCCGGGACATCGCCGCCGGACGCGAGCCCGAGCTCGACGCGATCGCCGGCGCGGTGATCCGGGCCGGCGAGCGCCATGGGATTCGCTGCCCGACGGTGACGTGGCTGCGAGACCGGATCGCCGCGCGGATCGCCGCGGCGGGCACGCTCAGAACGGAGGGGTGATCCTCGGCGCCGGCTCGCCGGCGGGCGCCGAGACGACTTCCTCCACCGCCACGGCGTCGACCACCTCTTCCTCCTCCTCTTCCCGGGACCCGTCGTGCTGTCCGTCGCAGAGGATGCGGAACTGGCCGGTCTGGCCGCCGTCGGCCTGGAGCACGATGCCGGGAAGGATCGCCTCGCCGTCCTCGAGGCCGAGGCGCTCGATGTCGAAGTGCGCCATGCCGATTCCCCACGTGTTGTGGGAGGGGTTCTCGCGGTCGTGCGCGGCGACTCCCTGGGCCATGCGCTCGAGCAGGTAGGCGATCTTGCCGGCGTCGGCGGGCACCGCGGTCAGGCGCCCCGCTCGATCAACTCGATCCGGTAGCCGTCCGGGTCGCGAACGAAGCACAACCGGTTGCCGCCGTCCCGGATCGTGTACGGAGGCCGCTCGGGCTCGATCTGCTGCTCCTTGAGCCGGGCCAGGGTGCCGTCGAGGTCGGACGTGGTGATCGCGATGTGTCCGTAGCCGGTGCCGATCTCGTACGGCTCACTGCGGCCGTGGTTGTGGGTCAGCTCGAGCCGCGGCTCGGGGCCGTCGTCGGGCAGGCTCATGAACACGTTGGTCGCCTCGTCGCGGATCGGGACGCGGCGACGCTCCTCGAACCCGAGCGCCTCGTAGAAGGCAACCGAGCGGTCGATGTCGAGGATCCGGTAGCAGGTGTGGATCAGGCTCATGGCTTCGGCAGGATACGCTCTCGAGATGATCGTCGAGCGGTCGATGAGCGACCCGTGGCTCTCCAACACCTACCTGGTCGCGGACGAGCTTGAAGGCCACGCCGTGATGATCGACGCGGGCGGCCCGGTGGCGCCGCTGCTCGAGTTCCTGGACCGCGGCCGCTTCACGCTCACCCACGTGCTGATCACCCACCACCACCGCGACCACGTGGCCGAGCTCGACCCCGTGCGCACGCGGTTCGAGGACGTGCCGGTGCTGATCCATCCGCTCGAGCGCGACCGGGTGCCCGGGGCCACGGGGACGATCGAGCCCGGCGTCGCGATCACCACCGGGGCGCTCGAGATCGAGCCGCTGCACACCCCCGGCCACACCGCCGGGATGCTTGCGTTCCTCGTCAACGGCACCGATGTCTTCGACGGAGACACGCTGTTCAAGGGCTCGGTCGGCGGCGTGCGGGCGCCGGGGAGCACGAGCTATGCGGACCTCAAGGCGTCGATCATGGACACGCTGCTGGGGCTGCCGCCGCAGACGCGCATCCACCCCGGGCACACCGACCCGACCACCGTCGCCGACGAGCTCGAGCACAACCGCTTCGTGCGGATCTGGCGGGGGCTCGACGCCGAGGGCAGCGAGCCGTGCACCGCGCTCGGCGAGCCGGCCACGCTGATACTCCTCGGCGACGACTACGACGGCGGGCACAAGGCGTGGGTCCGCTGGCCCGACGGCTCCGACGACATCGTCCCGGGGTCGAGGGTCGAGGCCTAGCGGCTAGCATTGGCCGCCGTGGCAGGCGAGAAAATCCCCACCTCACGCGTGGGGCGCACCGCCAAGATCGGGGGGCTTGCCGCGGGACAGGCGGTCCGCCAGGCGGGCACCCGGGCCGCCAACGTAGCGCGCACCAAGCAGGGCCGCCAGGCGGCGCTCGAGCGGCGCCACATCGAAGCGGCCGAGCAGATCGTCGCCGCGCTCGGGACGATGAAGGGCGCCGCGATGAAGGTCGGGCAGGTGATGTCGTTCCTCGACGTCGGGGTCGTACCCGAGGACTACCGCGAGGAGTTCCAGCGCCGGCTGGCCGCGCTGCGCGACGCCGCCCCCACGGTCAGCTTCAAGGACATGCGCCGGGTGATCGAAGAGGAGCTCGGCGAGCGCCTCGGGGACGTGTTCGATGAGTTCGAGAAGGAGCCGATCGCCGCGGCCTCGATCGGACAGGTGTACCGGGCACGGCTCACCGACGGCCGCGAGGTCGCGGTCAAGGTGCAGTACCCGGGGGTCGCCGCCGCCGTGCGCGCGGACATGCAGAACCTCGGGTTGATCCTTCGGCTGGTCAAGCGGATCGCTCCCGGGCTCGACCCGAAGGCGATCGGCAACGAGATCCGCAACCGGATCGAGGAGGAGCTCGACTACGAGCTCGAGGCCCAGAACCAGCGCGCGCTGGCCCGGATCTTCCGCAACCACCCGTTCATCGTCGTGCCCGCGGTCGTCACCTCGCTCTCGCGCGAACGCGTGATGGTGAGCGAGTACGTCGAGGGAACCGGATTCGAGGCGCTCAAGTCCTACCCCCAGACCGATCGCGACCGGGTCGCCGAGATCCTGTTTCGCTTCTATTTCGGGTGCCTGTACCGCCACCAGCAGTTCTCGGGCGATCCCCACCCGGGGAACTCGATGCTGATGAAGGACGGACGGATGGCCTTCCTCGACTTCGGCCTGTTCAAGCGGATGCCGCCGGGCACCGTCGATCTCGAGATCCGGGTCGCGCGCGCGATCATCGAGGGGGACAAGGAAACGATCATGCGGCTCGGGACGGAGATCGGGTTCTTTCCCGAGCCCGAGAAGTTCAGGCCGGGTCGGGTGCTCGAGCACTTCCGCGCGGCCACCTCTTGGTACACCGAGGACGCCTACATCGAGCTGACGCCAGACTACGCGACCCAGGTCCTGATCGACATGAGCGATCCGCGCTCGGAGTATTTCGGCCAGCTCCGCCACGAGTCCGCCCCGCCCGACCACCTGTTCGGCCGGCGAATGGAGGTGCTGACGCTGGCGGTGATCTCGCAGCTCCAGGCCCGCGGGAACTTTCACCGCATCGCGCGCGAGTGGTTCTACGGCGACCCGCCGGCCACGGCGCTCGGCCACGAAGAGGCGGCGTTCTACGCGAGAGCCGCGGCCTAGCGTGGTCGTGGGTGCGATTTGTTGCGTATATGGCAACAAATCGCACCGGCATGAAGATGGCGCCGGGCAGGGATCCCCGGCGCAACGGCCCCACGGATGACGGGCCGCAGGCCCGGCCCCCTCACACCCGCTGAACCTGCATCAGCGAGGTGGTGCCGGGGCGGCCGCTCGGCAACCCGGCGGTAATCGCGACGCGCGCGCCCGACTTGACCCAGCCAAGCTCGACCACCCGGCGCGCCGCGTCGGCGATCAGCGCCTCGGTGACCTCGTGGCGGCGCATCGAGGCCGCCTCCACGCCCCACATGAGAGAACAACGGCGCACGGTCTCCCGGCCGGGCGAGAGGGCGTAGATCGGCACCGGGGGGCGGTGGGCGGAGATCAGCCGCACCGAGCGCCCGGACAGCGTCGGGACCACCAGAGCGGCGAGGTGCAGGTCTCGCGCGGCGGCGCAGGCGCTGTAGGCGACCGTGTAGGCGGGATCGCGGGCGTCGCGGCGGACCCGCTCCTCGTTCCACTCGCGGTAGGGCAGCTGGCGCTCGGTCCGCTCGGCCACCGCGGCCATCATCTCGATCGCCTGCACCGGGTACTGGCCGATTGCGGTCTCCTGCGAGAGCATGACCGCGTCGGTGCCATCGAGGATCGCGTTGGCGACGTCGGCCACCTCGGCCCGCGTGGGGCGGGAGGAGTTGACCATCGAGTCGAGCATCTGCGTGGCGGTGATCGACGGACGCGCCAGCCGCCCGGCGATCCGCAGGAGCCGCTTCTGGGCCATCGGGACGTCCTCGATCGGCAGCTCGATCCCCAGATCGCCGCGGGCGACCATCACGCAGTCCGCCGCCCGGATGATCTCGTCGGCCACCTCGACGGCCTGTGGCTTCTCGATCTTGGCGATCAGCGGCAGCCGGGTGTGCCGGCGCACGCTCGAGATGTCCTCGGCCGTGCGCACGAACGACAGCGCGACCAGGTCGACGCCGATCGACTCGCCGAACTTCAGCATGTCGAGGTCCTGCTCGGGCACCGCCGAGAGCCCTCGGGTCGAGCCGGGGATGTTCAGCCCCTGGCGTGAGGCGACCGTGCCGCCCACCTCGACCGCCGTCTCGACTTCGCAGTCCCCCTGGCGGACCCCGGTGACCCGCAGGCGGATCGCCCCGTCGGCCAGGTAGACGATGTCGTCGGGATCGACGCAGCCGGCCAGCCCGTCCCATGACACCGACATCCGCCTGCCGTCGCCGTCCGCCGTCGAGCCGCACTGCAGCACGAGCTTCTCGCCCGGCTTCAGCTCGACGATGTCGTCCCTCAGCGCGCCGATCCGGAGCTTGGGCCCGGGCAGATCCTGCAGGATCGCGACCTGGCGGCCCACCCGCGCCGCCGCGGCGCGCACGCGTTCGGCGTTCTCCGCGTGCAATTCGCGGTTGCCGTGGGAGAAATTGAGCCGGGCCACGTCGAGTCCCGCCGCGACCATCCGTACGAGCGTCTCCGGTTCGCGGGAGGCGGGACCGATGGTGGCGACGATCTTGGTGCGGCGCATGCCTGCGGGAAACTACTCGATGGCCAAGCTCTCGCCGTCGAGGGTGATCCGGCCGCCGGAGCGCAGATCGCAGATCAGATCCCAGTGCAGGGCGGAGGCGTTGACTCCGCCCGTCTCCGGATACGAGCGCCCGAGGGCCAGATGCACCGTCCCGGCGATCTTCTCGTCGAGCAGGATGTGGCCGGTGGCCCGGTCGATCCCGGTGTTCGTGCCGATCCCGAGCTCGCCGAGGAAGCGCGCGCCGGCGTCCGTGCGCAGAGCCTCCTGGAGGTAGGTCTCGCCGCGCGCCGCCCGCGCGGCGAGGACCTCGCCGTCGACGAAGGTGAGCTCGACGCCCTCGACCTCGACGCCGCGGGGCGCGCTCGGGAGCGTGAAGCGGACATAGCCGTTGGCCGAGCGCTCGAGCGGGCCGGTGAAGACCTCGCCGCTCGGCATGTTGCGCCGGCCGTCGGAGTTGATCCAGGTGCGGCCCTCGACGGACAGTCGCAGGTCGGTGCCCTCGGCCTCGATCCGCACCTCGCGGGCGTGCTGCAGGCGTTCGACCAGGCCCGCCTGGCGGTTGCTGAGCGCGTCCCAGGCGGCCACCGGGTCGGGCTGATCGAGGAACAGCGCACCGGCCAGGAACCTCGCGTAGTCCTCGGTGCTCATCGCCGCCTGCTGTGCAAGCGCCGGGGTCGGCCAGATCGTCGCGCACCAGCGGCGCTCGAGGCGAGCCTCCTGGATCGCCTGGCGAGCCCGAGCCGCGCGCGTGATCGTGGCCGGATCGACGCCGGCGAGCGCGCGCGTGTTGTCGGGGGCGTCGATCCGCAGGTAGGCGTCGATCTGCTCGACCTCGGTCAGCTCGAGCGGGGGGAAGCCGTCGAGCTGGGCATCGCTCGCCATGCGGTAGAACTCGGCCGCCAGACCCGGGGGCGAGAGGCGAAGCAGCGGCCAGGCGCCGCGGCTGAGGATCGCGCGGTGGAGCGCTGCGATGAGCGGCTCGGCGAGCGTGGTGGCGACCAGCAGCACCTGCTGGCCCGGCGCTACCTCCAGGCACCAGTCGCACAGAAGGGTCGCGAAGGCGTCGAGGTTCACGGCGCTTCGAGCTCGGGGAAGTGCTCGGCGAGGTGCCCACGCAGGGCGTCGCGGACGAACCGGCGTTCGGGCGTGGTGGCGAGCCGGTAGCGAGCCAGGAGCTCCCGCTGGCGCGTGGTCTCGATCCCGGCGATCGTCCAGCTCACGGCGAGGCGCTCGAACAGGAGCTCGGTGGCGCGTTGCCAGGCGTCCTCGCGGTCGAGGCCCCCGGTCAGGGTCTTGGCGTACTCGCGTCGCGCAGCGGGCGTGAGCGATCCGCGAAGGGTGAGGACGTTGCCGTCGCCGTCGCGGTAGTCGCTGGTGGGGGCGGCGAGCAGCTCGGGATGGCGCTGGTCACGGCGCTCGCGCTGGCGCTGGCGGCGGCCCACGGGCTATGTGGTCGGCGTGGTGGGCAGCGGGGCGGTGGCGCTCGCGCCCGGCGGCGGGGGCGGCACGGTGGCGGTGGCCGTGGCGGCGTCGGCCGTGCCGGGCGGCGCCGACGGGGCGGTGGCGGTGACGGCCGGGACCGGCGGCCGCGGAGTGGCCGCCCGCTCGAGCTGGAAGGCGACCTCGTTGCTGACCGGCTTGCCATGGCCGGCCCACACGACCGCGGGCTGGAGCGCGGCCAGCTTGCGGATCGAGCCCCGCGCCCGTTCGGCGTCGTGGTTGAACGCCGGGTGCGGCACGTCGGGCAGCTGATCGCGGCCGGTCTGCGAGTCGATCGTGTAGATGAGGTCCGAGACGAGCGCGAGCCGGTCTGACTCGCGCAGCAACCCGATGAGGCCGGGGGCGTGGCCGGGAAGGTCGATCACCCGGAAGCCGGCCACCTCGTCGCCCTCCTGCACCGTGCCGGCGATCTTCACCGCGCCGCCGTCCCAGCTCGGCAGCAGCCGGGGGTAGAGCAGGCGCCCTTGAGGCGTCAGCTTGGCGAAGTCCCAGTAGGGGCGAAACGGCGCGTCGGATTCGGCCGCCGCCCGCTCGGCGGGATGGCAGTAGACGGGCACTCCGAGCGCGGGCGCGCAGCCGCGATGGTCCGCATCGGCGTGGCCGAGCACGATCCGCGTGATCTCGCCGAGCCGCGCCGCAGCCGCAGCCACCCCGTCGGCCATGGCCGAGATGCCGGCGTCGAACATGGTCAGCCCGTCGCCATCGGCGATCAGATACACGTTCATCGTCTTCTTTGGGAAGCCGCCTCGGAGCACCCACACGCCCTGGGCGATGCGTTCGGTCTCGACGCCGTGGATCCTCGCGCGCGCCCTGGTCCGGGCGTTGACCAGCTTGGTCACGCGGGCGGCGAGCGGCGAATCGGGCGCCGGCAGGAAGCCGAGCTGGCGGGCGACGCCGGCGGTGTCGAGGTAAGCGTGGTTTCGCTCGATCCGGCCGTCGTCCTCGCTCACCGTGAGCACGTCGCAGCCCTCCATCGCGATCCGCGCGCCGTTGGCGACGAAGCCCTGGAAGGCGCCGGGGCCGGCGAACGTGCCCGTCGCGCTCCAGCGCACCGCGGCGCGGCCGCCGGAGGCGGTCAGCTCCAGCACCTGAAAGCGCAGGTCGGGGAACGCGGCGAACAGCTCGGCGAAGTAACGTCGCACGCCGTCGGGGGCGATCAGCTCCTGCTGGCCGACGAAGCGGTCGACGGCGCCGGGGCGCCAGCACGCCACCGCCGTGTCGAGGTCCTGGCGGGCGAGCGCGGCGAAGTATCGCTCGGCGGTGTCGGAGGCGGACATCCTCAGCGCCGGAGTCTACGCGCGGTCACTAGAACCGCCTGCGAACCCGTCCCCTCGCGATCACTAGAACCGCCGGCGAACCCGTGCCCCTCCCTGTCTAGAACCGCCGGAGAACCCGTGCCCCTCCCTGTCTGACGGCGGCAGACCTTCGACCGGCAGCGTGCTCGACATTCGCGGGAGCGCTCTAGCGCTTCGTGCCTCCGTCCTCGCTCGGCTCGCTTTTCGCTCGCCGGACGGGGGCAAACGGTTCTTGACGAGGCACTAGGGTGCCGGGCGATGCGCGAGCGTGGTGAGCGATGAGGGTGGCCGGCGGTTGATGAGCGCGAGGCGCGAGCTCGGCCGCGGCGAGCGGGTCCTGCCCGGACTGTGGCGGCTCCGTCTGCCGCTGCCGTTCCCCGGCGTCCCGCACTGCAACGCGTGGGCGATCGCCGCCGGCCCGGGGGTCGTGCTGGTCGACTGCGGGCTGCACGAGACGGGCTCGATGGCGCAGCTGGAGCGCGCAATGGAGCAGGTCAAACTGCGGCTCGAGGACGTCCGCCTCCTCGTCATTACCCACGCCCACTCCGACCACTGGGGGCAGGCGGGTCCGGTGATCGATCGCGCGGGATGCGAGATGTGGATGCATCCCCGCCATGAGCATGCCGTCCAGACGGCCGACGACCCGGCGCTGGCGCTCGCCCGCCGGCTCGAGATCGGCCGCCAGAGCGGCATCCCCGCGAACGTGCTCGAGCGCTACGCCGAGCATTCGCGCGACCTGCCGTCGGGCATCGCGACGGTGATCGAGCCCGATCGGGCGCTGGTGCCCGGCGTGCAGATCGACACCGACCTCGGCCGGTGGTCGGTGCACGAGACGCCCGGCCACGCGCCCTCTCACGTGTGCCTGTTCCAGGCCGAGCGCCGGCTGCTGATCTCCGGCGACCACGTGCTCGGCCGGCCGTCCCTCTACTACGACTACGGGTGGACGCCCGATCCGGTGCGTGAGTTCCTCTGCTCCCTGACGGCGGTGGATGAGCTCGGCGCCCGGCTCGGGCTCTCCGGCCACGGTAAGCCGTTCGTCGACGTGCACGGTCACGTCGTGGCGAGCCGGAATCTGGCCCACGCGCGGCTCGAGGCGGTGCTCTCGGCGCTCGCCGGCGGCGGTGAGCTCACCGCGGCCCAAATCGCCCCTCGCGTGTTGGGCGAGCCGCTCAGCGAGGCCAACGCGCCGTGGCTGTTGGCAGAGACGCTCTGTTACCTGCGGCATCTCGAACTGGCGGAGCGGGTGACGCCGGCGCCTGACGGGCGCGAGCGCTGGCGGCTGGCCTGAGGCGCGCGGCGTCCAGCGCGGTCATTCACATTGTGGTTTCGGATGGGCGGCCCGGCCACCGGCCTTGCCGTCCCGTCGGACGGTCCCCGTCCGGTCGCACGGTTCCCGTCCTGTCGCACGGTTCCCACGCCGACAGATCGCCACGCAAACGGAACGCGCAACCCCCGGCCGGTTTCCCAGAGACAAACCTTGACACAGCTGTGTCAAGGTTGTTACCGTCCCGCCATGCGCATCGACGACATCCTCGAGAACTGCGACGAGCCGGTCTTCTCGTTCGAGTTCTTCCCGCCCAAGACCGAAGACGGAGAGCGCAACCTGCGCGCGGCGCTCGCGGCGCTGCGCCCGCTCGAGCCGGACTTCGCGTCGGTCACCTACGGCGCCGGCGGCTCCAGCCGCGACAAGACGGTCGGGCTGACCAAGTGGCTCAAGCAGGAGCTGGGAATCGAGGCGATGGCGCACCTCAGCTGCGTCGGGTGCACCCGTGAGGAACTGACCGCCACGCTCGACGGAATCGCCGACGCCGGCGTCGAGAACGTCCTGGCGCTCCGGGGCGACCCGCCCAGAGGCCAGCCCGACTGGCGGCCCCATCCCGGCGGCCTCAGCTACTCGACCGAGCTGATCGAGCTGATCACCCGCCGCTATCCGTTCGCCGTCGGCGCCGCCTGCTTTCCCGAGACGCACCCGGAGGCGCCCGACCAGGCCACCGACCTTCACTTCCTCAGGTCCAAGGTGTACGCCGGGTCGAGCTTCCTGATCACCCAGCTGTTCTTCGACAACGAGCTGTACTTCAGGTTCG
>JAFAXX010000137.1 GCA_019240655.1 Solirubrobacterales bacterium
GGCAGCGACGTCGTCGGCGCCGCCACGATCGCTCCGGTCGGCTCGTGCGTGAGCGCCTTCAGCACCATGCCCGACTGCCGCGCCCCTGGTTCGTCGCGCGTGCCCAGCCTGAGCTGCGCGACCCAGTCCCGCCACCAGCGCACGGTCTGTTCGAGCGCGCGGTCGAGCGACTCGGCGTCCGGCTCCGCCGGCGGGCCGGCGTCGACCAGCTCCGGCGGGCAATAGGTGAGGGCCAGCCGCACGCGCTCACCGGCTCGCACCGCGAACGTGGCCACGAGCTCATGCGCCGGGTCCTCGTGAAGCTCCTCCTCGCACCACACGAGCAGCGCGTCGTCCCCGCCGAGCGCGCTGTGCAGGCGGTGCCCGTGGCGCCGGATCCACGGTCGCACCTGGCCGTAGTCGAAGCGCGGGGCCACCTTGAGCTCGAGCTCGACCGCGCCGCGGTTGCCTTCGAGCACCCGCAGGACCTGGCGGGCCGGCGTGCCGCGCGCCTCCTCGCGGATCGTGAGGCAGTCGAGCACCCGCAGCTCGCCCCCGGTGCCCTGGATCGTCGTCTCGAGCACGAGCGAGTCCGCCACGTAGTGCCGCGTGAAGCTCCATTCGCCGTCCTGGAGCGGGGTGATGGAGCAGTGGCCGCCGCGCTCGCGGTCGAGGACCCGGGCGAACGTGCTCCCGGCGTCGAACCGCGGCAGGCAGCACCACTCGATCGAGCCCCGCAGCGAGATCAGCGCCGCGCTGTGGCAGTCGCCGATCAGGGCGTAGTCGCTGATCGGTGGGTAGGTATCGGCTCTCGGCACGGGTCGTCGGTCACCCACGGCGTTACGGGACCTGCCCCCATGGGTAGGAACAGCCTATGTGGTTGTACATCGTCGGCGTACTGCTGGTCATGTTCGGCATCGTCGGCCTGTTCGCGGGCGGGATCTACGGCATCGTGCTGATTCCCCTCGGGCTGATCGCGCTCGCCGCGGCGGTCATGTCCGGACTGTGGGCCCGGAGGGCTCAAGGCGCGGCCGGCGCCAGGACCGAGGCGCATCCGACGACCAACCGGCCGCTGCCTCACCACGAGCACGGCGACCCCGGGCACGTGCCGACCTCGCCCGAGGCGCTGGCCGACGCCCGCCGGATGCAGCAGTAACCAGCCCGCCGGATGCAGCTGTAACCGGCCTGCCGAATACGGCGGTGACTCGGCGGTCGGGCGCGCCAAGGCCGCCGGCATGTCGGTTTGCGGACACTCGCGTGCGTCCTCGTGCGCTCGGTCGGGTAGCGCCCGGTCCGAACCCCAAAGGAGAGCGCAATGGCCAATGGACGTGAGATCGTTGTCATCACCGGAGCTTCCGGCGGCGTCGGGCGCGCGACCGCGCGCCGCTTCGCCGCGGACGGCGCGCGCATCGGGCTGATCGCGCGCGGGCGCCACGGCCTCGAGGCTGCCGCCCGCGAGGTCGAGGAAGCCGGGGGCGAGGCCCTGGTGCTGCCGCTGGACGTGGCCGACCACGATGCCGTCGAGTCGGCCGCGGCGTCGGTCGAGGACGCGTTCGGGCCGATCGATGTGTGGGTGAACGACGCGATGGTCACCGTCTACGCGGAGTTCCTCGACATCGAGCCCGAGGAGTACCGCCGCGCCACCGAGGTGAGCTATCTGGGCATGGTGTGGGGCACGCGGGCGGCGCTCAAGCGGATGGTCCCGCGCGACCGCGGCTCGGTGGTGCAGGTCTGCTCGGCCATGTCGTACCGGGGCATTCCGCTCCAGGCGCCCTACTGCGGGGCTAAGGCGGCGTGCAAGGGCTTCACCGAGAGCGTCCTCACCGAACTGATCCACCACAAGTCAAAGGTTCGGGTGTCGATGATCCAGCTGCCCGGCCTGAATACTCCGCAGTTCACCTGGGGCCGCACGAAGCTGCCCAAGCAGACCATGCCGGTGCCGCCGATCTACCAGCCGGAGATCGCCGCCGACGCGGTTCATCACGCCGCGCACCACAAGCGCCGGCAGATCTACGTCGGCTACCCGACGGTGATGAACATCCTCGGTGAACGGATCGCGCCGTGGATCCTCGATCGCTACTTGGCCAAGACGGGCTTCAAGAGCCAGATGACCGAGCATCCGCTCGATCCCCGCGGACACGACAACCTGTTCGAGCCGGTCGAGGAGGACCGCGGGGCGCACGGCCCGTTCGACGACCAGGCCAAGGGCTTCAGCCTCCAGTACGAGCTGGCCAAGCGACGGGGGCTCGTGCTGGCCGGTGTCGGCGCGAGCGCCGCTGCGGCCGGCGTCGCGGCCGCAGCGGCGTTGCGAAACGGGCGTTAAGCGTCCGCCGCGATCAGCCGGCCCCGTTCTCCTTGCGCTCAGCCTTGGCCCGGGCGGCGGCGTCGGCCAGGCGCTGGGCCTCGCTGCGCTCGGTCAGCGCCTCCTCGCGCTCGCGCTCGGCCTCGGCCCGCTGCTCGAGGGCGGCGAGGCGCTCCTGCGGAGCCCGCTCGTCGATCCGCTCCTCGACGCGCCCCTCGGCCTGGCGGCTGGCCCCCGTGCGCCGCCGCGCGGTCTCGGCCGCGCGACGGGTGCGCTCCTGCTTCTCTTGCGCCGCCGACTCGCGCCGCGCCCGGGCGCGGGTGTCGGCCTGAGTCCGCCGCCGCTGCGACTGCTCGAGGCGCTCCTGCACCTCGGCGTCGGCCCGCTCGCTCCGGCGCTCGGCCTCGCCGCGCAGCCGCTGCGCGCGTTGACGCTCGTCCGCGGCCACCCGCCGGCGCCGGGCGTCCTCGCGCAGGTCGGCGTCGCCGAGCATCGCAGCGGCGACCGCGCGGACGCCCGCGTCCAAGCGGTCGAGCGTGAGCTTCGCGCCGGCCGCCGGACCGTCGTCGCCGCCCGGCAGCATGTCGACGGCGGCGTCCAGCGGCAGGCGAAGCAGCCGCAGGTAGTTGTTCAGTGCACTTCCGGCAATGGTCATCGGGCCTCCTGGGGGTCGATCCGGTCGGCGCGCTCCTCCGCCTCGCGGGCCTGGCGCTCCAGGCGGATGGCGTCCTGCTCGGCGGCGAGACGGTCTTGCTCGGCCCGACGCTCGGACGCCTCGGCGGCGGCCCGCTCGGCCCGGCGGCCCTGCTCAGCGGCCGCCTGCTGCTGCTGCGCGCCGGACTCGGCCGCGCGCTCGGCCTCGCGGCGCTCCCGCTCGATCGCCTGCTCACGCTGCTGGGCGGCCACCTCGTTCTCCAGCCGCTGACGCTCGAGCTCGGTCTCCGTGCGCTGCGCGCGCAGCTCGGCCTCCTGCTCGCGCTGGCTGGCCTTGGCCGCGCTCTCGCGGGCCTGCTGCCCGGCTTCCGCCTGGGCCTCCTGCAGACGCCCCTCGCGGGCGAGCTCGTCGTTGTCGGTGGCGCTGCCGACCGCGGCTTTCGCCTTGCCGACCACCTTTCCGACGAGCCCACCGGAGGTGCGTTCCGTGTCTGGATCAGACATGTTGGTTCTCCTTCGGGATCGGGAAGCTCTGCTCATACCCACCTTACCGGGTGAGAACACCCGTTCGATCGGCGCCCCCGTCGGCGTGCCGAAACGCCGGCAACCTCCTGGCGCGAGATCGTGGGTGTCGTCGATCCGTAGGCTGAGCGGATGCCTCGTACCCGCGCGGTGAGCGAGTTTGTGCTCCGTGGCGCGATCGTCGCCTGCGGGAGCGGCGCGATCGCCGCCGGCGCCGGGGGCGCGATCGCCGCCTGCGGCAGCGGCGCGCCCGCCCGGCCGGTCAGCGGCGCCGAGGTGTTCGCCCAGCAGTGCAGTGCCTGTCACTCGCTGATCGGCAACGAGTCGCTGCACCGGCCGGGCGGCGATCTCGTCGGCTACCGCATGACCCGCACGGAGCTGATCGAGTTCACCCGCGAGATGCCGGTCAAGCGCTCCCTGTCCCGCGCGGAGCTGGCGGCCGTGGTCGCCTACGTGCAAGCGGCGCAGCGGAGCGCCGGTCGCTGAATCAACCCACCGGGGTTAGCTCGCCCACGCCGGCGACGGTCGCCGCGGGCGAATGCCCGCCGGCGACGATGATCGCGCCCCGGAGCGAGACGACCGCGGCGTCCGAGAGCGGCTGGGGCAGGTGACCGGCCGGCGTCACCTTGCCGCTGGCTGGGTCGACCGCATAAACCGCGGCGGTGCGCGAGTCGGCGCTGTCGCCGCGGCCGCCGACCAGGTAGACGGTCGACCCGAGCACGGCGGCGCCCGCGTGGGTGGTGCCCTCCGGCAGCCGGCCGATCTGCCGCACCGTGCCCGTGCCGGGCGTGAAGCGATAGATCGCGCGGCTCGCGCCGGCCGGGGTCGAGCCGCCGAGGATCAGGATCGCCCCGTCGGCCGCGGCCACCGCGGCGTAGCGGAGCGCCACCGGCAGGCGCGCGGCCACCCGCGCGGGGCCGCCAGGTCGCCACGCCACGATCGTGTCGAGCGCGCTGCTGCCGTCGAACCCGCCGACCACGTAGGCGGTGCCGCCGAGCTCGGTGACCGCGACGTCGGACTCCGGGTTCGGCAGCGCGCCGACCGCCGTCGCCGGGCCCACCGGCGGTGCCCAGCGCAGGATGTGGTTGTACTGGCTGAGCTGGCCGCCCCCGAACACGTACACGGCGCCCGCGAGGCTCGCCGCTTGGGCATCGTGCTGGGCGCCCGGAAGGCTCCCGCCCGAGCGGGCACCGTGCTCGCCCGCCTCCGTCACCACGGCGGTCGAGGTGTCGGCGGCGTCGAGCCCGCCGAGCAGGACGAAGCGCCCGTCCGCCAGGGCTGCCGAGGCCGGGTCCTGGACCGCCGCCGACAGCGCGAACAGCGGCCGGTAGGCGAGGCGGACGGAGGCAGGCCCGGAGCGTCGGCGCGGCGCGTCCGGGCGGGCGGCACGGCTCGAGGACATGCCGGCGCTCGCGCCGCAGCCGGTGGCGCCGGCGGCCACGAAGACGGCCAGGAAGGCGAGGACGAGGCGGTGGATCTGCCGGAGCCTAGCCCACGGGGTGGTCGGCTCAGCGCCCGCGGCGGCCGGGCTCAGCGGATTCTCATGGGTGCTTTAAGCTGGTTTGAGTGGCCCGGCGAAGCTTCTCCACCGTGCGCAGCTTCACGCTGGCGGTGATCCTCCTCACGCTGCTGCTCGCGGCGTGCGGGTCCTCGCACCCGCCCGCGGCGAGCAGCGCGAGCACCTCGTCGGGCGACCCCGGCCGCCTGGTCGCACCGGGTCCGAGCCGGTCTCTCAACGTCTACGCCGCCGACGGCCCGAACGACTTCGCCCCGGCCGTCCGCCGCGATCCCGCCGTGGTCTACGTCCCGAACACGCTCAGCAACACGGTGACCCTGATCAGCCAGCGGACGTTCAAGATCGTCGGCACGATGCAGGTCGGCGCGCTGCCCCAGCACGTGACCCCGTCGTGGGACCTGAAGACGCTCTACGTCGACAACGACGACGGCAACAGCCTGACGCCGATCAATCCGCGCACCGGCGCGGCGGGGACGCCGATCGCGGTGGACGACCCCTACAACCTGTACTTCACCCCGGACGGGCGCTACGCGATCGTCGTCGCCGAGCGCCTGCTCCGGCTCGACTTCCGCAACCCCCACACGATGGCGCTGGAGCACTCGCTGCCGGTGCCGACCTGCGCCGGAGTCGACCATGCCGACTTCTCGGTCGACGGCCGCTACATGTACGCGAGCTGCGAGTTCGGCGGGCGGATGATCGAGATCGACCTGCGCACGCAGCGGGTGATCGGCACGCTGCTGATCGCCGGCGGTCACAGCTCACCGCAGGACGTGAAGCTCTCGCCGGACGGGCGCACGCTGTACACCGCCGACCAGGCGGCCGGCGGCATCTGGGAGATCGATCCGGCGCGGTTCACCGTCACCGGCTTTGTCCGCACCGGCGCCGGGGCCCACGGCCTCTACCCGAGCCGTGACGCCAGCTTCCTCTACGTCTCCAATCGCGCCGCCGGGAGCATCTCGGTGGTCAGCTTCAAGTCACGCCGGGTCGTCGCGGTCTGGCAGCTGCCGACGCCGGCCAGCCCGGACATGGGCGGCGTGTCGGCCGACGGCTCGGTCCTGTGGCTGAGCGGCCGCTACAACGCTGAGGTGTACGCGATCGATACCCGCACCGGGCGGCTGCTCGCGCGGATCCCGGTTGGCGACGGTCCCCACGGACTGTGCGTGTGGCCGCAGCCGGGCCGCTACTCGCTCGGCCACACCGGGATCATGCGCTGAGTTACGGGCCTCGCTTCGCTCGGCATCCGTGGGGCCAAGAGTCCGGGCTGCGATCGGCGGGCGGCGTTGCCGGCGCGCCCGCGGGTCCACGCTTCACCGCCGGGTGCGAGCCGACCCCACCATCCGGCTCGGCCGAAGGCCGCGGGTAAGGCGCGGCCAAGAGCCCCGCCAGCCGAAGAGCCCCCGGCAGGCCGACCGCCCGGCGAGGACCCGCGGCTAGCGCTCCGACTCCGCGGGCACCGTCCCCACTGGCTCCTCCGAGGGCCGGGACTGCGTCCGGTCCGCGCTGTCACCGAGCCGGGTGATGCTGCCGTCGGGCCCGCGGCGGACCACCGTGCCCTGCCAGGCCCGCATCGGGTGGGTGTCGGTGCGCCGGAGCGAGCGGCAGGCGCTGCGGGTAATGAAGAAGATCAGGATCGGAAGCACCCAGACGCCGGCGCGCCAGAAGTGGATCTGCGCCGTGTAGGAGATGTGCAGGCGGAAGAACAGCCGATCGGTCGAGCCGACCGCGAAGATGATCATCACCCAGCTGAGAAACGCGGCGCCGATCGCGGTCCGGGTGGGGCGGTCGCGGGGGCGGTCGAGGAGATCGTGGCGGAGGTGGTCGCGGGTGAAGCGCCGTTCGATCGCCGGCCAGGCGAACATGACGATGAACACGAACAGCGGGAAGGCGGCGCCGCCCCAGAACGGGTTCGGGATCAGGGTGTAGTTGCCGATCGCGGGCTCCCAGTTGGGCATCAGGCGCAGCGCGCCGATCAGCCAGCCGATGTACCAGTCAGGCTGGGCGCCGTTCTCGGACAGGTACGGATGGAAGGGACCCCACTGCCAGATCGGGTTGATCTGGACCAGGCCGCCGAGCAGGAACAGCACGCCGGCGACGGCCAGCAACAGCCCGATCGAGCGCAGCGCGTACGCCGGCCACAGCGGCGTGCCGACCACGTTTCGCTCCCGCCGGCCCGGCCCCGGGAACTGGGAGTGGTGCTGGCGCATGATCATCACCAGGTGCAGCGTGATCAGCACCGCGAGGGTGCCGGGGATGAGGAACACGTGGACGATCTCGAGGCGCGGCAGGAACGAGCTCGAGCCGGGAAACGGGCCGCCCCACACCAGATAGCCGAGCTGCGCGCCGATGCCCGGCAGCGACAGCGCCACCCCGTAGGCGATCGCCAGCCCCATCCCGGAGAGCAGGTCGTCGATCAGCGAGTAGCCGGCGAACCCCTCGAGGATCGCCAGCATCAGCATGGTCAGGCCGATGAAGTAGTTGACATCCCGCGGCTTGCGGTAGGCGCCGGTGAAGAAGATTCGGCACAGATGAAGCACGATCGCCGCGACGAACACGTCGGCCGCCCAGTGGTGGGCCTGGCGGAACAGCAGCCCGGCGGGGACGCTGAACGACAGGTCGACGACCGAACGGTAGGCCTCGGACATCTGCTCGCCCTGCAGCAGCGCGTACGGGCCGTGGTAGATGACCTGCGAGTCGCCGGGGATGTAGTAGAGCGCCAGGAACGTCCCCGTCCCCACCAGCACGATGAACGCGTAGAGCGCGATCTCGCCGAGCAGGAACGACCAGTGGTCGGGGAACACGTAGCTGAGCAGCCACTTGATTCCCTTGGCCGCGCCGAGCCGCTGCTCGAGCCAGCGGGTGCCGCGCAGGAAGCGGCGCTCGAGCGTGCGCTGCAGCACGTTCACGACTGCCCCCGGTGGATGTTCCACCACGACGGGCCGATGTCCTCGTGAAAGGGGCCGGCGGCGCGCAGGTACCCGTCGGCGTCGACCATCAACGGCAGCTGCGGCAGCGCGCGGCCGGCGGGGCCGAAGACGAGCCGGCCGCCCTCGCCCGGCAGGAAGGTCGAGTAGTGGCACGGGCAGGTGAACGCGGGCTCGACGCTGGTCGGCCGGTAGGTCGGGTAGCGGTACAGCGAGATCGCGCAGGCGGCGTGCGGGCAGATCTTCGAGTAGGCGACGATCCCGTCGGGCGCCCAGCTCTGGCGCGCCGGCGGGAGGTGGAGGAATTCGGGCGGGAGCCGGACCACCAACAGGCCGGCGCCGAGGTGCTCCGGGTCTCCGCCCTCGGGCAAGGCGGTGTAGAACGTGCCGATCTCGATGTCGGCGGCCAGGTACGGCCGCCCGCTAGTGTCGAGCAGCCGCACACCGCGCTTCCAGTCGGTGGTGTGGATCCCGTTGAGCGTGGGCCCGAGCGAGGCCACCGGGGTGGCGGCGGCGGTGATCAGCGCCGCCCCGGCGACGCCGCCGGCGCCGGCCAGGAGAGCGCGGCGCGAGACGCCCTCTCCCCCGGCCTCGACGATCTCGACGATCTCCTCTGCCTGCTCCTCGACCAGCAGCGGATCGCGTTGTTCGACCGACTGCTCCTGGGGGACCACGAGCTTGCCGGCGATGATCGCCGCGGCGGCCAGCAGCGCCAGCATGCCGCCGACCGCGAGGCCGAGCAGCTGGGTGTTTTCGCCACTGACCACATACACGAAGGTGAAGCCGAAGCCGAACACCGCGGCCGCCAGGAGTAGCGCGGCGACGATCGTCTCGGCCCGGCGGCTGGCGGGGACGATCCGCTCGGAGGGATCGACATCGGGTGGCGCCGGGGGGCCGGGCCGCTCTCGCCCGGTGGCCGTGCGCACGGCGGTGCGAAGCGCCACCAGCACTGCCAGCGTCCGGGCGATCGGCCGGAGCCGGGGCGATCCGTCGCCCGTGCTCACGCCAGCCTCTCGCCGATCAGCCGCGCGACGATCACCAGCGCCGCCAGCCCCATGAACCACGCCACGATGCCCTCGGGAATCGGCCCCAGGTTGTAGATCGCCCATCCGCCGGCGTTGACCGGATGCCGGGTCCAGAGCACGTAGCGAGCGATCGAGTCGAGGTCGTGCTGGTCGATCTGCCGCGTACCGAAGTGCGGCATCACGTACGGGCCCATCCGGACCGCCTCGGCGACCTGCTGGGGCGTGGCCGCGAGCAGATCCGGCACCGGCACGTTGACGGTCAGTCCGCCGCGCGCGACCACTTGATGGCAGCCCGCACAGTGGAGCGTGAACTCGTGCAGGCCGAGCGCCAGGTTGCCCTTGGCCGGGTCGGCGGTCGGCGCCGGCGGGCCGCCGAATGAGGCGACGTACGCGATCAGGGCGTCGATCTGGCCGCGGGTGTAAAGCGCCGGCGCGCGCTGGGGCTCCTCGCGGGGCTGCTCGAGCGGCATCCGCCCGGTCGACAGGTAGAAGTCGACCGGCCCGGCGCCCACTCCCCGCAGCGACGGCGCGACCCCGGGCGTCCCCTGGAGCGCGATCCCGTGGCAGGAGGAGCACCCCGCTTGATACAGGGTGTAGCCCTGCGCCCTCAGCGCCGGCGAATCCGGAAACGTCTTGACCGGATCACCCGGAGCCGGCGGCTCGGGCGATTTGCTCGGCGCGTTGACGCCCGCCGGCGGCCCGCCCGGGACGCCCGCCCCCGAGCTGGTCTGCCCCTCTGAGCTCGGCGCCGCCAGCACCGCCACCGCGCCGGCCGCGAGGATCACCGCCAGGGTCAACCGCAGCACCGCCGGGATCCGCGAGCGCCGGGTCAGCCAGCGCCTCATGGGACGGTCCGCGCCTCGCGGGCGAGCTGGCGGCGCTCCTCGGCCAGCATCGCGGCCAGCGCGGCCCACAGGCCGACCGCGACCATGATCACGTCGCCGAGCACCCACATGATCGCTCCCGCCTGGGCCTGGTCGTCGAGGGCGGAGATCCCGAGTGCGCGAGCGGTCGGTCCGTAGGCGGGATACAAAAGCGTGGCGTGGCGATTCAGGTAGGCGCCGACCACCGCCATCGGCATCATCGCGACGATCAGGTAGACGAGCCGCCCGAGCCCGCTCAGCCGGTGGCGCGGGGCGGGGTCGCCGTCGATCAGCGGCGACCACATAAGCATTCCGGCGAGCAGGTAGAGGCCGTGCTCGACGGCGTGCAGCGCGGGGCTGCGGAGCGCAGCGTCGTAGAACGCGGGCAGGTGCGTGAGCACCACGACCGCGCTGAAGCAGGCGAGCGCCGGGACCGGCGCGGTGTACGCCCGCGTCCGCTGCAGCGCCCGGGCGAGCGGGCGCCGCTGCTCGGGCGCCAGCGCCGAGAGCAAGAGGATCCACGGCCTGCCGCCGAGGAGGAGCAGCGGCGCCGCCAACAGCAGCAGCATGTGCTGGACCATGTGGACCGCGAGCAACTGATCGTCGTAGCGAGCGATCCCCGACTGCAACGCGACGATCACGCAGCCGACGCCGGCCACGAACGACAGCGTCCGCCGCCGGGGCCAGCGCTCGCGCACCCGCCGGGTCGCACCCGCGTAGAGGCCGCCGGCGGCCAGCGCCGGGAGCGCGATCGCCGCCGTCGGCTGCCACTGCGAGACCAGCAGCGCGGGCAGCGCCGGCGCGCTCACCGCGGTTCCTCCTCCCCGAGCAGCCGGCGCCGTGTCGCGCGTTCGGAGCGCAGCTCGAGCACGAGCCGTCCCAGCGACAGGACCAGGATCCCGGCGCCGAAGTAGACGAGGAAGTTGGCCCAGGCGAGGCCGAACAGGATGGTGCCGACCGACAGCCCGATCAGGACCGCGGCCAGGCTCGATTGAGGGACCGACTCGGGCTCGCTTCGCGGCGCGGGCGGCCCCGGCCGGAGCGCCTCCCGGCGGGCCAGCCAGAGGGCGACCCCGGTGGCGTAGGTGACGACGGCCGCGAACGCCGCCGTGGCGGCGTTGACCGGCTTGGCGTCCCAGATCCAGTTGCCGATGAAGAGCACGAGCAGCACCGTCGCCCAGGCCAGGATCGCGATCGCACCGCCCCTCACGCCGGTGCTCCCTCCAGGCGGCGCTCGCGGTCGAGCTGCTGCTCGCGGAGATCGAGCAGCGGCGCGTAGGAGCGGACCGGCGGCAGCGGCGCCTCGAAGTTGAGCGGCGGCGGCGGCGAGGTCGTGGCCCACTCGAGCGTGTGCCCGAGCCACGGGTCATCGCCGGCCACGATCCGGCGGCGCAGCGAGACGATCACGTTGATCAGGAAGATCAGCACGCCGAGCGCGATGATCCCCGCGCCGATCGTCTCGAGGAGGTTGAGCGTGCCCCACTCGGGATGGGTGGGGTAGCGGGAGACTCGCCGCGGCATCCCGTCGTTGCCGAGGAAGAACATCGGGAAGAAGGTGAGGTTGGTGCCGATCACCATCACCGCCAGCTGGAGCTTGCCGAGCCCCTCGCGCAGGAGCGCCCCGGTGAGCTTCGGGAACCAGTGGTAGGCGGCGGCGAAGAAGCCGAAGATGCTGCCGGCGAACAGCGTGTAGTGGAAGTGCGCGACCACGATGTAGGTCCCGTAGGCGTGGTAGTCGAGCACCGGTGAGGCGACGAAGACCCCGCTCAGCCCGCCGACCAGGAACTGGAGGAAGAAGGTGAGCGCGAACAGCATCGACGCCCGCAACACGATCGCGCCGCCGATCAGCGTGCCGATCATGTCGAAGTACTCGATCCCGGCGGGCACCAGCAGCAACGTCGAGGTGAACGCGAAGTACTGGTTGGTGACGCCGCCGGTCGTGTACATGTGGTGCGACCACACGGCCATCGACAGGGCCGAGAACATCATGATCGAGACGACGAACGCCGTGTAGCCGAACCATCGCTTGTGCGCGTTCACCGCGACCGCCTCGGCCGCGCCGCCCAGATACGGAAAGAACATCACGTAGACGACCGGATGGCCGAAGAACCAGAACAGGTCCTGGTAGTCGATCGCCCCGGCGAACCCGGTGTAGATGTGGCCGGCACCGGTCCGGTCGATGAACAGCAGGGTCATCGCGAGGATCAGCATCGGAAAGGCGGCGACGATCATCAGCACGCTGAGCAGCGCGGTCCAGGTGAACACCGGCATCCGCAGCAGCGCCATGCCCGGCGCCCGCCGGCGCGCGACCGTGACGGTCACGCAGATCGACATCGCGGTGAGCCCGAGGGCGACCAGGATGACGCCGATCACCCACAGGTCCTGTCCGACGCCCGGGGTGTTGGTGCTGTTGGACATCGGCACGTAGGAGGACCAGCCGGTGCGGCCGGCGCCGTCCGCGGTGAGCCAGCTCGACTCCATCACCAGCCCGCCGGCCAGCCACGTCCAGAAGCCGGCCAGCGACAGGCGCGGCGCCGAGAGGCGCACCGCGCCGATTTGCAGCGGCACGAGATACGTCGCCATCGCCACGGCCATCGGCGTGACGAACAGGTAGATCATCGTCGAGCCGTGCATCGTGAAGATCTCGTTGTAGGAGTTGTCCGAGAGCACCTGCATGTTCGACTGGGCCAGCTGCGTGCGCAGGATCAGCGCGAACACTCCCCCGAGGAGGAAGAAGAACAGCGAGCAGGCGCCGAGGTTCAGGCCGATCTGCTTGTGGTCGGTGCTGGTGAGCGCTTCCGGCCACCCGCCCCTGCGGGCCAGGCGCGCGCGCGGTGCGGTGGCCACGCTCACGGGACCGCCGCCGTTCCCTTGCTGCGGGCCCAGGCCGCGAACGAGGCCGGTCTGACCGCGTGGACGGTGAACACCATGTCAGAGTGGCGCAGGCCGCAGAACTCGGCGCAGTGACCGTCGAACACGCCCGTGCTGAAGCTCAACGTGACGATCTGGGTGGAGCCGGGGATCGCGTCGTGCTTGTAGCGCACGGCGGGGATCCACAGCGCGTGGATCACGTCGTCGGAGGTCAACATGAAGCGGACCGGCTCACCGGCCGGGACCACCAGCGGCTGCCGGCCGACCGTTCCGCTGCGCACGCTGAAGCCGTAGCCCGGGTAGCGGAAGGTCCACTCCCACTTGGCCGCGGTGACGAACACCACAACCGAGGGATGCTGCTGGTTGGCGACCGTGTCGACCTTGTGCTCGGCGCTGAAGGTCAGGTACAGCAGGAACGCGGCCACGCACGCCAGTACCAGCGCATACGTGCCCTCGACCGGGTTGTTCTCGTGCCAGCGCGCCGCGCGCTCGGGCGGGCGTCGGTGGAAGATGACCACCGCCCCCACCACGACCAGCAGGATGGTCAGGAACACGCCGATGGCGATCGGCACGTAGATGCCGAACAGATGGTCGTACTCGTGGCGGGTGCTGATCAGGGACGAGAGAGCGCCCGGTGGGGGACTCAGCATTGCCACGCCCGGTCGATGTACCCCGACGCCCTCGTATTAGTCACCCGCTGTCAGTACACCGACGTTGCCGGCGACCCGCGCGCGGGATCCGGCGCGCTCACGCGCGCGTGCCCGCGGGCGGCGCCACGCCGCTCGCCGCGCTCGATCGCGGCGCGCTGGGGGCCGACTACCTGACCCGGATCGGCCGCCGAGGCGAACCCGGCCTTGAACACGCTCCAGCGCGCGCTGAGCGCGCCGGCGGCCATGACCGCGCCGCCCGCCGCGCTCGCGCGCCGCGACCGTCCCGCGCCCCACGCCACCATTGCGGAGCCGGCGAGCAGGCAGGCCTGGGCGAGGCGGCTCAGCGTGTGCGAAGTGCCTTCCTCGTAAGGGGCCGCGAGGTCCCCGAGCCGCTTTTCCATCAGCTGCTCCAGCACGACTTCGGCGGCGGCGCCGCCGAGGGCGAGGCGGCGCGCCGGCGCGGCGTGATCGGGCGGCGTGAGCGCCACGGCGGCGGCTCCGGCGCTGAGCGCCGCGCCGGAGGCGAACACGAATGGCAGCATCGAGCGCGCCTCGTGCCACACCGGGACGGCGGTGTTGGCGATCAGCGCCGCGGTGTAGGTGGACAGCGGCAGGCCGAGCAGCGCAGCGGCCGGCCGGGCCACGGCGCCGCTGCGCGGCAACCGGCCGGTCCAGGCGTCGGCGGCGGCCACGCCGGTCGCCGCCCCGGTGGCGGTGAGCAGCCACGAACCGACGCTCATCGGCGAGGTGACCTTGAACATCCGGAGCATGTTCACGAACCGCAGCGGCTTGCCGAGGTCGGAGGTGAGCAGCATGGGGCTCACCGCCACACCGGCCAGCGCGCCGCTCCACGCCCGGCGGGCGAGGACATCGTTCCCGCGCCACTGCGCCAGGTACGCGAGACCGGCTGAGGCGCCGCCGAGCCCGCCGGTGAAGAAGTAGGTCGGGATCTCCCACGTCCACACCGGCTGCTTGATCACGGGCTGGCCGTGGTAGGAGCGGGCCTCGGTCACCGCCGGCCTCCGAACACCGCGGCGAGCAGGCCGGCGCCGAGCGCCGCAGCGGCCGCGCCGGCCGCCGCCCACACCGAGCCGAGGTCGCGGCGGGTGTCGACCGGATCGGGCGGCAGCCCGTAGACCTCCGGCTCGTCGAGCAGGAGAAAGAACGCGCCGGCGCCGTGGATGCCGTCGTCCTCGTCGGCGAGGTAGAGCTGGGCCTTGGCCTGCCCGGCCTCCTGGAGCCGGGCCAGACGGTGCTCGGCGCGCTCACGCAGCTCGCCGAGCTCGCCGAACTGGATCGAGTTGGTCGGGCAGGCCTGAGCGCAGGCCGGCTCCTTGTCGTCCTTGAGGCGGTCGTAGCAGAGCGTGCACTTCCACACCCGGCCGTCCCCCTCGCGTTGGTCGAGCACGCCGAACGGGCACGCGGGGACGCAGTAGCCGCAGCCGTTGCAGATGTCCTCCTGGACGACCACGGTCCCGAACTCGGTGCGAAACAGAGCCCCGGTTGGGCAGACGTCGAGACAGGCGGCGTCGGTGCAGTGCTTGCACACATCGGAGGCCATCAGCCAGCGGATCCCCTCGCCCTCCTGGTAGGTCTGCACGCCGCCGTCGACCGCCTGCGCGCGCTCGGCGAGCTGCACGAGCGAGCCGCCCTCGGTGGCGTCCACGGGCAGGCGCTGCTCGACGAACGCCACGTGGCGCCACGTGTCGGCGCCGAGGTCGATCGTGTTGTCGTAGGAGTGGCCGGTGAACCCCTGCATCGACATCGGGATCCGGTTCCACTCCTTACACGCGACCTCGCATGCCTTGCAGCCGATGCACACGGACGTATCGGTGAAGAAGCCCATGCGCGGTTTGGCGCGCTCGCCGTAGCTGTCGGGCCAGGCAATCGTCTTCAGCGTGGACTCGCTCACATCTTGACTCCCGCGCGCCGCCGGTAGTCCTCGACCAGCTCGAGCCGTGCCCGCCCGCGCGGCCGCCGGCCCGGGCGGATGTCGCAGGTGGCAGCCTTGTACTCCGCGATGTGGGTGTTGTTGTCGAGCACCAGGGGCAGCAGCTCGTTGGCCGCGTCGCCGGTGACGATCCCCACCCCGCCCCAGTGGTAGGGCGCTCCGACGACGTGCACGGTCCGTCCCTCCACCTCGAGCGGCTTGATCCGCGCGGTCACCATCACCCGCGCCTCGACGGCGCTGCGCGCGGTGACGATCGTCGCCCAGCCGCCGTGCTCGAGCCCGCGCTCGGCGGCCAGCTGCGGAGAGACCTCGCAGAAGAACTCGGGTTGGAGCTCGGCCAGGTAGGGCACCGTGCGCGACATCCCGCCCGCGGTGTGATGCTCGGTCAGCCGATAGGTGGTCAGCGCAAACGGGAACACGTCCGCGCCCGGCTCGCCGTCGGTCGGGTGGTAGGGGTTCTCGGGACGCGAGAACGCCTGTCGAGTCGGGTTCTCCTGCTGGCGGTAGAGGACATTGCGCGCCGGCGACTCGTGCGGCTCGTAGTGCGTGGGAAGCGGGCCGTCGACCAGCCCGGCCATCGCGTACAGCCAGCCGGCGCCGTCCGGGTGGGCGACGAACGGCTTGTCGCCGGCGATCGCGTCCATGCCGGTGGCGTCGCTGGGCGGCTGGTAATCGGGGCGCTTGTCCGGGGGGAAGTCCGGCGTGTCGCCCACGCTTGTCCATTGTCCCTGCTCCTCGTCCCACCAGACGAGCTTCTTGCGCTCCGACCACGGCCGCCCGGCTGGGTCGGCCGAGCAGCGGTTGTACAGGGTGCGGGTGTTCTTCGGCCACGCCCACGCCCACTCGGACGCCACCCAGTTCATTTCGGTGTGCGGCTTCTTGCGCGCCGCCTGGTTTACCCCGTCGGCGTAGATCCCGCAGTGAAGCCACGACCCGCAGGTGGTCGAGCCGTCGTCCTTCAGTTCCTCGTACTTGGGCAGGAACGAGCCGTCGGCGCCGCGCCCGGAGATCTCCTGCAGGACGTGCTCGGCGTCCGGCTCCTCCTGAGGGGCCTGCAACGGATAGTCCCAGGTGAGCTCGAGTATCGGGCGGTCGCGCGGGTCGGTGGAGTGCGCCAGCTTCTGGCGGATGACCCTGCCGAGGTGGTAGATCCAGTGCAGCTCCGAGCGGCAGTCATCCGGCGGCTCGACCGCCTTGTGGTGCCACTGCAGCAGACGCTGGGTGTTGGTGAAGCTGCCGTCCTTCTCGGTATGGGCGGCGGCCGGCAGGAAGAACACCTCGGTCTGGATGTCCTGCGCTCGCGCCTCGCCGGACTCGTGCTCGGGCGAGTCCTGCCAGAAGACCGCCGATTCGGTGGGCTGGAAGTCACGCACGACGAGCCACTCGAGCTTGCCCAGGGCCTGGCGAATCAGCTTCGAGTTGGCCGAGCCGACCGTGGGGTTCTGCCCGACGCAAAACATGCCCTTGAGGCCGCCGTCGAGCGCCCCCAGCATCATCGCGTAGTGCGAATGGTCGCCGTCGATCCGGGGCAGGTAGCCGAAGCAGAAGTCGTTTTCGGCCGTGGCGGCGTCGCCCCACCAGGCCTTCAGCAGCGAGACGGTGTAGGACCGGAGGCTTCCCCATGCTCCGGTCTTGGGCCCGTTCTGCTCGACGAAGGTGTCGAGCGTCGGATGGGCCTGCGGGTGCGGCATCGGGATGTAGCTGGGGAGAATGTTGTAGAGCGTCGGGATGTCGGTCGAGCCCTGGATGTTCGCGTGACCGCGCAGCGCGAGGATCCCGCCACCGGGACGCCCGATGTTCCCGAGCAGCAGCTGCATGATGCTGGCCGTGCGGATGATCTGGACGCCGTAGGTGTGGTGGGTCCACCCGACCGCGTAGCACACCGCGGAGGTGCGCTCAGGCCCGGAGTTCTCGCATAGCGCCTTGGCCACGGCGATCAGCTGCTCCGGTGAGCAGCCGCACAGCTCCGCGACCACCTGCGGCGTGTAGCGCCGGAAGTGCCGGCGGAGGATCTGCAGCACGCAGTTAGGGTCCTCCATCGACTGGTCGCTGGCCGGCGGGCGCCCGCCCTCCAGCTGCGGTCCGTGGGCGCCGTGGGCCTGCTCACCCGAGACGTCGGCCCGCTGCTCGCTCTTGCCGGCGGCGGTCTTCACCTCGACGCCGCGGTAGGCCCACGTGCTGATGTCGTAGGCCCTGGTCTCCGGGTCCCAGCCGGAGAAGAAGCCGCCGCCGTCCTCGCTGTCCTCGAATGCGGGCTCGATGATCGTCGCGGCGTTCGTGTAGTGGCGGACGTACTCGCGAAACCAGGCGTCGTGCTCGAGGATGTAGTTGACGATGCCGCCGAGGAAGGCGATGTCGCTGCCGGGCCGGATCGGCACGTGGAGGTCGGCCATCGCGCTCGTGCGGGTGAAGCGGGGATCGACGTGGATCACCCTGGCCCCGCGCTCCTTGGCCTCAATCACCCACTGAAAGCCCACGGGGTGCTGCTCGGCCATGTTCGAGCCCATGATCAGGATGCAGTCGGAGTGCTGCAGCGCCTGCTGATGGTCAGTGGCGCCCCCGCGCCCGAACGACGTCCCCAGACCGGGGACGGTCGAGCTGTGTCATATCCGGGCCTGGTTCTCGATCGAGATCGCGCCGGCGGCGGTGAAGAACTTCTTGATCAGGTAGTTCTCCTCGGTGTCGAGCGTCGCGCCGCCGAGGAAGTGAAAACCGAGCGTCCGCTTGAGCGGCTGGCCGTCCTCGGTCTCCTCCTCCCAGGTCTCGGCGCGGGCCCGGATCACGCGGTCGGCGATCATCTCGGTGGCCTGCTCGAGCGATAGCGATTGCCACTCGGTCCCGCCCGGCCGGCGGTACTTGACCCGGGTCTCGCGGGTGGGCGAGTTGACCAGGCGCTCGCTTGCCGAGCCCTTCGGGCAGAGCCGTCCGCGGGAGATCGGCGAGTCGGGGTCGCCCTCGATCTGGATCACCTTCTCGTCCTTGACGTAGACCTTCTGCCCGCAGCCGACGGCGCAGTACGGGCAGATCGACTGCACGACCTTGTCTGCCGCGCGGGTGCGGGCGGTGAGGCGCTCCGAGCGAACCGATTGCGCTGCTCGGCCGAGGCCCAGCCGGTCGCCGGCGAGCTGGCGGGCGAAGGGCGGGATGAGGCGGCGGTTGGTGGGCATCAGGCGAGCAGTTTCCCCGACCGTCAGTACTCAAACGGTTCGCCGTTATCGCGGCAAGAGGCCGGGTAACGCTTCTGACATGGCAACCGACGTAGAGATAGAACGGACACTGGCGACGCTCACCGCGACGCTGAACGACCAAAAGGCCGAGCGCTTCGAGACCGAGCGGGCGCAGGAAATCGTCACTGCGGCGCTCGGCGGCGAGGCCTCGCTCACCGTCGACGACGGCGGCGGGCTCCACGACGAGTCCGGCGCCCGGATCGCGGCCGTCCGCCGCACGGGCGGCGGCATCTGGATCGCCGAGCGCCATAGCGACACGGCGGAGGATTCGCAGACCGCGGTTCCCTCCGAGCCGCGCTCGCCATAGCCGCGGTCGGCCCGCGCGCAGCGGGCATCGCCGGCCGACGCGTCAGTCGTCGAGCGTGTCCGCCGGCGGCCCGCCGGCTCCTTCGGCCGGGGTTTCGGCGGCCGAGGGGCCGGCCCCCTCGGGCGGCGCCTCCGGCGCGGGCGAGCTCCGGGCGTCCTCAGCCTCCGCCCCGTCACCCTCGCGCGGCGGCGCTCCCGGCACCCCCTGGTCGGCGCGCTTTCGCTCCCAGTCCTGCCGGACGTTCTCGACGTCCCCCTCGAGTGCCTCGCCGCGCTGCTCGAGGCGATCGGCCTCGCGCTCGCGTTGATCGGCCAACTCGCCGGGATCGTTCTCGGGCATATCGGGCACGCTACCCCTGCCGAGGCGGCCGCACACTCAGCCGATGACAGGCCCCGACCGCGCACTCAGATGACAGGCCCCGACCGCGACCGCACATTCAGCCGATGAGAGGCCCCGACCGGGACCGCACACTCAGCCGATGAGAGGCCCCGACCGCGACCGCACATTCAGCCGATGAGAGCCCCCGACCGCATCCAGATCTACCTGATCCTCCTCGCCATCGCCTCCGGCGTGGTCGATGCCGCAAGCTACCTCGGGCTCGGCCGCGTGTTCACCGCGAACATGACCGGCAACACCGTGCTGCTCGGCGTGGCTGTCGCCACCGGCAGTGGAGGCGACGCGGCGCGGGCCGCGGCCGCGCTGGGCGGGTTCTGCCTGGGCGTCGCGCTCGGCACCGCGCTGATCCCGTCCACGGCCGACGCTCCCTGGCCGCGGGTCGCCGCACGGCCGCTCGCCCTGGCGCTGCTGGCGCTCGCGGCGCTGCTGGCCGGCTGGGCCGCGGCGGGGGTCGCGTCGCTGCGCTTTGGCTTGATCGCGACCTCGGCGATCGCGATGGGGGCGCAGTCGGCCGCCGTCCGTGCCACCCGGACCGGCGGCGTCGCGACGACGTATGTGACCGGCACGCTCGCCAACGCAATCGGCCGCCTGGTCAACCGCGCCCGCCCCGGCGTGCGCGAGGACGAGAGCCCCGGGCTGGCCGGAGGCGTGTGGTTCGTCTACGGCGTGGCGGCGCTCGCCGGCGCGCTGGCCGAGAAGGCGTGGCACGCGTGGGCGGTGCTCCCCGCGATCGTGATTCTGGGCGTGGTCACGGCGGCGGCGGCGCGCCGGTAGCCCGGGTCGGCGCGACTCGCGTACGCTCGGAACTCCCGCTCGAACCGCGGCCACCAGTCGCGCCGCAGATCCGCGTCCATCCGGCGGCGCCGGTCCGGCGGCACGATCAGGCGCACGGTCACCGCGACGACGATCAGGGCCAGCAATGCCAACACCAGCACCTGTCCTCGGATACCCGCGCCGGCGCCCGGCAAATACGCGATGAGCAAGCTCGGGCCCATCACCCGGCTCGGCGAGCACACCGTCCTCACCGGGAGCTGCTCCTGGACCGACCGCACCCTGGTCGCCGAAACCGACTGGTACCCGAAGCGCACGATGAGCGCCGAGGAGCGGCTGCGGTTCTACGCCGGCCGGTTCCCGCTCACCGAGATCGACTCGACCTACTACGCGCCGCCCGCCGAGCCACAGGCGCGCCTGTGGGCGCAGCGGACCCCGGACGGCTTCCGCTTCGATGTCAAGGCGTATTCGCTGCTGACCGGCCACCCGACCCGCCCGCAATCGCTGTGGCCAGACGTCCGCGAGCGGCTCGCCCCGGAGGCCGCGGGCAAGCGCAGCGTCTATGCCAAGCACCTGGATCCCGACGCGCTTGCGGAGGCGTGGCGACGCTTCGGAGCCGCCCTGCGCCCCCTGCAGGATGCGGGGAAGCTCGGTGCCGTGCTGTTCCAGTACCCGCCGTGGTTCGGTCCCCGCCGCGAGCACCGCGCCGAGCTCGCGGCCCTGCGCGAGCGGCTACCCGACTACCGGATCTCCGTCGAGTTCCGCTCGCCGCGCTGGACCGCCGAGGCGCGCGACCGCGCGCGGACCCTCGGGCTGCTCCAGGAGCACGGGCTGGTCTATGTCGGCGTCGACGCTCCGGAAGTCTCGGGGCTGCCGCGGATCCTGGCCGTGACCAACCCGGAACTGTTCCTGGTCCGCTTCCATGGTCGTTCCGACCCAACGTGGCACGACACCTCGGGGTCGGCCGCGGAGCGCTTCCGCTACCGGTACTCGCGCCAAGAGCTCGAGGAGCTGGCCGGCCCGATCGCCGAGGTCGCGCAGGACGCGGCCGAGACGCACCTGTTGATGAACAACTGCTACCGGGACTACTCGGTCCGCGGGGCGGCCGAGCTTCGCGACGTGCTTGGCCGTCTCGCGGCCGGGTACAGCGACGAACATGAGCACTTTTGAATCTGAAGCTATGAAGCAGGAGCTGTTCCGGGGCTACTCGCCCGATGCCGAGAAGCCGCTGGCCAGCTACGGCGTGCTGATGACTGTCTTCTCCGGACTGGCCGGCGCCTTCGCCGCCTGGTTCAGCCGCTCCGGGCGAGCGCTACCCGATCGCATGGAGGCCCGCGACCTCGCCCTGCTGACCGTCGCCAGCCACAAGGCGGCGCGGCTCATCTCCAAGGACAAGGTGACGAGCGCCGTGCGGGCGCCGTTCGCCGAGTATCAGGGCAGCGCCGGACCCGGGGAAGTGAGCGAGAAGCCGCGCGGGCGGGGCCTTCGGCGAGTAATCGGCGAGCTGCTGGTGTGCCCGTACTGCCTCGGCATGTGGACGAGCGCCGCGCTCACCGCCGGGCTGCTGGTGGCGCCGCGGTTCACGCGCTGGATGTCTTCGGTGCTGGTCATGTTCTTCGGCGCCGACGTCCTGCAGATCGCCTACAAGAAGGCCGAGGACACGCTGTAGCGCAGGCGCCGGCCGCCGGTGTAAAGGACGGCCCCCAGAAGCCGCGGATCATGGGCTCGGGCGACCGGCGGCCGGGCGGGCGCGCTGAGGGCCGAAGATCGCGGCCAGGCGCGTGCGATGCGGGCGGAGGATCCTGGCCGGGCGCGGCTTCACGTCGCCGCTGTACCCGATCTTGCGTTCGCAATCACCGCGTCAGCCGCCGGGGCGCCGGGTAAGCCGAGGTCCGCAACCCGAACGGAAAGGCGAAGGCGATGGCGACTGACGAGCTGGTGGCGGTACTCGGCGCCGGCGGTACGATGGGCCTCGGCATGTCCCGTAATCTCGCCCGCGCCGGGATCCGGCTGCGGGCGTGGAACCGCTCTCGCGAGAAGGCACAGCCGCTCTCGGAGGACGGCGTGGTCGTGTGCGCTTCGGCGGCTGAGGCGGTCGCGGGAGCCGGCATCGCGGTGACGATGCTCGCCGACGCCGACGCCGTGCTGAAGACGGCCGCCGAGGTGCTGCCCCGGCTGGGCGAAGACGGTGTCTGGCTGCAGATGAGCACGATCGGCGAGGCGGGAACCGAGCGCTGCATCGAACTGGCCTCCGAGCACAGCGTCAGCTTCTTCGACGCGCCCGTGCTGGGCAGCAAGCAGCCCGCCGCGGAGGGCAAGCTCGTCGTGCTGGCGTCGGGGCCGGCGGCGCTCGCGGACCGCGTGTGGCCGGTCTGGCACGCTGTAGCGCAGAAGACGATCTGGGTGGGCGAGGCCGGCGCCGGCACGCGCCTGAAGGTGGTCACGAACAGCTGGGTGCTGACCGTTACCGAGGCTTGCGCGGAGATGATCGCGCTGGCCCGCGGCCTCGATGTCGACCCGAAGCTCATCTTCGAGGCGATCGAGGGCGGGACGCTCGACCTGCCGTACCTGCGGATGAAGGCCAAGGCGATCCTCGATCAGAACTACGAGCCGATGTTCCGGCTTGCGCTCGCGGCCAAGGATGCCGGCCTGATCGAGGAGTCCGCCGAACGCCACGGTGTGGAGGTTCCCCTGTACGGCGTGATCCGCCGGCAGATGCTCCGCGCCGCCGAGGAGCACGGCGACGAGGACATGAGCGCGACGTACTTCGCGAGCGCGCCGGCGGCGTTCGGCTCCTGACGACAGCCTCAGACGGCCATGGCCGGCGAGGCCAGCAGGCGGTTCAGCGACCGGCGCAGCAGCCGGGAGACGTGCATCTGCGAGTACCCGATGCGCTCGCCGATCTCGCGTTGGGTGAGACCGTCGACGAACCGCAGCGCGATCACCTGCCGCTCGAGCTCGGACAGCGAGCGCCACGTGCCGGCGATCACCTCGCGGCTCTCGGCCAGCGCGAAGCGGTCGTCCTCCCGCCCGATCAGGTCGACCAACGTAGCCGATTCCTCGGCCTCGCGGGAGACCGGAGCGTCGAGCGACGCGGGCGCGTAGCTGTGGGCGACCTCGCTCGCCTCGACTACCTGCTCCACGCCGCATCCGAGCGCATTGGCGAGCTCGGACAGGGTCGGCGAGCGACCGAGGTCGTGGGACAGGCGCTCGTTGGCGCGGCTGAGCGCGAGCGCGCGCTCCTGGAGGTCACGGGGGACATGCAGGGCCCAGCCCTTGTCGCGGAAATGGCGCTTGAGCTCGCCGAGGATCGTCGGCGCGGCGAAGCTGGTGAACTTGGTTCCCCGTCCCGGCTCGAAGCGGTCGATCGCGTTCAGCAGTCCGAGCGAAGCGACCTGCACGAGGTCGTCGATCGGCTCATCGGTATAGCTGTAGCGGAGCGCGAGTTTGCGGGCGAAGGGAAGGAATCGCGCCACGAGGGCTTCACGGGCGCCGACCTCGCCATCCCGGTGGTAGGACCGGAACAACTGGTCGTCGGTGGCGTGCGCCGTCGCGCGGGTATTCGGAGCGCTGAGGATGGACAAACGAGGACCTCCGTCTCGCTGGCGAGATTGCAGTGACGAGAGGTCCGTCCAGCGGCCGCTCCCTGAGGCCGGCCCAGTCCGTCCCTATGGCATCGGCGCAGTCCAGCGACTCTGGTCGCCTGATCGCGCGATGCGTTCGAGCGATCACGTGATCTGGCCGTCACGGCCAGCTCCATGATCCAATCCGGATTGTATCCCATTTCCCGCCGGGAAGCGGGTCACTCGTCCAGTTTGTCTCGCTTCGGCCCTTCGGTCGGCTCGGCTTCCCAGTCCTGTGAGGGATGCGGCTGGCTCGTGCTGGTTGTGCCGGTCGCAGGATGGGGCTGCTCGCCGAACGGCGCCTGGTCGGGATCCGCGGGGTCGCGGGGATCCGGGCGCTGGTCGTAGGGGTCCGGCCACTCCGTCGGATCGGGCTCGCCGACCGGCGTGTTCAGGGCGTGGTGTGGATCGGCGTCCTGTGAGCGGTCGCCGGGATCCTCTCCCGGCGGCTCCGGGAACCCGGTGGCCGGCTTCTCCTCGCTGCGGTGGTCCTCGGCGGCGGGACTCATGCCGGCGATTGTTCCCCCTCACCGCAGCTCCAAACCGGTCGACCCGCTAAAATCTCAGTCGTAGCAACTGAGATCTTTATTGATACAGAGAGACTGAGAACGTGGAAGACCAGAACATGAATAGCTTCGAGGGTCGGCTTTGCGACCTCTGCGGCGAGCGCCCGGCGGCGATGGAGGCCGTGTTCGTGAGCGGCGGCGCGCAGCGTCCGGCTGCGCTCTGCGAACCCTGTGCGCGGCGCGTGATGGCCGCACAGCGGGGTCTACCGGGCGAGCTGCTCGGGGGCCCGCGCCCGGGCGGTGGGCCGTCCGCGAACGGCGCTCCGGCGGTGCGCCAGCGGCCTGAGGCCCGCCAGCGCTCGGCCACGCCCGCGCTCGACCAGTTCGGGCGCGACCTCAGCGCCGAGGGCCGCGCCGGCCGGATCGACCCGGTCATCGGCCGCCAGGCGGAGATCGAGCAGGTGGTTGAGATCCTGACCCGGCGGCGCAAGAACAACGCCGTGCTGATCGGCGAGGCCGGCGTCGGCAAGACCGCGATCGCCGAGGGATTGGCGCTGCGGATCGCCCAGGGCGAGGTGCCCGAGCCCCTGGCCGGGGTCCGCGTGGTCGCGCTCGACCTCGCCGGGATGATCGCCGGCTCGCAGTACCGCGGCGCCTTCGAGCAGCGGCTGAAGGCGGCGCTCGAGGAGGCCGCGTCGTCGAACGGACGGGTCATCCTGTTCGTCGACGAGCTCCACACCGTGCTCGGGGCAGGAGCGGCCGAGGGCGCAATGGATGCCGCCAACATGCTGAAGCCGATGCTGGCCCGGGGCGAGCTGCGGATGGTGGGCGCGACCACGCTGGCCGAGTACCGCAAGATCGAGCGTGACAGTGCCCTGGCCCGCCGCTTCTCACCGGTGATGGTCGAGGAGCCGTCCGTGGCCGACACCGTCGAGATCCTCCGCGGGCTGCGCGGCAGCTACGAGGAGCACCACGGCGTGACGATCGGCGAGGACGCCCTCGCGGCGGCCGCGCGGTTGTCTGACCGTTATATCAGCGAGTACCGGCTGCCGGACAAGGCGATCGACCTCGTCGACCAGGCCGCGGCACGCCTGCGCCTGCATGCCTCGGGCGACGACGGTGAGCGTCAGCGGGCCCGTCTGGCCGCTCTGGCCGACGAGAAGCAGGCCGCCGTCGAGGCCGAGGCCTATGAGCGCGCGGCCGTGCTCAAGACCGAGATCGAGGCGCTCGAGCAGGCGCTCGCGACGACCGGCGAGTCCGGCTCGCCGCAGCGGCCGGCGGTCGGCGAGCCGGACGTCGCGGCGATCGTGGCCGCGCGCACCGGAATCCCGGTCGGTGAGCTGGTGGCGGTCGAGATCGAACGCCTCGGCACGCTCGAGGAGGACCTTCATCGGCGGGTGATCGGCCAGCACGACGCGGTTCACGCCGTGGCCGAGACGGTCCGGCACGCCCGCGCCGGCCTGTCCGAGCCCGACCGGCCGCTGGGCAGCTTCCTGTTCATGGGCCCAACCGGCGTCGGCAAGACCGAACTCGTCAAGGCGCTCGCTGAGCGGTTGTTCGCGACCGAGAAGGCGCTCGTGCGGATCGACATGTCCGAGTACCGCGAGCCCCACACCGTGGCCCGCCTGGTCGGCTCGCCGCCCGGCTACGTCGGCTACGGCGACGGCGGCCAGCTGACCGAGCCGGTGCGGCGGCGGCCCTACTCGGTGATCCTGTTGGATGAGATCGAGAAGGCCCATCCCGAGGTTTGGAACGTTCTCCTGCAGGTGCTCGACGACGGGCGTCTCACCGACGGCGAAGGGCGCACGGTCGACTTCACGAATACGGTTGTGGTGATGACCTCGAACCTCGGCGCTGGTCAGGCCAAGCGCGCGGTGGGTTTCACCGGAAGCGAGGCGGAGCCCGCCGCGGAGAGGATGCTGGCGGCGGCCAAGCGCGCCTTCTTGCCCGAGTTCCTGAACCGCATCGACGAGGTGGTGGTCTTCGCGCCGCTGACCGAGACCGAGGTGGAGCGCATCTGCGAGCTCGTCTGCGCCGGCGTCGCGGAGCGGCTGCGGGCCGAACGCGGCGTTTCGCTGAGCGTCGAGCCGGCGCTCGTCACCCGGCTGGCGCGGGAGGGCTTCGACGGTGAGTTCGGCGCCCGGCCGCTCAAGCGCCACGTGCGCCGCACGCTCGAGAAGGAGCTGACCCGCGCGATCCTCGAAGGCCGTCTCTACGAGGGCAGCGAGGTGCGCGCGCTCGACGCCGGCGAGGCCGGAATCTCGCTCGAGATCTCCGACGCGTCGGCCGTCGTCGCCGCCTGAGCCGGTCGGGCCAGCCCGGCGAGCGCGTCTAGCACCTGCTCCGGGCTGATCGAGAGCAGTCCCGGGTCGGGACGCTCGCCGTGCGGGTCGCCCCGCCTCCCCGCCCACAGCACTCGGTGGGGGCCGCCCCCACGGGGCGGCCCCCACTCGTCCGGCGAAGTCGGACCGAAGAGCAGCACCGACGGTGTGGCCAACGCCGTGGCCAGATGCCCAACGCCGGTGTCCCCGCAGACCACTCGGCCCGCGGCGGCGACGATCCGGCCCAATTCGGCGAGGTCGGTCCTTCCCGCCAGCACGCTCTCCGAGCCGAGCCCGGCCGCCCGCGCCACCGCGAGCGCCGCCGGCCGCTCCGCGTGGCTGCCGGTGATCACCACCGGCCGTCCGGCCGCCGCCTCGGCGCGGGCGACCGCGGCGAAGCGCTCTGGCGGCCAGCGCCGCGCGGCGCTGGCCGCGCCCGGATGGATGACGGTGGCGCCGCGTGCGAGCGCCGAAGGGCGACCGGCGCCGCCATCGCCCGGCGCCCGTAGCCCGAGCTCCCTCGGGTCCGTCGGGATTCCGAGCTCGCACAGCATGCGGCACCAGCGGGCGACCTCGTGCTCGTCGGCCTGCCAGCGCGGAAAGCCGCCGCTCCCCGCGATCGCGGGGTGGGAGAACCACAGGCACCGTCGCGGCGCCGTGGCGAGCAGCAGGCGGTGGCTCTCGGGTCCGCGCCCGTGGAGATTGACCGCGGTATCGGCGCCGTGCAACTCGCGCGGGAGCGGCTCCAGGGCTCCGGCCGCCGCGAACCGGTGCACCGCCGGCTCGCCGTCGGCGTCGATCAACTCGATGAGCGGAGCGAGCGCGGTGGGCGCGGCAAGGATCCGCTCGTGGCCGGCGAACGCCCGCGCCAGCGCGCGGAGCGCCGGCACGGCGGTGAGCAGGTCGCCGAGGCCGAGCGCGCGCAGCACGAGCAGGCGCGGCTGCACTAAGGCCAGGACGACTCGGTCGAAGTGGTGACGATCAGCTCGCGGACCTCGGTGCCCGGCGGCCGAGTGAGGGCGAACAGCACCGTTTCGGCCACCTCGCCGGGGGCAGCCAGCACCGCGTCGGCCGGCGGCTTGTACTGCTCCGCGCGTCCGTCGAAGAACGCGGTCTGCATCCCGCCGGGGATCAGGCAGGTGACGCCGACGCGACCGGCGGTCTCGACCGCCAGCGCCCGCGAGAACCCGACCACGCCGAACTTGCTCGCGCAGTACGCAGTGGCGTCGCTCAGCACCCGCAGGCCGAGGGTCGAGGCCACGGTGACCAGCCGTCCCGAGGAGCGCTCGAGGTACGGCAGCGCGGCGCGGGCAATCGCGGCCGTACCGATCAGGTTCACCGCGACGACGCGGTCCCACTGGTCCGGTTCGACCTCCTCGATCCGCCCGCAGGAGTCGACCCCGGCCGCGGTGACCGCGCCGTTCAGCCCGCCATGGCGTTCGGCCACGCGGCGCACCGCGGCCTCGGCGTCCCGCGCCCGCGCGAGGTCGACGCGTTCGAACTCGAAGCCGTCCGCGGGCGGGTTGAGATCGAACACGACCGGTGTGCCTCCGCGCAGTGCGACGGCCGCCGCGACCGCGGCCCCGAGACCGGATGCCCCCCCGGTGACGATCACGGTTCCGAGCTCAGACACTGGTAGCTGCCTCCTCGATCAACCTTGTGGTGGAATGGCCGTCCACGTAGGGCAGAACCAGGGCCCGTCCGCCCCATTCCGTCAGCACGTCGGCCTCCGGCAGGCGGACGCCGTCGTAGTCGCCGCCCTTGACCCACACGTGCGGCCGGAGCGCGCGCAGGACCTGCTCGGGAGTGTCCTCCTCGAACACCACCACCGCATCGACGCACGCCAGCGCGGTGAGGACCGCCGCGCGGTCGGCCTCGGCGACGAGCGGCCGCGCGGGCCCCTTGAGGCGGCGCACCGACGCGTCGGAGTTCAGGCACACGATCAGGCAGTCGCCGAGCCGCCGAGCCGCCGCCAGCGTGTTGACGTGGCCGGTGTGCAGCAGATCGAAGCAGCCCCCGGTCGCCACGACCGTCCCTCCAGCGGCCCGGACGTCCTGTGCGATCCTCACGCCGTCGCGGCCAGGCGCCGCCTCGGCGGCCGGACGTGCGTCACCGAGGCCGCGGCGCGCCCCTCCGGCAGCGACGAACAGGCTCGAAATCGCCACCGCCTCGAGCGCGGCGTCGGGGACGGCCATCCCTTGGCCGAGCGCCCCGGCCAGCCGGGAGGCGAAGCGGTCGCCGGCGCCGCACGAGTCACCGCCGACCACCGGTGGGGCCGGCAGGGCCAGCGGGGCGGCTCCGCCGCCGACCAGGAGCGCGCCTCCGGCGCCGCGGGTGGCGCACAGAGCGCGCGCCCGCCACAGCGCGAGCAGCGCCTCTGCCCGTTCGCACAGCTCATCGCCGCCGCCCGGGCCGAGGTGCGCCACCTCGGCTTCGTTCGGCGTCGCCACGGTGACCCCCGGCACCGGTCGGGCGCCGCGGGGATGGGGATCCCAGACCACCGGGATCCGGTCGGTCAGCTCGCCCACCGCCGCGCGCAACCCCGGGTCGACGGCGACCCCGCGGCCGTAGTCGGAGACGAGCACGGCGTCGGCCCAGCCGACCGCCGCCCGGGCGCTCGCGCCTGCTCCGCCGGGCGTCGCCACGCCGCTGCCGCGATCGAGGCGCATCAGCTGATGCTCGCCGGCGAAGAAGCGGATCTTCTCCGGCGTCGCGCCGCGGAGCTCGAAGTCCACCACCTCCACGCCGGCGCGCTCGAGCTCGCCGCGCAGCTCGCGGCCGGCGCCGTCCGCGCCGAGGGCGGTGACCAGCGTCACCCGAAGGCCGTCGGAGGCAGCCATCGCCGCGGCCAACGCCGCGCCGCCTGGCCGCACGACGCTCTCCCGCTGGTCGAGCACGGGCACCGGAGCATCGGGACTGAGCCGCTGCACGTTTCCGTGGACGTCTCGGTCGAGCAGCGAGTCGCCGACCACGACCAGGTTCAACTCAGCACCTCCTCGAGCGCCCGCGCGCCACCGCGCAGGCTCACCTCCCGGTCGACCGCCGCGCACAGCACGTGCAAGGCGACCATGTGCACCTCCTGCACGGTAGCCGTCGAGGCGCAGTCGAAGGCGACCGCCTCCTGGCATAGGTCGACCAGCGGGTTGGGAGCCGGTCCGGTCAGCGCCCACGTCTCGAGCCCGGTCTCCCGGGCCGCGCGCGCCGCGGCGAGCACATTCTCGCTGCACCCCGAAGTCGAGAGGGCGACGAGGACGTCGCCCGGGCGTCCGTGCGCGACGACCTGTCGCGCGAACGCCTGCGCCGCTCCATAGTCGTTGGCGATCGCAGTCAGAGCGGAGGTGTCGCCGTGCAGGCAGATCGCGCTGAGCGGGCGCCGCTCGCAGTGATAGCGCCCGACGAGCTCGGCGGTCAGGTGCTGGGCCTGTGCGGCGCTGCCGCCGTTGCCGACCGCGAGTAGCCGACCGCCGTCGAGCAGCCGCAGCGCGAGGCGTTCGCCGAGCTCCGAGAGGCGGACCAGCTCCCCGCGCACACGCGAGAGGGCGTCGGTGAGGGCGCCGACGTGCTCCTCGGCGGTGGGCGGCAGGGCGAAGCGCCCGGCGGCGCGCGCGCGGCCCCGGCCGGCGCGCCCGCGCGCCAGGCGCGCGTACACGTCGAGCGTCGCCCCGGCGATCCGGTCCCACTCGTAGAGCCGGCGCACGCGCTGGAGTCCCGCGCGGCCATAGGCGGCCAGGCGCTCAGGATCGGCGAGGAGGCCGGCCAGCTCGGCTCCCAGCCGCTCGGGGTCGCGCGGCGGCACGTGCACGCCGGTGCGGCCGTCGACCACGGTGTCGATCAGGCCGCCGACGGCGGAGGCGACGACGGGGACGCCGCAGGCCATCGCCTCGAGCGGCGTGATCCCGAACGGCTCGTACCAGGGGACGCTGACGAGGACGTCGGCAGAGCGCATCAGCGGCGGCAGCTGCTCGCGCTCGAGCCGCCCGCGGAGCTCGACCCGGTCCTCGACGCCGTGCTCGCGGGCCAGGCTGGTCAGCCGCTGCGCCTCGCGGTCGCGCGCGAGCTCGGCGCGATCGGGGCCTCCGACCACGATCAGCTCCGCGTCGGGGAGCGCCGCCAGGGCCGAGATGACGTTGCCGATGCCCTTGCGCTCGACCAGCCTTCCCACGTAGAGCAGCCGCCGGCGCCCGGCGCGGCGCGCCTCCCGCGCTCCGGCGGGCGTGAACAGGTTCACGTCGACGCCGCAAGGAATCACGGTCAGCTCGTGGTTGCCGGCCCCCAGCCGGATCAACTCGAACACCTCGTCGGTGCAGGTGGCGATGATCCGGTCCGCTCGGCGCACGATGTCCCGCTCGATCTCGGTCCGCTCCAGCGGGCTGGTGTCCCGCGCCCCCTGGTAGCGGCGCTTGACCACGCCGAGAGCATGGAAGGTCTGCACCACTGGGACGCCCACGCGCGCCGCCGCGCGCAGCGCCGCGTAGCCCGACATCCAGAAGTGGGCGTGGACGACGTCCGGGCGCTCGGCCCGCCAGCTGCGTTCGAGCTCGTCGGCGAACGCGTCCATGTACGGCAGCAGGCAGTCCTTGGAGAGCCGCCGCGGCGGCCCGGCGTCGACGTGGTCGACCTCCGCGCCGGGGGCCAGGGGCACCCGGCGGGGGAGCTCCTCGCTGTCGCGCCGGGTGTGCACGACGACCTGCGCGCCCCGGCGAGCGACCGTCGCGGCCAGCGCCGCCACGTGGACGTTCTGCCCGCCCGCGTCGACCCCGCCGAGCGCAGCCAGCGGACTGGCGTGCTCGGAGACCATGGCGATTCTCATGCGCTCACCTCCTCGGCCGCTCGCAAGCCGGTCGCTTGCGAGAGCAGGTGGTCCCAATCTTGAAGGAAGCGCCGGAGTGAGTAGCGCGCCAGCGCGGCGTGGCGGGCCTCGATTCCCCGCTCTCGCGCCTCCTCGGGCGCGCGTATGAGGCGACGTATCTCGGCGCACAGCCGCTCGACGTCGGTCGAGAGGACGCCCGCCTGCGGCGGCACAGCGTCCGGCGCCTCGGTGGTGGCCAGCGCCACCACGGGCATCCCCAGGAGCATCGCCTCAATCAGCGAGAGCCCGAGGGACGTCCAGCGGATCGGGTGCAGATAGAGCCGCCGCCGCGGCATCTCCCGGTGCAGCTCTTCCTGGGGCGGATCCTCGACGCCGCCGAGGCCACCGGTGCCCATCCCGTAGAGGTCGAGCGGCGCCGCCCGCGAGAAGCGGGCCAGCAGGTCGGTACCGGTCACCCGCCCGCGCCGCACCGGCTCGTTGATCGCCACCGCACAGCGCGCGAGCTCCCCCGTATAGCGATAACCGGGGTCCACCACGCCGTGCTCGATCACCCGAGTCGGGGTCGCCCCGGCATCCCAGAACAGGTCGTTGAAGTGGGTCACGTGAACCAGCGTCAGCTCCGGCCGGTCGGCGACAGGGTGACGCATGTGCGCGATCCGGCCCTGCGGGGCGTTGTGCTCGACGTACACCGCGGGAATGTCGATGCCCGGCCTGCGGCCGCCCAGCCAGCGCTCGCACACGGCCTCCTCTTCCGGGCGCTGAAGGAGCACGACGTCGACCGGTGTGTCGGCCAGCTCCTCGGGCGTGATCTCGATCGCCGGGCTCGGCCACGCCCAGGTCCGGGCGCGGCCGCGTCCGTCGGGTCCCCGGCCCGGGAGCACCGGAAGGAGGTACTCGTGAGAGCCATGGACGAAGGCGGTCGTCCACGACCCGTGCACGTGCCAGAGCAGGATCCTCATACCGAACCGCGCCCGGTCATACCCCCACGAGCTCCGGCTCGACGGCCGCCGATTCGAGCAGCCGCGCGACCGCGTCCGCGAGGCTGTCGGCCACCTCCGAGGCCGCGGCCGCCTCTTCGGGACGGGTCACCGCAGTCGGCACCAGCACCGCTCGCGCCCCGACGGCGCGGGCCGCCTCGACGTCGGCGCCGATGTCGCCGATCACCGCGCAGCGGGACGGCGGAACCCCGAGCAGGGCGGCCGCCCGCACGATCAGCCCGGGAGCGGGTTTCCGGCATCCGCACCGGTCTACCGGAGCATGAGGACAGATCAACCACGGGCCGAGCGGGCCGAGGAGCTCCTCGACCCGGGCGTTCACCCGGGCCAGCTCGTGCGGCTCGATCAGACCGCGGCCGACGCCGCTCTGGTTGGAGATGACCGCCAGCTTGACGCCGGCGTTGCGGGCGCGCTCGAGCGCGACCCGGACCCCCGGCAGCGGACGCACGAGCTGCGGGTCGCGGTTGTACGGGACGTCCTCGATCAGGGTGCCGTCGCGGTCGAGCAGGATCGCCAGTGGCGGCGCCGCCGCCGGATCGGGCACGGGTGCACGGCACCCGTCGTCGCGGCGGGCGCTAACCCATCCCCTGGCCCAGTGCCAGCTCGCCATCGGCGGGATGAGCACCGAGCTCGCCAGCATCGTCGCGACTTCCGCGGGAGTCCGGGGACCGGGAGCGATCCGCGCCCACGCGAGCTCGGCGGTCAGTCCGGCCCACACCGCGGCGAGCGTCGCGCGCGCCTGAGGAAGGCGAACCGCCCCGACGCCCACAGCCGCAGCGGTGATCGCCAGGTGGCGGCGGCGGCGGCCACGCGGCGCACCGGCCCGCTCGCGCCACGCCGCCCCGTGCAGGCGGTCCATCAGCGCGTCGTCGGCGTTCCCGGCCTGCCGGCGGACGCTGACCCAGCGGCCGGCCCGGCCGACCGGGTGTACGACGCGGCGTCTCCCCCGCCGCAGGGTGAAGCCGGCGTCGAGGAGGCGCAGCGCGAGGTCGGCATCCTCGCGGTAGGCGTGGGGGAAGCGCTCGTCGAAGCCGCCGACGGCCTGCAGGGCGGAGCGACGGTAGGCCATATCGGCGGTGGCCCAGCGCGCCTGCTCGAGCCCGGCGACGTTTCGCTCCCAATCGGTCGGACGGCGCCCCGGCGGGCGCGGGACCTCGATCCTGCCTTGGCTCCCGGCCACCACCGGCGGCAGACCGTCGAGGTCGCGGGCGAGCGCCCTGCCCCAGTCCGGGCTGGGCACGACATCGTCGTCGAGGAAGACGACCCACGGCGCGTCGGCCGCCCGCCAGCCCACGTTCCGGGCCGCGGCGGGGCCGCGGGCCGGGCCGCGTGCGACCTCGACCCCGGCAGGAACCGCGAGCGGCGCGGACCGCCGGCGTCGGTCGTCGACGACGATCACGCGGTGGCGCCCGGAGGCCGCCGCCGGATCATCGGCCGCGAACGGCTCGAGCGCGGCCAGCAGGCGCGCGAGCGTCGGCCGCCCGGACGTGGCGATGACCACGTCGTAGATCACCCGGCCAGCACCTCCCGGGCGCTCGCGCGCGCCGCCGCGGCCGACCCGGGCCGGCGGACCACGAACGGCCCCATGACCAGCAGGTCGACCGGCGCCGAGCCGAAGCACTCGAGCGCGTCCCGGGGATCGTCGACCATCGGCCGCCCGGCCGTGTTGAGGCTGGTGTTGACGACCACCGGGACTCCGGTGCGGCGCTCGTAGGCCCTGAGCATCCGTGCCACGTGCGGCTCTTCGGCCGGATCGACGGTCTGCACGCGGGCGCTGCCGTCGACGTGCACGACGGCCGGGATCTGCTCGTGCCACGGCTCGCGGACGCGGTGGGTGAAGAGCATGTAGGGACTCGGCAGCGGGCCGCCGTCGAAGATCTCGGCGGCGTACTCGAGCAGCACCATCGGCGCGACCGGGCGGAACTGCTCGCGCCCCTTGACGTCGTTCAGCCGTTCGAGGTTGGCGGCGTCGCGCGGGTCGGCCAGCAGGCTGCGGTGCCCGAGTGCGCGCGGCCCGTACTCCGCCCGGCCTTCGAACCAGGCGACGATCCCGTTACGGGCGATCGTCTCGGCCGCCTCCTCGGCGACGTCGTCCGGCCGCTCGTAGACCACGCCGGCGCGCTCGAGCCAGCCCGCGAGCTCGTCATCGGACCAGCCGCGCCCGAGCGCCGCCCCCGGCATCGGCTGCACATCGTCACCGAGCGACTGCGCCACGTACATCGCCGCTCCCAGGGCGGTACCGGCATCCCCGGCGGCCGGCTGGACCCAGATCTCCTCGAACGGGCTCTCGCGCCACAGCCGTGAGTTGGCCACGCAGTTCAGCGCCACCCCGCCGGCCATGGCCAGCCGGCGCTCGCCGGTGCGCTCGTGGAGCCAGGCCGCGAGGTCGAGCATCACCTCCTCGAGGCGGCGCTGCACGCTGGCGGCGAGATCGGCGTGGACGCGCTCGAGGGGGCCGCCGGAGGCGACGGCGGGGGCGAAGCGCTCCCACGCGAGCGGCTCGGCGACGAACCCTCCGTCGGCGGTGCTGTGAACGGCGCTCCGGAGCTCGCCCACGAACGCCGGTTCTCCGTAGGAGGCGAGCGCCATCACCTTGTACTCGTCGGAGGCGCGCACGAAGCCGAGGTGCGCGGTCAGGCTCTCGTAGACCAGCCCAAGGGAATGCGGCAGCCGCTGCGCGGCCAGCACCTCGAGCTCGCCTGCGCGGGCCCACCCGGCCAGGTGCGAGGCGGACTCGCCGCGGCCGTCGAGGACGAGAACGGCACAGGCGGGAAACGGCGCGGCGAGGTACGCGGACGCGGCGTGGGCGACGTGGTGCGGAACGTAGCGGAGAACCCCGGGGTCGAGCCCCGGAAGGGCGGTCTTCAAGAAGAGGGGCGCCCGCTCCACGTAGAGCGTGCGCAAACTCTCCCAGGTGTCTGCGGTCACGTCGGGCGAGCGGGGCAGCGCCAGCCGCGGGTCATAGGAGTAGGCGACCGCGGCCAGCTGCGCGGGCGCGACCCCGGCGTGCTCCAGGCACCAGCGCGCCGAGCGCTCGGGCAGCTCCCAGGTCGAGAAGGCGACGGGCGTCTTGCCATGCTTTCGCCGCGTGAAGCGCTCTTCCTCGGCACATGCGACCGTTTGCCCATCCACCACGAGCGCGGAGGCGGGATCGTGAAAGACGGCGTTGATTCCCAGCACACGCCTGGACAGGACCGATACTTCCTCTCTCGGGGGCACGAAAGGCAGTCCGTCCACCGCCTGGTGGGAGCGGGTCCGTTCCTGCTCGCGCGGCACCCTACCCCACGCGGGGTGATTCCAACAGCACGGATGTACCAACCGTGACCTCGCCCCGCTGGGCGGAAGCCCGCAAGCTCCTGTGCGTGCGCCTCGACACGATCGGCGACGTGCTGATGAGTGGCCCGGCGGTCCGGGCGCTGGCGGCCGGGCGGCGGGTGACGCTGCTCACCTCGCCGGTTGGCGCCCTCGCCGCCGAGCTGATGCCGGAAATCGACGAGACGATCGTCTACCGAGCCCCCTGGATGAAGGCCGCGCCGGCCTCCGCCGGCGCCGACCTCGAGCTGGTCGAGCGCCTCCGCGAGCGGCGCTTCGACGGCGCCGTGATCTTCACGGTCTACAGCCAGAGCCCGCTGCCGGCGGCGCTCGTCTGCCGGCTCGCCGGCATCCCGCTGAGCCTGGCCCATTGCCGCGAGAACCCGTACGCGCTGCTGAGCGACTGGGTGCGCGAGCCCGAGCCAGAGCGGGTCGTCCGGCACGAGGTCCGCCGCCAGCTCGACCTGGTGGCGGCGATCGGCGCCCGAGTGGCCGACGAGCGCCTGCGAATTGCGATCCCGGCCCCGGCGCGCGAGCGCGTCGGCCGGATCCTGGCCGAGCACGGGCTTGGCGATGCCCGCAACTGGATCCTCGTCCATCCCGGCGCAAGCGCTTCCTCGCGGCGCTATCCCGCCACGCTGCTGGCCGAGGCGTGCCGGGCGCTCGTGCGCGAGCACGGCGTGCGGCTGGTCTTCTCGGGCGAGGCGGCCGACCACGCGCTGGTCGAGGAGATTCGCGCTGGGGTCGAGGAGGTTCGCGCCGGGGTCGAGGAGGCTCGCGCCGGGGCCGACGAGGTTCGCGCCGGGGGCGCATCACCGGCGCTGTCGCTGGCCGGAGCCCTCGGGCTCGCCGAGCTCGCCGCGCTGGTCGCGGCCGCCCCGGTGCTCGTGGCCGGCAATACGGGGCCGGTCCATCTCGCCGCGGCGACGGGAACACCGGTGGTCGACCTGTACGCGCTGACCAACCCGCAGCACACCCCGTGGCAGGTCCCGAGCGTCGTCCTCTACCACGACGTGCCGTGCCGGTGGTGCTACCGCAGCGTGTGTCCCGAGGGCCACCACCGCTGCCTGGCCGGCGTCGCGCCGGAGCGGGTGGTCGCGGCGGCGCTGAGACTGCTACGCGGCGGCGAGGCGGAGCGATGGACGGAGGCAGTCGCGCTTGGGTAGCCGTTTTCCGCTCGGTGCGCGGGGTAGCCCTGAGGCGACGCGTCACCCAGAGATCGAAAGGGGCGGCGATGCCCAAGACCACGTCCAGCGGCAAACCCAAGCCGGAGGAGCTTCCCGGGACCCTGCAGCGCTCTCCGGCCAAGGCCCAGCGCACCTTCGCCAAGGCCCACGACAGCGCGGCCGAGCAGTACGGCGACGAGGAGCGGGCGCATCGCGTCGCGTACGCGGCGGTCAAGCATTCGTTCGAGAAGCGCGGCGACCACTGGGAGCCCAAGGACCACAAGGGCCCGTCCGACCCCCGGGCCAAGGATCCGCGCGCGCGCGAGAACCGCGGCAAGAGCTATGGCGGAGTCGACTACTACGGCAACTCCAAGCAAGAGCTCTACGACCGCGCCAAGCAGCTCGGCATCAGCGGCCGCGCCAAGATGAGCAAGGGCGAGCTCGCCGAGGCGATCGCCCGGAAGCAATAGCCGCCGATGCGAGTCGTCGTCGTCGGGGCCACCGGGAACGTCGGCACGAGCCTGCTCGAAGCTCTCGCCGGCGAGGCGGCGGTGCAGGAGATCGTGGCCGTGGCGCGCCGTCCGCTGCCTCGGGCGTACCCGCGCACGACGTTCACCCAGGCCGACATTACGAGCAGCGAGCTGGCGCCGATCTTCCGCGGCGCCGACGCGGTCGTTCACCTGGCGTGGCTGATCCAGCCCGGCCGGGATGAGTCGGTCACCTATGCGGTCAACGTGATCGGCAGCGAACGCGTGTTCGCCGCCGCCGCCGAGGCGAGGGTGCCGGCGCTCGTCTACGCGTCCTCGGTGGGCGCCTACTCCCCCGGACCCAAGGACCGCCTGGTCGACGAGTCGTGGCCAACCGACGGCATCCGGAGCTCGTTCTATTCCCGCCACAAGGCGGCCGTCGAACGTCGGCTCGATCAGCTCGAGCGCGAGCGCCCGGAGCTGCGGATCGTGCGCCTGCGGCCGGGCCTGATCTTCAAGCGGGAGGCGGCGACGGAGGTTCGGCGGCTCTTCGCCGGCCCGCTGCTGCCCGGGCCGCTGCTGCGGCCGCAGCTGATTCCGATCGTCCCCGACTTGCCTCGGCTTCGCTTTCAGGCGGTCCATTCGCTCGATGTCGGCGACGCCTACCGCCGCGCGGTCGTCTCGGATGCCCGCGGTCCGTTCAACATCGCCGCCGATCCGATCCTCGACCCCGACGAGCTGGCGAGCATCTTCAGCGCGCGCAAGCTCCGCCTGCCGGTGCCGGCCGTGCGCGCGGCCGCCGCCGCCACCTATGCGATGCGCCTGCAGCCGACCGAGCCGGGCTGGCTCGACATGGGGCTCGGGGTTCCGCTGATGGACTCTGCCCGGGCGCGGCGCGAGCTCGGCTGGGAGCCGACCCGCTCGTCCCGCGAGGCACTCGTAGAGCTGGTGGCCGGCATGCGGGAGGGCGCCGACCTCGATACGCCTCCACTCGCCCGTGGCACCACCGGTCCGGCGCGCGTCAAGGAGCTGATCACCGGAGTCGGCGCCAGGCAGTGAGCGCCGCCGGTGGCGGCGCTCACGGCTACGCCTGGAGGAGGATCCTCGCTCCTACGGCTGCAGGAGGATCTTGATCGCGCCGTCCTGCTTCTTCTGGAAGATCTCGTAGGCGTGCGGGGCCTCGCTGAGCGGCAGCTTGTGGCTGGCCAGCGTGTCGACTCCGAGTGGGTCCTCGTCGCCCTCGAGCAGCGGCATGATCTCGCCGATCCAGCGCTTGACGTTGGCCTGGCCCATCCGCAGCTGGATCTGCTTGTCGAACAGGTCCATCATCGGCATCGGGTCGACCATGCCCCCGTACACCCCGCTGAGCGAGATCGTCCCACCGCGACGGACGACGTCGATCGACGCGTGCAGGACGCTCAGGCGATCGATGCCGCCCTTCTCGATCACCTTGGCCGCCACCGGGTCCGGGAGCAGGCCGGCCAGCTGGTGGGCCAGCTTGCCAATCGGGGCGCCGTGAGCCTCCATTCCGACCGCGTCGATCACCGAATCGGGGCCGCGGCCGTCGGTGAACGAGCGGAGCGCCTCGGCGATGTCGCCGTGCTGGCGCAGGTCGACGGTGTGCACGCCGTGGCGCGCCGCCATCGCCAGGCGCTCGTCGACCAGGTCGATCCCGAACGCCTCCCTCGCCCCCCGGTGCAGGGCGATCCGCGCGCACATCTGTCCGATCGGCCCGAGCCCGAACACCGCCACGGTGCCGCCCTGGGGAATCGCCGCGTACTCGACCGCCTGCCAGGAGGTCGGCAGCACGTCGGACAGGTAGACGTAGCGATCGTCGGGGGCGCCGTTGTCAGGCACCTTGATTGGACCGAAGTGGGCCTGGGGAACGCGCAGCAACTCCGCCTGGCCCCCGGGAACCTGGCCGTAGAGCTTCGTGTAGCCGAACAGCGCCGCGCCCTTGCCTTGCTCGCGCACCTGGGTGGTCTCGCACTGCGAGTAGAGCTTTTCCTCGCACATGTAGCAGTGCCCGCAGGAGATGTTGAACGGGATCACCACCCGATCGCCCGGCTTGATGTGGGTGACCTCGGCGCCGACGGCCTCGACGATCCCCATCGGCTCGTGACCCAGGATGTCGCCGTCGCCCATGAACGGCCCGAGCACCTCGTACAGGTGCAGGTCGGAGCCGCAGATCCCGGTGGACGTGATCCGGACGATGGCGTCGGAGGGCTGCTCGATCGTGGGGTCGGGAACGGTGTCCACGCGCACGTCCCGCTTGCCATGCCATGCCACTGCCTTCATTGGTTGGGTCTCCGTTCGTCGTGGGATTGGGGCGAGCGCCGCCGTGGTCAGACGGCCGGCGCGGAACCGCCGTCGAGCGACGCGTCGAGCGCCTCGTCGAACAGCGAGTGCACGCGCCCGGCGGCGCGTCGCTCCTCTCCGAGGATCTGCTCGGCCACCGCTTCGGTCTCCGCGTCGCCGGCCCGGCGGGCCACGCGCCGCAGCAGCTCATATGCGGCGATCTCCAGGTGCTCGAACGCGTAGGCGAAGCCGGCGAGCTTCGGCGGAGTGTCCGGCTGGGCGCCGAAGAACCCGCCCCAGTTGAGCGCGCCGAGGCTGAGCGCGGCGTCCTTGAGCTTGTTCGGGCCGGCTCCTCGAGCCGATAGCCGCTCGTCGATCAGGCGCTGCTGCTCGCGCGTCTCGGCCAGGTGCTCCCGGAAGGCGGCGGCGAGCTGGCTGGCGCCGACGAGCGAGGAGCCCTTGTCGAGCAGCTGCACGGCCTGCGCCTCGAGGGCGTGAGCATCGGTCAGGTACGAGTTCAGCCGCTTGCCGAGGCCGTCGGGCGAGACGTCGCGCAGCGACGCGTCGACCGCGCGGTCAAATGCGCTCTCCAGACGAACCGCCATCATCCGCTCCTGCTCGCCGATCTCCCGCGCGGCGCCGACCGTCGCTTGGTCGCCCGCCCGCTCGGCGACGCGGGCGAGCAGGTCGTATGCCGCGAGCTCCATGTGCTCGTAGGAGAACCCGTGGGCGACGAGCTTGCCGGGGGTGTCCGGATTCAGCTTCGCGAACAGCGCAAAGCCGACGCCGATGACGCTGCCGGCAACGTCCTTGAGCTTGGAAGGCGCGGCGCCGCGCGCCGCGAGCCGGTCGCGCACCAGCCGCTCGTGCTGGCGAGTTTCGGCGTGGTGCTGGGCGAACTCGCGGGCGAGCTCGGGATCGCCGGCAATCCTCCGGCCGAGCTCCATCTGGGGGAGCGCCTGCTCCTCGATCGAATGGGCGTCGGTCAGGTACTTGGTCAGCTGCTCGCCGAGGTCGGTCGGGCTCATTGATCGCCTCCAGGTTGCCTACGGGGTGCCATTACCGCGTATCGGCAGCGGGTAAACGGTTGCGAGCCCGCTCGGCGGGGGTACCGAAGGCGGTACCTGTCCACCACGAGCGGACCGACCATCTCGGCGCGGTCGAGGGCGCCACCGACGCCTACCGGCTGCTGCACGATGCGCTCGCCCGCTCGGCCCGCGCCGGGCTCGGCCGCCAGCCTGGAGGCGAGCCTCGCGCCAGGAGGTCCCGGGGGTCGTCCGGCCGGCGCTCGCGCCCGACCGGCCGGCGGAGGCGGGCGTCGAGGGCGAGGCGCTGACGTGGCGCGGGCACTGTGGAGCGGGTCGCTCAGCTTCGGGCTCGTCAACGTGCCGGTCGCCCTGTTCACCGCCGTGCGCGACGTCGACCTGCACTTCCACCAGGTGCACGAAAAGGACGGGGCGCCGATCGAGATCCAGCGGTGGTGCGGCGAGGAGGACCTCGAGGTTCCGTTCGAGGAGATCACCCACGGCTACGAGCTCGAGGACGGCCGCGAGGTGATCGTCACCGACGAGGAGCTCGACGCGCTGGCCCCGCGCCGGACGCGGACGATCGAGATCGAGCAGTTCATCGATCTCGGCGAGGTGGACCCGATCTACTTCGATGCGCGCGGCGGTTGACCCGCAAGGGCGAGGAGGCCAGGGCGCAGGCCGAGCAGTCACGGGCGGAGGCCGAGGAGCGCTCGCTGACCGCATCTGAACGCGCACGGGCGCCCGGGGGCTTGAGGGGCGGCTCAGAGGCCACGGGCGCCCGCGGGCTCAGGCGCGGCTCACGGGCCGCGGGCACCCGTGATGATCACGCGCTCCTCGGGCGGCGGCATCGGCGTCGCCTCGTCGGCGATCTCGAACCCCTGGCGCTCGATCGGCCGGATCCACAGCTCCTCGATCAGGATCTTGATCGTGACCAGGATCGGCACGGCGACGATCAGCCCGACGAACCCGAACAGCCGTTCGACGGCGATCACCCCCACCGCCACCGCGGCGGGGTGCAGCTCGACCACCCGCGCGACCACCAGCGGCTGGATCATGTTGCTCTCGACCTGATGCGCGACGATGTAGATCAGCGCGACGACGACCGCCTTGCCGGGTGAGAAGGTCAGCGCGTAGAGGATCGGCGGAATCGAGCTGGCCAGCGCCCCGAAGTACGGGATGATCATCGCCACCGCGGTGAAGATGGCGAAGAACGACGCGAACGGCAGCCCGGCGATCAGCAACCCGACGTAGGTCATGCCGCCGAGCACGAACATCCCGAAGATCAGGCCGCGCAGCCACGCCAGGTAGGTGACGCGCAGACGCGAGAGGATGACCTTGGCCACCGGGCGCCGGGCCGGCGGGGCCAGCCGGACTACCCCGGAGACCAGCGGGTCGGGGTGGATCGCCGTGTAGAGCGCGGTGAGCAGCACGACGATGATCGCGGCGATCGCCGCCACCACGCTGGCCCCGATCGACTCGAGCGGCCCGAGCAGCTTGGCCGGATGCTGGGTGTAGCCGTTGACGAACTTCTGCACCTGCTGGCCGACGTGGCTTGGCGAGGTGCCGGTGAGCGCGCCCAGGCGATGGCGCAGTTCGTCAACGATCCCCGGCAGCGAGTTCGCGAACTGGTTGATCTCGTGCGTGAAGACCGGGACCAGCGCGGCCACCAGAGCGCCGAACGCCCCCAACCCGATCAGCAGGCCGAGGACCGCCCCGAACCCCCGCGGCACGCGGAAGCGCTGAAGCCACGTGGCGAGCGCCGAGATCGGCGCCGCGATGATCACCACGATCAGCACGCCGAGGATCAGCGTCGCCAGCTGCCGGATCACGAGGCCGAGCACGACCAGCCCGAAGGCGAGCAGCACCGTCTTGTAGAGCACGCTCGGGGTGATTCGCGACTCGTTCATCGCTTAAGCATGCCCATAGGAGGCCCCGGCGAGTCGCATACGTCGCATCGCGCTCTCATGATGCCCCGCGGAGGGGCTGGTAACCGTCGCTCGACGCGGGTAGTGAGCGGGACCATGGCCATCGCGATACTCGACATCGACGGCACGCTCGTCGACACCAACTATCACCACACGATCGCCTGGTACCGGGCGTTTCGCCAGCACGGGATCATCCTGCCCCTGTGGCAAATCCACCGGCACATCGGGATGGGGGGCGACCAGGTCGTACCGGCGCTGACGGACGAGCGGACCGAGGAGGAAATGGGCGACGACATCCGCACCGCCGAGAAGGCGCTCTACTTACAGCTGGTCACCGAGGTCGAGACGATGGAGGGATCGCGCGAGCTGATCGACGAGCTCAAGCGGCGCGGCCACACGGTCGTCCTGGCCAGCTCGGCCAAGCAGGACGAGGTCGACAAGTACCTCGACCTGCTCGACGCCCGCCAGCTGGCCGACGCCTGGACCAGCTCGGCCGACGTCGAGAACACCAAGCCCGACCCGGACCTCGTCAAGGCGGCACTGGCCCGCGCCGAGGGGCCGGCCGAGGACGCGGTGATGGTCGGCGACACGGTGTGGGACGTCGAGGCGGCGAAGAAGGCCGGCGTCCGCACCCTCGCCGTCCGGACCGGCGGCTTCGGGGTCGACGAGCTCCGCGAGGCCGGGGCCCTCGACGTCTTCGAGTCGGTCGCTGAGCTGCGCTCGAAGCTCGGCGACACGCCGTTGGGGTAGGGGTTGGGGCCGGGCTTCGCCCGGCGTCCGTGGGGCCGGTCGGGCCCATCCGGACGGCCGTGTCGGTCGTGTGCTGCCGGCTGGCGCCTCGCGCCTCGCCGGGTGGTAATCACGATCACATGGCTAACGCGAGCCGCTTGCATTAACTCTCGCTCCCGCCGTAGGGTTGCCGCGATGACGAGCAGCACAGCGAGAGCAGGATGGCGGAGGCTGCGCGGCTCGCTGCAGCCGGCCCAGTGGCGGACCGTGGCGATGATGGCCGGCGTGGTGCTGGGACTCCACGCGATCGGGTTCTTCCTGCTGATCGCGATCGTGGCGCCGAGCCACTACCGCCTCGGTGTCTCCGGCACGTTCACGATCGGGATCGGGATCACCGCCTACACACTGGGCATGCGTCATGCGTTCGATGCCGATCACATCTCCGCCATCGACAACACGACCCGCAAGCTGATGGCCGACGGCAAACGGCCGCTGAGCGTAGGGTTCTGGTTCTCGCTCGGGCATTCGACGATCGTGTTCGCGCTGTCGTTCCTGATCTCGCTTGGCGTCCGGGCGCTCGACGGCCCAGTCAAGAACGACCACTCGAGCCTTCACCAGGTCACCGGCTGGATCGGCACCACCGTGTCGGGCACCTTTCTCTACGTCATCGCCGCGCTGAACATCGTGATCCTGCTCGGCATCCTCGAGGTGTTCAACGAGATGCGAACCGGCCGCTATGACGAAGCCCAGCTGGAGCGGCAGCTCAACCGCCGCGGGCTGATGAACCGCTTCTTTGGCCCCATGACCAGAGCGGTCACCAAGCCGGCGCAGATGTATCCGATCGGAGTGCTGTTCGGGCTCGGGTTCGACACCGCCACCGAGGTCGCGCTGCTGGTGATCGCCGGCAGCGCCGGCGCCGCCGGCCTCCCGTTCTACGCGATCCTCTGCCTGCCGATCCTGTTCGCCGCCGGCATGTCGCTGCTGGACTCGATCGACGGGTCGTTCATGAATTTTGCCTATGGCTGGGCGTTCTCCAGATCGGTCCGCAAGGTCTTCTACAACATCACCATCACCGGCCTGTCCGTCGCGGTCGCGTTCGTGATCGGCACGATCGAGCTCGGTGGCCTGATCGCCCAACACCTCAACCTCTCCGGCTCATTCTGGAATTGGTTCGAGAACATCGATATCAACATGCTCGGCTTCGTGATCGTGGGCATGTTCGTCGCGACGTGGGCGATCGCGCTCGCGGTCTGGCATCTCGGCCACATCGAAGCGCGCTGGACGGCGCACCTCACCGATAACGAAGCTTCCGGCTGACCAGGGCCGGATTCCCGCACGCCGGCGGTCAAGCGCGCGAGAATGACGAAGCGTTGACCAGCGCACCCCAAACCACACCGGTTCGATGCGCCACGCTCGAGGACGCGATCGCGCTGCTGCGCGAGCGCGGACTCCGCCTGAGCACCTCGCGCCGGCTCGTCCTCGAGGAGCTGTTCGCCGCCGACCAGCCGATCTGCGCCGAGCACATCGCCACCCGGCTCCGGCTCGACCTCACCTCCGTCTACCGCAACCTCGAGGTCCTCGAGCAACAGGGTCTCGTCCGCCACGTCCACCTCGGCCACGGGCCCGGTCTCTACGGATTGCTCGTTCACGGCGAACGCGAATACCTCTACTGCGAACGCTGTCACGCCGTCACCGCAGTCGCGCCCGAGCAGCTGGACCCGGTCCGCGAGCGACTACGCGAACAGTTTGGCTACCACGTCCGCTTCACCCACTTCCCGATCACCGGCAACTGCCCGACGTGCGCGGGAACACCGGGTGAGGAGGGCTGAGCGACGGCGCCGGCGTCACGCCGCCATCGGCGCAGCCGCCATCCGCGCCGCCGCGACCGCGGCCTGGCCGTAGGAGATGCCGCCGTCGCCGGCCGGGAGCCGCTGCGGCACCAGGACCCGCAGCCCGGCGGCCGACATCCCGGCCGCGACCGTGCTCAGCAGCCGGCGGTTGGCGAACACGCCGCCCGAGAGGACCACGACCTCGGTGCCGCGCTCGCCGGCCGCGCGGGCGCAGGCCTCGACGGTGGCCGCCGCCAGCGCGCCGTGGAAGCGAGCGGCGACCGTGGCCGGTGGGGATCCGCGGTCGAGATCGGCGGCGATCGCCCGGATGGTCTCACGCGGGTCGATGACCATGAGGCCGCCGCCGGCGCCGACGCTGATCGGATACCGCCCGCGCTCGTGCGGGTCGCAGCCTCCCTCGAGCTCGATCGCCGCCTGCCCCTCGTAGGTGACCTCCAATCGGAGTCCGCAGAGCGCGGCGACGGCGTCGAACAGGCGGCCGATGCTCGTCGTCCACGGCGACGCGAGACCGGAGCGGATGAGCCGGGCGACCGCCCGCCGGTGCCCCGGCTCGACACGGAGCCCGGGCCACTCCCCCACCCCGGCGGCCTCGAGCCACGCGCACGCCATCCGCCAAGGCTGCCGGATGGCCTGGGCGCCGCCGGGCAGCCGCACCGGCAGCAGGTGCCCGACCCGCTCGAACCCGGCGGGCGACCCGTACAGGAGCTCTCCGCCCCATACCGCGCCGTCGACGCCGTACCCGGTGCCGTCGAAGATCGCCCCGACGGCTTCGCCGCTCTCGCCATGCTCGGCCAGGCAGGCGGCCAGGTGGGCGTGGTGATGCTGGACGGCGATCGCCTCCACTCCTTCGCGCTCGAGCGCGTACTTGCTCGAGAGGTACTCGGGATGCAGGTCGTGGACGATGACCTCCGGCGCAACCTCGAACAGCCGCTCGAAGTGGCCGATGCCCTCGGCGAACGAGCGAAGCGTCTCGTAGTTCTCGAGGTCGCCGATGTGGTGGGAGACCCACGCCCGGCGCCCCCGTGCCAGACAGAACGTGCTCTTGAGCTCGGCCCCGCAGGCCAAAAGCGGGCGCGCGGCGCCCGCGCCCGGCAGCGGAAGGCTGGCCGGCACGTAGCCGCGCGAACGGCGCAGGAAGGCCGTCGCGGTGACGCGGCCGACCCGCACGGAGCGCAGCACCGAGTCGTCGGTGCGAGTCTCGATCGAGCGGTCGTGCAACAGGACTAGATCGGCCACGGTGGCCAGCCGCGCCTGCGCGTCCTCGTCGCGGTAGGCGATCGGCTCGTCGGAGAGATTGCCGCTGGTCATCACGAGCGTCTCCCCCACGTCCGCGAGCAGCAGGTGGTGAAGCGGCGAGTACGGCAGCATCACCCCGAGCTCCGGCGCGCCGGGCGCCACCGACGCGGCCACCGGAGCCTCGGGCCGGCGCGGCGCCAGCACGATCGGCCGCTCGGGCGAGACGAGGAGCGCTCGCTCGGCGCTGGTGAGCGCCACCAGCCGCTCCGCCGCCGAAACGCCGGCCGCCATCAGCGCGAACGGCTTCTCCTCCCGATGCTTTCGGGCCCGCAGGCGGCCCACCGCCGCCTCGTCGCCGGCCCGGCAGGCGAGGTGGTAGCCGCCCACTCCCTTCACCGCCACGATCGCTCCGGCGCAGAGCGCGTCGGCGGCCGCGCGCAGCGGATCGGCGCCGGCAAGCGGCGGCCACAGCGACAGCGACGGCCCGCACGCCGGACACGCGTTCGGCTGGGCGTGGAAGCGGCGGTCCCGTGGGTCCTCGTACTCCGCCCGGCAGCGCTCGCACATCGGAAACGGCGCCATCGTGGTCAGCGGCCGGTCGTAGGGGATCCCGATGACGATCGTGAAGCGCGGACCGCAATTGGTGCAGTTGATGAACGGGTAGCGGTAGCGCCGGTCGCCCGGGTCGAACAGCTCGCGCAGGCAGTCGGCGCAGGTCGCCGTGTCGGGCGAGACCGGGGCGTCGGCGATCCCTCCGCCGGCGCTCTCGAGGATCCGGAAGCCGGCGTCGCCGCGGGCCGGTCGTTCCTCGCGAAGCACCCGCTCGATCGAGGCGAGCGGCGGTGCGTCGGCCTGCAGGCGGCGCACGAACGGCTCGAGGTCGCGGCCCTCGACCTCGATCACCACGCCCCGCGAGTCGTTGCGGATGAAGCCGGCCAGCCCGAGCTCCTCAGCCAGGCGGAACACGAAGGGGCGAAAGCCGACGCCCTGGACGGTGCCCTCCACCCGGAGCTCGACCCGCTGGGCGCTCGGCGTCGCGACGCTCACCGGCAGACCAGGTCGATCAGCACGTGATAGGCGCTGGCCTGCGCCTCCTGAATGCGCGGGATGTGCTCCGAACGGGTGACCACGACGTGGTCGGCCAGCCCCTCGGCGGCGATCCGCCCCCCGTCGTAGCCGACCATCGCGATCGTGTGCAGCCCGCGCCGGCGGCCCTCCTCGAGCGCCGCGATGACGTTCGCCGAGTTGCCCGAGGTCGACAGCGCGAGCAGCGCATCGCCGGGGCCTCCGTAGGCGATCACCTGGCGGGCGAAGATCGCCTCGGTGCCGATGTCGTTGGCGATCGCGGTGAGGATCGCGGGGTCCTCGGTGAGGTCGATCGCGCGCACGCCGGCGGCGCCGAGGTCGGCAACGACGTCCATTGCGTCGGTCGCCGAGCCGCCGTTGCCGAGGGCGAGCAGCGCGCCGCCCTGGTGAAGGCGCGCCCGCAGGGCAGCCGCCGCGTGCCGGAGCGTCTGCGAGTTCTCGCCCAGCGTCTGGACGCGGAGCTCCCCGACCTCCTGCGCCTTGAGGACGGCTGAGCGCCGGACGTCGTCGAGCACCCGTTCGAGGTTGTCCTCGCGCTCGGCCAGGAATGGATACAGGAAGCTCGAGGCGCCGGCGTCATGCAGCGGCCTGCTGGTCCGCCCGGCGAGCAGGCCGCGATGCTCGAAGAACACGTGCACGAGCTCCCAGAGCACGTGGTACAGGGTCTCGACGAGCTCCTGGCGAACGTAGCGGTCCGGCACGCCGGGTTCGAACTCGAACTCGCCCCCCGAGCCGCCGAAGCCGATCGTCAGTGCGCCGCGACGGCGCGCCAGCTCGACCGCGCACGCACACTCGCCGTCGTCCGACTCGGCGCCGAAGGCGATCACGATGTCGTCCCTGCGCAGCAGCTGCTCGAGCCGCCGGACCAGGCCCCGTTCGCCGCTGGTCGCCGTCACGGCGAGCGCCGGGAGGGCACGCTTGCCGACGATCACGGGATGCACGAACTCGACCGCCACGTGGTGCGCGTCCGAGCGCGCGGCCGGCGATCCGCCGAGCGCGAGCAGCCGTCCGCCGGCGGCGAACCGGTTGGCCATCGTGTGGCAGACGGCCGCCACGCGCTCGCCCTCGGCCGCGAACAGGCGCACGCCCGCTCGCGCACGGTCGCCGGCCTGCGCCAGGATCCCCTGCGCGGTCCCGCCGTCGACGGTCGTCCCGCCGGCCACGGCTACGAGCTCTCGGGCTCGGGCCCCGACGGCTTCTCGCCGCGAGGGTCGACGTCGCCGGCGGGGTACCCGGGTGGGGGCGAGCTGAGATCCTGCTGGCGTTCCTCAGCGGTCGGCGACTCGATGTCCGGCGGCTGGGCGACCGGCTCGTCCGGCGGCTTGTCCTTGTACGCCTGCGGTCCTCGGTGCTCGCTCGGCGATGGTGGGCGCTCCGAGGGCTTGCCGAGCGGGGCGACCGCGGGCAGCGGGCTGCGGCCCGGCTCGCCGAGCGTGATCTCCAGCGCGCGCTCGAAGGTCCCGGCGACCAGCTCGGCGGCCGCCTCCTCCTGCTCGAGGATCCGTCGCGCCACCGACACGGTTTCCGCATCGCCGGCCCGCTCGGCCAGGCGCGCGATCACCCGATAGGTGGCGATCTCCAGGTTCTCGAACGCGAACGCCGTGGTGGCCAGGCGCAGCGGCGTGTCAGGGGAGGCCTGCGCGACGACGCCGACGGCGAGCGCCCCGGCCTGCCACGCCACGTCCCTCAGCTTCGAGGGGGTCTGTCCGTGTGCCTCCAGGCGCTCGGCGACGTAACGCTCGTGCTCGGCGGTCTGCAGCCGGTGCGCGCGGTAGATCCGCGCGATCTCCTCATCGCCGGCGATGCTCGCCCCGCGCGCCAGCAGGAGCAGCGCCTGCTTCTCGAGCGCGTGGGCTTCGGTGAGGTACTTGATCAGCTTCTTCTCGGTCGTCTCGGCCATGTCGGCCTCATTGGGTCATTCTCGCGCGCCACCCCCTCAGGCGGCTCACACGCCGGCCATCACTCGCCGGCCGGCGAGCTCGGCCAGCCAGTCCCGCAGCTCGTCGACCCCCTGGCCGGTGCTCGCGCTGGTCAGGATCCGCTGGACCCCGGGATTGACCGCGTCGAGGTGGTGAAGCAGCTTGTCGAGGTCGAAGTCGAGGTGCGCCAGCAAGTCGACCTTGTTGATCAGGACCAGCTCGCAGGCCCGGAACATGAGCGGGTACTTCAGCGGCTTGTCCTCCCCTTCGGTGACCGAGCAGACCATCGCCCGGGCATCCTCGCCGACCCTGAACTCGGCCGGGCAGACGAGGTTGCCGACGTTCTCGATGACCAGCAGCTCAACGTCGTTCAGCGGCAGCTGCGGAAGCGCGGAGCGGACCATGTTGGCGTCGAGGTGGCACTCGCCGCCAAACCCGGCAGCCGTGTTGAGCTGGGTTACCGGAACGTGCAGCGATGCCAGCCGATCGGCGTCCATCGAGCCCTGGACGTCGCCTTCCAGCACGCCGACGCGTGCGCCCCCCGGGAGCGGCTCACCGAGGGCCCCCTCGAGCAGTGCCGTCTTCCCGGCTCCCGGCGCGCTCATCAGGTTGACCACGGTGACGCCGTGGCGGTCGAAGTCCTCGCGGTTGGCGCGAGCGATCGTGTCGTTGGCGTCGAGCGCGTCCTCGACGATCTTCACCCTGGTTCGATGCATGCCTACATCCGCTCGATCCTGATGTAGCGCCTGATCTCCGGCAGCTGGAGGACGATTGCGGCGATGATCGCCGCGACCAGCGCCGCGATCATCACTCCTTGGGCCTTGGGTCCGATGTGTATCTCGCTCATCGTCGAGGTGCCTCCTGGGCTTGGCTTTGACCGATGATGTCCCCGAGCAGCGAATGCACGAGCGTCACGGCGCGATCGAGTGCGGCTCGCACCGGCTCTGAGAGCTGCGCGACCAGCTCCTCGGCCTCGACGCTCATCCGCGTGAGTGGCTCGCAGCCGACGACGTAGGTCGGCGGCGGCACGCCTCCGAACGAGCGCACCAGGCCGAGGACCTTGACCGGGTCCATGCCATGGGTGTCGAAGGCGGGCGCGGCGCCGTCGTCGTCGGCCACCTCGATCACGTAGAGGGTCCCGGGCGGCTCGCCGCGAGGGGTGGCGTCGAGCAGGACCACCGCGTCGTAGCCGTCCTGGAACGCGAAGGCCAGGTCCATCCCGCGGATCCCGAAGTCGATCGCCTCGACGCCGGCCGGCAGCTCGCGCCGGGCGAGCCGGTCGACCAGCGCCACCCCGAAGCCGTCGTCACCGAGGAACACGTTGCCGATGCCGGCCACGAGGATCCGCGGCGCCGCCGCGGCACGGCCACTCGCCTGCGCCGGCAGCGGCTCGACCTCCGAGGGGCAGAAGAAGAAGCGATGGCCGGGCTGGCGGGCGAACCCGAGCTCGCGCCCCGGGTCGTCCTCGACTACCACCGCGAGCGTGATCGCGCCCTCGGTGTCCTGCTCGACCGCCTCGATCACCGCGGTCCGCCCGGCCAGGGCGATGTCGAAGATGTCGCCGCCGGCCCGCGGCCGTAGCCGCACCCGGCTGCCCGCTCGCAGCTCGCGGCCGGAGACGGTCACCGCCCCCGGGCCGGGCCGCTCGAGCTCCTCCCAGTAGCCGGCCACCTTAACGCACCATCCCGAACTCGCGGATCGTGCCGTGCAAGGCCATCAGCTGCTCGGGGCTGAGCGCCTCGGTCCGCTCGAGGATCTCCCGGGCCCGCGGATCGGAGGCGGCCATCTCGGCCTTCTCCTCGTCGGTCAGGGTGAGGATGTTCAGCACCAGCAGCCCGTCGATCTCTCCGCCGTCGAACAGGTCGCCCGGGCTCTCCGGGGCGATCCGGGGATAGTCCTCGAGGATCAGCGGCGAGCACAGCATCGCCTCGCGCCGGCCGCGCTCGCCCACCGGGACCGGCCAGCAGCCGACGTTGCGGCAAGCCGCGGCGGCCTGCGCCAGCTCCGCGGGCGGGTCGGCCAGCGAGACGAAGCCGCCCTGCGGCGCGTGCAGCAGCATGTGGGTGGAGCAGAACGTCTGCTCGAGCGCCCGCTGGCGGTCGCGCTCGTCGAACGGGGTCGTGTTGCTGACCGTCGCCGAGAGCCGCCAGCAGCGTTCGCCGAGCGCGACCGCGCGCAGCTCGAGCTCTCCGGCGAGCGCCCGCCAGGTCCGGATCAGCGCCCCGCCCTCCTCGGACGCGGCGGCGTCGCCGAGTGGCTCGATCTCACGGCCGGCGGCGATCGCGAGCGCCTGACGGCGGCCGGCGCGGAGCGCCTGGAGGCTGATCGCCGGCGCCCGGAGCTCCCGCTCGATCGCCTCCTCCCAGCTGAGATGGCGCTCGCCGCCCACCACGAGCTCGTCGACGGGCTCGAGTTGCTCCCCGACGCGGCGCGCGGCGACCCGCTCCACCACGTGCAGGAAGCGCACGGTCACCTCGACCTCGGCCTCGGGCACGGCCTCGAGGAGAACCTCCGCGTGCATCCGAGCCGGGTCGTCGGGGTGCCGGGCGCTGTGCGCCGGCGGGTAGACGCCGCCGAAGGTGAACCGCCGCTGGTTCTTGAGCGCCGAACGGCGATAGGGCCACAGGATGTAGCCCTCGTAGAGCACCGCGTCGGCGATCGCCCGGATCGGGTCCGGCTTCACGCGCCCTCCCGCCCGTCCAGCAGCGAGTCGATCGCCGCGTCCCAGCTTGCGAACGCGTGGCGGGCCTTGTAGGCGCACAGGCGGCCGAAGCGATCGGCGTCCACGCGCAGCCATGCCGTGCCGCGAAAGTGGCGGTCCATCATCTCGCGCCACACGGCGACCGGCAGCTCGTAGTCGATCTCGCGATCCCATGCGATCCGCGCGATCTGAAGCTTGCCCGCCTCGGAGGAGAAGAACACCGACCCGCTGAACAGGAACTCGAGCGGCACGACCCCGTCGGTGAGCGCGGCCAGGTAGCGGGACGCCGTCACCTCGAGGTCGTAGGTGCAGGGAACCAAGAGCTCGACCACGGTGCTGCCGGTGAACGGCGGAACCACGAGCGTGGTGCGCAGCCACGGCAGGGTACGCAGCGTGCTCGCCCACCGCTCGGGCGCTCCGAACAGCTCGAGCAGTCGCTCCTGCGCCGCCGGGTCGTAATCGCGTCGCCGGGCGGCGATCTGGATCTGGGCGTCGAGCAGAACCGAGCGCACCGGCTCCCCGCCGTCGGCCTCGACCCGCAGGGCGAACCTGAGGGTGGGAACCGCGGCGAACGGCAGGCTGCCCGAGCCGTCCACGCGGAACCGCAGCTCGGGCGCCCGGCCCGGGGTGGGCACTACGCTCGTCGCTAGGGACACCGCCGGCCCCCTAGCCCGGAGAGAGGTTCGGCATGCTCGGGTCGATCGGCTGGTGCGCCTTCGGGTTGATGCCCGTCGAGCGCTCGGCGGTGGACGTCCCGTCCGGATTGTGGCCCTTCATCTTCTCGTAGGCGCCCTTGGCGTTGCCCTGGTTGATGCCGCGCACGTGGCTCGGCATGTCGGGGCTGACTTGCGGCTTGCCCAACCTCGGCATCTCTAGCTCCTCTGCATGGTGGTTCCCCGCTCGCTGCCGCGAGCGCGCTGGTCGAGCTCGGCGAAGAAGCGCTCGATCGCCTCCCACACCTCACGGCCGCCGGTGAACCCCCGCCAGCGCGTGCGGATCAGCGCCACCAGCCGGTATGGATCCTCGATCGGCACGAGCCAGTACCGGCGGGCGTGTCCGGTCCGGTCGACCAGGAGCGCCTCGACATCGGGGGCCATCGTCGCCAGCACCGGGTTGTCGCGCTCGACCTGCTCCCAGTGCTCGAGCTCGAGCCGCGACTCGGTGGCCCCCGTCGGGCTCGGGTAGAACGCCACGACCCGGTTCTGCCCGGAGTCCCGGAAGAAGAAGGCGATCTCCACCGGGATCCGCAGGCGCTCCCAGGTCACGTCGCTGAGCGCGAGGTCGTTCAGGCGCAGGCGGCGGTCGGGCACCAGGCGCAGGCGTCCGGCGCCCGCGCCGCTGCGGTCGAACAAGAGCGAGCACGCGCGGCAGGCGCAGCGCAGGACGCGGGCATCGAGGTCGACCAGGTGTCGGTGCTCCTCGGGGATCTCCGCCCCGCAGAGCTCGCAGTGCTCAGACGGCGCGGCGATCGGCGGGCTCGAGCGCGGCCGCTCGGCCAGGCGGCGCAGGCGCGGAGAGGCCAGAGGGGCACTGGACGACATGGCTAGGCGGGCACCGCCAGCGCAACCTTGACCAGTCCGTCTTCGCCTCGGAGCAGCGGCACCGGCTCGAGGCCGAGCTGCGGCGAATCGAGGCCACGTCCCCCGCGCAGCGGGTCGTAGCGGCTCCCACACCCCGGGCAGACCAGCTCGGCGCCGCGCAGCGCGCCGGTGGTGAGCGAGCCTCCGCAGGCGGGACAACGAGGGCGGTAGGCGAGAAGCCGGCGGCCGAGGTCGAGGAACAGGATGGACTGCCCGCCGATCATGCGCAGCACCGCTTTGCCTTCGCTCAGATCCGGTAGGCCGCCGGCCATCGTCCACTGGCCTTCGAGCGTGGGCGGGGACGGCGCCTGCACCCCGCCCACCCCTGCGATCACCTCGATCGCCAGCAGCGGCGAGGCTTGAGGCGCACTGGCCCCGTCGACGGCGATCACCTCCTCGATCTCGGGCGCTGCCTTGCGGATCGCGTTCTCGACGGCCAGCTTGAGCGTCACCGTCGAGGACGGACACCCGCTGCAGCTGCCCTCCAGGCGCAACCGGACGCGGGGCGCCTGCGCCTCGAGCAGCGCGACGTTCCCGCCGTGGGACTCCAGGTACGGCCGCACCTCCTCGAGCGCGGCCCGTACGCGGTCCGCGAGCGGCGCGGGATGGAGCCCATGGAGCAGCAGCAGGTGAGCCACCAGCTCGTCGCCGGCCAGCGCGGCGGCGAGCTCCCCGTCGTCGCGGGCGGCGATCTCCTCGACGATCCGCTCGAGACCGGCGCCGTAGAGGTCTAGCAGCGCGCTCACTACCGCGGTCGCCGGCTCGCGCGCGGCCGGATCCGGGAGCTGCTCGATCTGCTCGAGCCGCCGCTCGACCTCGGCGACGAGCTCCCCGGCCGCCGGCTGTCCCGAGAGCGCCATCTAGCCGTGCTCGCCGAACATCGGCTGGTGCACCGTGCGCAGGGTCTTGCCGGCGCCCAGGTACATGTGCACGCCGCACGGCAGGCACGGGTCGAACGAGCGCACCGCCCGCATGATGTCGATGCCGCGGAAGCTGTCCTGGTCGTTCTCCTCGAAGATCGGCTGGCCCATGACCGCGTCCTCGTAGGGACCAGGAGTCCCGTAGGAGTCGGTCGGGCTGCCGTTCCATGGCGTCGGCGGGTACGGGTGGTAGTTGGCGATCTTGCCCTCGCGGATCACCAGGTGATGCGAGAGCACGCCGCGGACCGCTTCGTGGAAGCCGCAGCCAATCGCTTCCTCGGGGACCTCGAAGTCCTCGAAGACCTTGGTGCGCCCGGCCCGCACTTCGTTCATCGCCTGGTCGACGAAGTGCAGGGCCATCGCGGCCGAGTAGGCCACGAAGTAGATGCGGGCGCGGTCGCGCTCGATCGCGTTCGACCACTGCGGGACCTTCCACTCCAGCGTCTGCTCGGGCGTGTTGGGCGTCTTCGGGAGGTTGATCACGACGCTCTGCCCGGTGGCCTTGACGAACGGCGTGTTGACCTTGGCGGCCAGCGCCGTCGCCCACAGCCGCGCGAGCGCGCCGCCGCCGGTGTCCAGCGCGAGGTTGTCCCCCGTGCGCTTGTCGTACCAGCGCGGGCTCATCACCCACGAGTAGTTGCCGCCCTCGAGGTCGCGCTTCTGCGGCTTGGGGATCGTCGTCTGGTTCCACGGATGGCGCTTGTCCACCGGATTGCCGAGCGGGTCGCGGGCGACAAACGTCTCCTCGTTGACCCAGTCGTCGTAGTAGGAGGAGCCGAGCAGGATCCGGATGCCCAGGTTGATGTCGACCAGGTTGGTCGTGATCAGCTCGCCGTCGACGACGATCCCTGGGGTGACGAACATCTCGTTGCCC
>JAFAXX010000025.1 GCA_019240655.1 Solirubrobacterales bacterium
CCACAACCTAATGAAGCTCCACAGCCACTGGCTCGACCCCGCGATCGCCTAACCATCCGCGGCGGACCGCCTCCACTCGCAAACTCGTTTCAGAAATCATGGTGAACCTCGCCCAGGCGCTGGGACTTTGCCCGACAGCCACGGCGAAGTGCGTGAGCCGTCGTACTGCTCGCCGCCGGCGGCTTGGATCGCGGATTCCGGAACTCCTCGCGGACCGGCAATCGCCGTCACGATGTCGATCCCGCATCCCTACCCGGCTCTGGCAAGGTAGCTCTGCCCGGTTGACACTGCCACTGCCCCGCCGGTGCGCAAGTCTTGCACATCGACCAAGCCACGCTGAACCCGGGTGAGCGTGCCATCACATTCCTCTGCCGTCGTCCACTCGGTTCTGCTGGCGGTGCCGACGGAGTATCGGCCGCGCATGCGAAATGTTCCGTTCACGTTGGCATGTAGCAACGATAGAACTGCACTCGGGGACGTCTGTCCCGAACGACAGCCCGTGGTCTTCTCGCCCTGCAGGTTCAGCTGGACAAGACCGCCCGATCTCGGCGGCTGGACGAGCTCGAAAACGCCGCCGTCGACCTCGCCGGCCATGAACTTTTTCTTGGTCGCGGTTCCAGCAATCACCACGACTGACCCGTGCGTCGTGTCGAGCTGCGAGCCCACCGGCACCGCGCGCGGCGCCGTCAGCGGGTTCAAGGCGGTGGAGCCCGGTAGCTTCACGCGCACGTTACCGCTCACTGGACCGAGATCTAAGGTACTCAACACGACCGGCAGGCTCGTGACGCAAAAACAGTTGGTCACCACAGCGAGGTTGCTCCCGCTCTGCGCCTGGCCGTGAGACGGTTTGACCGTTACAGTCACCAAATACGTGGCAACTCGCGTGTACGTATGACCGGCGAAAACCTGTCGCGTGTACATGCCGTTGCCGTCGGATGTCGCCGGACCGAGCGTCCCCGGTGAGGGCGAGCTGCCGTCGCCCCAGTCGATCGTCGCAGCGACCGCTGCGTCCGCTTGGTTCAGCCTCGAGCTTGCGATGTCGTAGCTGTCATTCAGCCCCGTAACGGGAAAGATTGCTGTTACCGCGGGAGCACTCGCCAACGCGGAGCGACTGATCCCGCCGTCGCGGGTCACCAGCGACACGATCAAGCCGGTGACGGCAAGCACCAGCAGCGCCGACGACACCATGAACGGACGCATCCACCACGGCCTCGGACGACCCGAGACCGGTGGTGAGCCCGCAGGAGGCGCCGCCGGGCCAGCGGGAGATACGAGATCCGGGTGCGGGCCGCCCCGGACTTCCGTGGACCGCGCAGCCGGAGCGTGCACGCGCGTCGGCTTGTCTTGCCGGACGACGAGTGTCGTAACTCCGAGCTTTACGTTGTCACCGTCGGTTAGCAGACACGGTCGATCGATCCGCTCGTCGTTGACGAACGTTCCGTTCGTCGATCCGAGATCCTCGACGAGCAGCTCGCCGCCAGCCGCCCGCCAAAACCGGGCATGCTTGCGCGATAGGTCGCGATCGCCCGCCAGGTCGGCCGGCGCCGCCTCAAGCCGCCCAACCGATAATTCCGCGTCGACCCCTAGACGCGTCCCGGTGGCAGGCCCATCCCTGACCTCGAGCCAATCACCCATTTGCAAGTGACTTTACGACCCTTCCCTAGGGCTGACAAGCGAACGGGCGTGGCGGCGCGGCAAACACCCGTGCAGCGCTCTCGGTTCCCTCACCACCGCGATGGTGCAACCCATCATCGGAGGCTCGCGTCCGAGAGCCTCTCCACCGCACGCTCGTGCGTCTCTGGGCCTTTCCTGGCGCCAAGCGATCCGAGGCAACCTCAGCCAATCGGCGAGTGCCTACGGGATTCGGCAGCGGCGCAGCCATCAACCGCTTCCGAATGCGGCGTAAAGCTGCTGCATGCTACCTACGGGCTGGACCTCGTTGGGCAACGGCGCAGTGGCGTCGAAAGGAGTTCCGAAATCCGACAGCTCGCATTGCGCAGACATCCTCGATCCCTTAACGTCGAACGCCAATGCAGTCTCACGAATCAGGCCGCTGTCGTCTACCCAAACATCCGCGGGCCAGCGGAGTTGCCAGCCGGCCGCGATGAATCCGTTGACGGCGCTCTGAAGATCTAGTTCCGGCGGCGCTTGGGCGGCGACGCTGCGCAGGTCAATCATTGCGCGGTAGTGCGTGGCGTTACCCCCGTCCACAACCGACTCCTTACCGAGCACCTTAACGTCGGAGCTCGCTCGGATGCTCCTGAGCAGAGCCGCCGGGCTCGTGGTGTAGGCGAATAACCGTCCGGCGTCAGATGAGGAAAAGAGCAGTGAATCGTCTGCCTTGACCCAGAGCTTGCCGCGGATCGGCCGAGCGCGCTTGACATAGATCGTGTCCTGATCACGAAATGCAGCCACAGAAGGTCGAATCTGGCCGCGGGTCAAGGTCGATAGCTGTGCGAAGTCATACGTGGCCTGCGTCCGATTAAGCGCGAAGTCAACGGTCCCGCTAAACGTGAACGGATAACTCTGGCCGGCTACCGTGAATAATGCGTCACACTTGGCGCTTGATGTGCTTCGGTCGATCGTCGTCACCGCTGCCTGCGCTACGGACGGGCCACCGCTGGCGAAAGGATGGACTACGCCGAGGGCGAGCAGCGAGCCGATGACGGCGGTGATTGCTCCTATTACGCCTGCGAGCGTCGCCAGCGCCCGCTGTACACCCTCCAGCTTGCCGGAGCGACTCGGGTTGCTCGTTTCTGGCTGGGGCATGTCGGCTTGCAACCCCTCGACGGAGAAGATTACTGCGGCGGTTACGCGATGTGAAGGGGCATAGCCGCCAGTCTCGGCGCCGGCCAAGCCGCTGGTCGGGGGCGGGTACGGAGACTGGATTCGCGGGTTGCTTGGCGCGGTCGCGCGCTAATCAGCCCGAACGCCGGGCGTCTGCATTCACGTCAGCTCACGAACGCGGTCCTAGAACTCCGTCAACCTCGGGGCTTGGCCGCCTCCTTCACCGGGCTTGGAGCTGCGCCTCAGCATGGCCATTGCAAGGCAGCGTCCGCTTGGCTGACCGCGCAGTGCCTGCCCGGGCAGACCGTCTCGACCGCGGCACTATTACTGAAGACGACGCACGGGCCGCCCGACCGCCGCTTCGCGGGGACGGCAATTGTGCCCACCGAGCGGTTGCTCAACGTCACTATCCGTTGGTAAAGCGACTCATCCCTCACTACGAGCGCGAGGCCATCAAGCTCGACGGTGTCCATGCCTCCGGGTCCACTCGGACCCCTGATCGCAAACTGTCAATCAGCTCCTGGGTCGCAAAGCGGTGCTCGCGTCGTAGGTAGCCGCGCATGCTAGACCGGCCGGAAGCTCATCTCCTCTTGAGCAGGCACAGAGGCGATTCGAACTTCAACCTCGAGCCTCGGGGCGAGGAGCTGGTCGAGAGGCTTTGGGCGACCACACGGCAGTGGTGGCCGGCTACAGGATCGAGGAGCTGATCGGTCGCGGTGGAATGGGCTCGTGTACCAGGTCAGGCACGGCGAGCCGAATCGAATCTACGCGCTGAAAGTGCTCTCACCCGCACTCGCCGAGGACGATCAGTTCCGAGACCGGTTCAAGCGCGAGATGCGGCTCGCCGCGTCGCTCCATCACCAAGCCGGCCTTGACACCAACATCATGCTCTCGGTCAGGGACGGCGAGGAGCACGCCTACCTCACCGATTTCGGCCTCGCGAAGAAGTTCGACACCGCCTCGAGCCTGACCTTGAGGGGAGCCCTTGTCGGAACCGTCGAATACATGACGCCGGAGCAGATCACCGGCGCTCACACCGATGCGCGCACCGACATCTATGCGCTCGGGTGTGTCCTGTTCGAGATGCTGACCGGCAACGTCCCGTACGAGCGCGAGAACTTGCTCGCCGTGTCGTTCGCGCACGTGCAGGAACCTCCCCCTCCGCTGGAGCGTGGGCTCGGCACCGGGTATCCCGCCTTCCATCCGGTGCTCGCGAAAGCGATGGCCAAGGAACCAGCCGATCGCTATGTACCGCCGGCGACTTCCCCCCGTGCCGCTGCAGCCGCGGCCGCGGTATGGAGGCCGCCGCACCGCCGACAATCGTCGCGACCGGTGAGGCGACGCCGCTCGCCACATTGGTCGAGGCCGTCCCATCGGCGCAGGACAGCGAGCTGACCGGGCCGGCCGATCCCGGCGTTTCACCGGAAGAGAGCGGCTTTGAAGCTGGCGCCCCCGCCGCATCGCTTCGACGCGAGCGACGACGATGGGCTCGTCGGACCCCGAAGAAGCGCCATCGCGCGAAGGTGTTCCCGGTGTCCGCGGGGAAGCCACGCATGTCCCGGGCGCGACGGCGGCGGCCCGAGCGCGCAAATCGCGCACAATCGCACGCTCTGGTGGAGGTGCTGCGACCAGTAGCGACGCCGGACGAACGCGTAAGCGCTTTCTGCTGCCGGCATCGGGCGCCGTCATACTGATCGTCGTCGCGGTCGTCGTTGTGCTCGTCGTCAACTCCAGCGGACCTTCGACTCCGGGTCCGTCGGCTGCTGGTCCGCGCTGGCGGGGGCGATGGACGTACAGCGCCTCGCTCCACCTGCGCCAGCTCTTCGGCCGGCTGGCCGTAGGTCGCGTGGGACGCACCGTGATCAAGGTGTGCGATCTCCTCGAGGTGTTTAGCGGTCTTCCCGAACGCGCCAAACGCTCCAAAGCACGGCTGTGACCCCCGCACGCGCCTAGCCAGCCGCCGGCGCGTCGTCAGAGCGCGACTGGCCGCAGATCGAGGGGGGCGAGCACGTCCTCGCAGTGGTTGTGGGCACTCAGGGTCAAGCGCTGCGCCCTGACCCGGAGCAGACTGGCCGTCAAGGCGATGTGCCTGTACGGCCTCAAGTAGGGGTCGGGCTACGCCCCGGGCTCCTTCAGCGGGCTCTGTGACCGAATGGTGGTCGGTTTGTGGCCGATGGTGACCGAGCCGTGACCGCGCCGACGGATCGTTCGGTCATGCCAACGATCAGCCCCATCCCACCAGCCAGTTGGCGAGCGAGCGCATCAACCACCTCTGGCCTGAAGCATCGCCCCGAGGGACGCGGCGCCGTTTCCGGCCCTCAGCACCCCCGGTCTGCCAACCCTCAAGCGCCTGCCGGTCGCGGCTCCGCCTGCGCCGGAGGGGCGCTGACCGGGCCTCGGCCGCTCGTCCGTAATCACCCGGGAGAGAAGGGACGACAAATCGTCAATCTCGTCGCGTCCGCCACCGTGCGTCCCGCGCGGTGGCGGACCAGCGAGGAAGTCGAGCGGCTCGTCGGCGCGGCCGCCGCCGGCGACCAGCGCGCATGGAATGCACTCCTGGACGAGTTCAGCGGATTGCTCTGGGCGGTAGCACGCGCGCACCGGCTGAGTGATGCGGACGCAGCCGATGTGGTGCAGAGCACCTGGCTCAGACTCTTTGAGCATCTCGAGGGGCTCCATGATCCGGCCCGGGTCGGAGGGTGGTTGGCCACGACGGCTCGCCGCGAATGCCTGCGCCTCCTCCGCAAAAGCGAGCGGATGGTGTTGTTCGGCGACGTCGCGCCCGAGCGCGAGTCATCGGAGATTCCGCCCGTGGACGCGTTGCTGGAGCGAGAGCGCGATGCCGCTCTGTGGCGTGGCTTCACCCGCCTGTGGACGAGCGACCAGGCGCTGCTGCGCCTGCTCATGGCCGATCCGCGACCGCCCTACGAGGACATCGCGGCGGCGCTCGACATGCCGATCGGGAGCATCGGCCCAACCCGCCAACGCGCGCTCGAGCGGCTGCGGCAAAAACTCGACAGTCAGGGATCGCTGTCCCTGATGACCGCCTGAACGAGGAGATCAAAATGACTAACAACGTGGATACGGAATTGGCCGCCATCGGCGTCCGCCTGTTCGACGACGCTTACCTGGCGTGGTTCAGCGCCGAGAGCGAGAGCGAGAACGCGCTGCGAGCCTGGTGGGAGAGCACCGGCTCGAGGCGCTCGACCGCATACGCCGCATACCGCGCAGCGCTGGACCGCGAAGAGGCCGCCGCGCGGGACCTCGAGAGGCTGTGGAGCGTCTCGGAGCCGTGCCGGACCAAGATCGAGGGCTGCCGGTCAGGCGAAATGACGATGATCTTGGGTCGCCCGAGCCGACATGCCGCGGGGCCAAGCGCGAGCGCCTGAACGGTGCGACCCCGTGGCCACGCCCGGGACACCGGCAGCTGCTCGGCTTGCCAGCGCGTCCAGCTCGGTCGGCAGGCCGAGCAGCTCCGCCAACCGCATGAGGCGCGGCTCGCCGGCGTCCCCGCCGCACGGGCGCGCCTCTGAGGCCTCCCCGATCGGCCTGAACGTCCCATAGGCGTCGGACACCACATTCTGCGGGACCGGGTCGATCGCATCGACGAGCGAGCACAACTCTTGGAGTTAGAAGCTCGTCGTCGCGCGCCGGCCGTTACCAGGGCCTAGAGCCATCCGGACATAAGAGCCAGCCCGGGCGATCCTGATACGTAAACCGACGGGATGATCTGTCGCCTGGGGGGCTTGACGACGGTCAGCCGGGCGGCGCGACATGGGAGATGACGCTCTCCTGGGAGTGGATCAAGTCGAAGGCGAGCCGCGCGCTCAGCTCCGGCCCCACGCCTATGCGCCGATTCATGTCCTCTACCCGGCGCACGTTGGCCGTACTAGGCGCGCTCGAAATCTACCCATTCATAATAAGTCCGCGCAATCAGCTCCGAAGCGCGCGCCGGTTGGTCCGCCTCCAGCTCAGCACGCGCGTCGCGTATCCGTCTCTCGAACATCTGGGCATCCAGCTGGTCAGCCGTGACGGACAGCAGGTAGCCACCGCCAACCGTCCTCAGCATCGACCGACCATCCCCGTCGAGCGGCTCAAATAGCCCTGCGTAGCCGCGTTACCGCCATCCCCAGCCGCTTGCTGGCGCCCGCCGGTCTGAGCCCCACACCGCGTCGATGATCGCATCGCTGGACACGACTTGATTGGCGTGCAACAGCAGGAAGGCCAGCAACGCCAGCTGTCGGCGGCCGCCGAGCACCTGCCGCTGCTCGTCCGCCCAGACCTCAATCGGACCCAGAACTCGAAATCTCGTCAACCCAACACCCCGACCGCGGCAACGGTACAGCGGCCGGTCGCTCGCATCAAGCCGACTCCTTTCGCGTTCGGGCGGCAACCACCCCGGCTTGTTGCCTATGGCTCCAGTCGGCGGTTGGCAGCTCCGGCTCCGAACGTGGTCGTAGACGACGACGGCCGATCCGTGCGTTTGGCGGCCCGAAGGGTGTAGCTGTGGGGAAGCCGCCACGGGCGGTCTCTGAGTCGCCACTCCTTCTCGCTGATGCGCTCCATGCGGCCCGGTAGCGCCTCCCACGGAACGCTGTCGTGCTCGATCAGCATCTGCAACTCCATCCCACCGTTGAGCAGCGCGGTGACGATCTCGCCCAGCCCGTGATTCCACTCGTGCGTGACACTGTTCGCGAACGTATGCTCCGTCTCGACGTAGGTACCAGGGTCATCCCAGACGAGCGGCTCCTCGATCTCGAAATACGCGTACTCAACCGCCAGCAGCGCTTCGTCGCGGTCGGAGATCGCCCAAAGCATGGGATGCGCTTCTCGCATGAACAGGAATCCGCCCGGGCGAAGCAAAGCCGCGACAACCTCTGCCCACGGGGCGATCTTTGGGAGCCAACACAGCGCACCCATGCCCGTGAACACGAAGTCAAAGCTCGCGCCGGCAAGCACATCCAGGGCGGCGTACACCTCTGCCTCGACGAACTCGACCGAGACACCCGCGCCGCTCGCCAGCTGTCGCGCTTCGGCGAGCGCCGCGGGCGAGAAGTCAAGCCCTGTCATGTCAGCGCCCAGACGGGCGAGCGAGACGGTGTCGCTACCGATGTGGCATTGCAGATGCACACCTCTCAGACCCGTTACGTCACCCAGACGCGGAACGTCAAAGCGCACAATCTCACTGATGAACGACGGGTCGGCAAAGAACCGCTTCAACCCGTACCCCGGCGAGGTCGCGTGCGCAGGCGCCCGCTCATCCCAGTTGGCACGGTTCAGTTCCAGGCTGGGATCCACCGGCCGCACTCTACCGTTGACCTGTCATCGACCGCCAGCGCGGTCACCGCTCCGCGCACCTCGGTGACCGTGCCGACACGCTGCCCGATGACCCTACACCGACGTGGACCTGGCGCTCACCACAGCTGCGCGGAGGCGAGCCTCGCCCCCTCGGCCATCGCTCCCAGCTTGGCCCAGGTGATCGCCGGATCGACCGCCAAGAAGCTGGCGAACGTCGCGAAGCCGCAATCGCTGCCAGCGATTACGTTCTCGCGCCCCACGAGCTGCGCGTAGCGGATGATCCGTTGCGCGACGAGTTCGGGGTGCTCGACGTAGTTCGTGGTCGAATCGAGCACGCCGGGGATCAGCGCCTTGCCGTCGGGCAGCTTGACGTCCTCGAACACCGTCCACTCGTGCTCGTGGCGAGGGTTGGCGGCCTCGAAGGAGATGGCCGCCGGCCGCGCCTCGAAGACGATGTCGATGATCTCCCGCAGGGGCACGTCATGGTTGTGCGGCCCCTCGTAGTTGCCCCAGCACAAGTGTATCCGCATCTCATCGCCGGGGATGTCGCGGGTGGCGTGGTTGATCGCCTCCACATGTAGCTTCGCGCGGCGGCGAAAGTCCTCCAGGCTCTCGTCCCGGCGCATGTGGCGCGTCATCGCGAGATCCGGGCAGTCGAGCTGCAGGACCAGGCCGGCGCCGTGGATCTCGTCGTACTCCGCCTTCATCACGTCGGCGAGTGCGGCGATGTACTCCTCGTGGCTGGGGTAGTGCTGGTTTTGGAGGAACACCGAGATCACCCCGGGCGACGCGGCGGTCATGAACGCGTCCTCGACCTCCGCGTCGGCGACGGCCGCCTTCAGGTTGGAGATGTCGGTGCGCACGGCATCGAGATCGCGATACGAGACCGGGCCGACACAGGCCGGTAGCTCGAAGTCGAGGCCGCCCATTATGCGCTGCATGTAGTCGGGGAACTCGGTGAGGTCAGCCGGCAAGCCGGGCAGGCCGCCCTCCCCGCCGAAGCCCTCGAGCCGCTCCTTCACGTACGTCGAGTAGCCGATCTTGCTCGCCTCGCCGTCATTGACGACGCTCACCCCGGCGTCAGCCTGATGCTGGACGACGTCGGCGACGGCGTCGCGGACCTGCTGCTCGAGCCCCGCGCCCTCCGGTTCACCGCGGTCGCGCCGCTGAAGCGCCTGCGTCAGCGCCGGGGGTCGCGGAAGGCTGCCCGTGTGTGTCGTCAGGATGTGCTCTACCGATCGCTTCATGTCCCTATTCCTCCCAAGCTGACCGAGGCCTTCAACACGGGTAGATCGCCGTGGCTCATGCGTCGAGCAGCTCACGCAGCGCGTCGTCGATGAACGCCTGATCCTCAGGGTTGAACGGAGCGAGGTGGCCCCAGATGGTGGGGATCACGCGCAGTTCGCCGTTCGGTATCCGGCTGGCCTCGTATTCGCTGTCGACCGGTGGAAAGTAGCTGTCGGTCTCGGACTGGATGATGATCGTCCGGGCCTGGATGGCCGACAGCGCGGCGGCGAAGTCCCCGCCGAAGCTGGGATGGTCGCCGAGGTCGTTGTGCCACCACGTCCACATCTGGGCGAGCAGGTCGTTGGCATCGCACTTTTGAAAGAACGCGTCCCAGAAGTAGTCGATGAACTCCTCGACGTTGCCGGCGCCGAAGGCGCGGAAGCCCTCCTCGCGGTAGAACGGCTCCGATAACCCCCACCCGGCGTAGATCGCGGCCATCGCTCTCACGCCCCGGATCGGCGGGTCCTCGCCGTAGAACCCGTGCCTCCAGTCGGGATCGGAGGTGATGGCCCGGATGTTGCCGGTGAGAAACACCTTGTTGAAATTCGCGGTGCGGGCGGACCCGGAGATCGGCGCGATCGCGTCGACCATCTCGGGATGGAGCGCGCCCCAGGCGTAGCTCTGCGCGGCCCCCATCGACCAGCTCGAGACCAGGCGAATCCGCTCGACGCCCAGGCCCTCGGTGAGCAGGCGGTGCTGAGCCACGATGTTGTCGTAGGTGGTCGCGTGGGGGAACCGGCCTCGGTCGAACGGAGGCGGGGTATTGCTCGGCGAGGAGGAGACGGCGGCGCCGAAATGGTTGGGAATGACAATGAACCAGCGCTCGGGGTCGAGCGCGCGATTCGGTCCCGTCAACCACATGGCCGTGTCCGACGGCGTGGCCGTGAACCACGTGGGGCACACCACGACGTTGTCCTTGGCCTGGTTGAGCTCGCCAAGCGCCAGGTAGCCGATCTTGGCGTCGGGAAGGATCGCCCCTCCCTTCTGCAGCGGGAAGTCGCCCAACTCGAAGATCCGATGCTGCATCACGGTTCCCTTTCGTCGATTGTCGCACTCTATCCGCCGCCCACCGCAGTGCCGCAGAGGATCGAATGCCCTCGCAGCGGCCGCCGTACACCGCGCGATAGACGCACCCACCGACTCCCCGGGCCGCGGCCCAAGCCCGCCGCGCTCGCACCAGCCGACGGCATGAGCCGCAGCGCGCGCCGGCCACGCCCGCACGGCGCACCGATCCCAATGGTTCTGAACCAAACGTGCAGAAGCGCCGAACCGGCCTTCACTCCCCAACTCACAAGAACGATTCGCCCGGCAACCCGGGCGCGCTTCGCCCCGCAATCCACGCCAGCGCGCTCGCCCCGACGTCGGCGAGGAGGCCGTCGTGCCGGCGCCTGTCGCCCCCCGCGCATGTCGCCAGCAACGGTGCGTATTCGCGCGTGTGATCGGTGTGCGGTGCGGTTGGGTCGACGCCGTGGTCGGCGGTGAGGATCAGGAGGTCGTCGTCGCGGAGCATCTTCAGCCACTCGGCCACAGCCCGGTCGATCGCCATCAGGGCGCCGTGGAATCCCTCGACATCGTGGCGGTGACCGTAGACCTGATCGGTCTCGACGAGATTCACGAAAATCAGCCCGCTGTGCAGCTCTCGTAGGAGCCGCGTGGTCGCGGCGATGCCCGCGGCATTGCCGGCGGCGGCGTGCTTGACGTCGACCCCCACCCCGGCGAACAGGTCGTGGATCTTGCCGACCCCGTGAACCGGCGCGCCCGCGTCCTGGAGCTCGTCGAGATATGAGCGCGCCGGCGGGTGCAGCGAATAGTCCCGCCGGCCCTCGCGGCGGCGGAACGCTCCCGGCGCGCCCTCGAACGGACGGGCGATCACCCGGCCCACCGCGTGCTCGCCGGTCATCGCGTGCCGCGCCGCCAGACACGCCGCATACAGCTCCGGCTCCGGCACCCGGTCGACGTGGGCGGCGATCTGGAGCACCGAATCAGCCGACGTGTAGAGGATCAGCTCGCCGGTCTCGAGATGGTGGCGGCCGTACGCCTCGATCACCTCGGTTCCGCTGAACGGCCGGTTGCAGCAGAACCGGGACCCGCTCGCCTCCTCCAGCGCCCGGACGACCTCGGGCGGGAAGCCCTCGGGATAGGTGGGTAGCGCCCGCGCGGGCACGACACCCATCAGCTCCCAGTGCCCGGTGGTGGATTCCTTGCCCGGCCCGAGCGGGCGCAGGCGGCCATGGACGACCGGGGCCGGAGCCGGCGCGACCCCCGACAGAGAAACGATCGAACCCAGCCCGAGCCGCTCGAGCGCCGGCAGCCGGAGGCCCCCGACCCGCTCGGCCAGATGCCCGAGCGTGTTGGCGCCCGCGTCGCCGTACGCGGCCGCGTCCGGCAGCGCCCCCACGCCGCAGCCATCCATGACCACGACCGTCGCCCGCCGCATTCAGCCCTCGGCCCTCGGATCGGGGAGTGGAGTGGGCACCGCGTCATATCCCGATGGTGACATCGGGCGGGGTGAGGGAAGCGCGTCATATCCCGATGGTGATATCGGGCGGGGTGAGGGAAGCGCGGTCATCTCGGTAAAGCCTCGGCGGTGGCCCGGGCAAGCGCGTCAACCTCGGTGAAGGCGGCCGCGGTCAGGCCGATCACGCCCGCTCGGGTCGGAGGATCGTCGTCATTGGTGAAGGGCACGTTAGGCGAACTCGCGAACCGTCCCGCCTAGGGGTTATGGTTGCCCCGCTTTCGTCCTTTTGGGAAAGGAGATGCAGTGACGGGGAGAATCAGGCGGGTTGGCCTCGTTGCTCTCGCCACGGCGGCGCTGGCGCTCGGAGTGGTCGCGTGCGGCAGCAGCAGCACCCACACCACCGGCGGCAGTGCCAGCGGGTCCGGCGGCGGGTCGAGCTCGTCGAGCGCGAGCAACTTCAAGGTCGGAGTGGTGACCGACATCGGCGGACTCAACGACCACGGCTTCAACCACCTGGCCTATATGGGCTTGTTGCAGGCCGAGCAGAAGCTGGGGATCAAGGGCCGGGTCCTCACGTCGAGTTCGGGGGCCGATTACCTGCCGAACTTGACCACCCTGGCGCGGGACGGCTACAACCTGGTCATCCCGGTCGGGTTCCTGATGGCCGATGCCACCGACTCGGTGGCCAAGGCGTTCCCCAGCGTGAAGTTCGCGATGGTGGACTCGGACGCCACCATGGAGAAGGGCGATCCGAAGAACGTCGAGGGGCTGCTGTTCGAGGAGCAGCAGGCTGGATACCTGGCCGGCTACCTTGCCGGCCTGTACGCCAAGTCGAAGGGCTACAAGACCATCTCGAGCGTCGGCGGCCAGAAGATCCCGCCGGTCGATCACTACATCGCCGGCTACCAGGCCGGGGCCAAGGCAGCCGATCCCGGCGTCGGCACCCTGAACGGCTACTCGCAGGACTTCACCGACCAGACGAAGTGCAAAGAGGTCGCGCTGAACCAGATCCAGCAGGGCTCGAAGGTCGTCTTCCAGGTGGCCGGAGGGTGCGGCCTGGGAGCGCTGTCCGCGGCACAGCAACAGGGCATCCAGGGCATCGGGGTCGACGCCGACCAGTCGTATCTCGGCTCGTACATCCTCACCTCGGCCGAGAAGAAGGTCGACGTGGCGGTGTTTCACGCGATCCAGTCGGCGCTGGCCGGTCACTTCACCCCCGGCGGCAACGTCACGAACAACATCAACAACGGCGGCATCGGCTTTGGGAAAATCGGGCCGGCAGGGCTGAGCTTCTCGCCCCAGATCGCCAAGGTCTTCGCCGAGATCAAGTCCGGAAAGATCGCGAACATCCCGAACACGGTTCCGTAACGCAGCACCGCCTGAATGGCCGACAGCACGCGCCCCGCACTCGAGCCGAGGGCCAGCACGCGCCCAGCGCTCGAGCTGAGAGGCATCACGAAGAAGTTCGGCTCGGTCGTGGCCAACGACCGAGTCGACTTCGACGTGTATCCCGGAGAGGTGCACGCGCTGCTGGGCGAGAACGGCGCCGGCAAGTCGACGCTGGTCTCCGTCCTCTACGGCCTCTACACGCCCAACGAGGGCGAGATCGTCGTCGACGGCCGGCCGGTGGAGATCGATTCTCCGGCCACCGCGATCCGGCTCGGCATCGGCATGGTTCATCAGCACTTCATGCTGGTGCCGGTGATGACGGTGGCCGAGAACCTCGTGCTCGGGCACGAGCCGACTCGCAGCGGCGGCCTCCTCGACCTGAAGGCCGCCCGAGCCCGCGTGCGCGAGATCTCCGAGCGCTACGGGCTGGCCGTCGATCCCGACGCGACAATCGAGGACGTCACGGTCGGCACCCAGCAGCGCGTCGAGATCCTGCGCGCCCTGTACCGCGGGGCCCGCATCCTCGTGCTGGATGAACCGACGGCCGTCCTCACCGCGCAGGAGGTGCAGGAGCTGATGGACGTCCTGCAGCGGCTGAAGCAGGACGGTACCGGAATCGTCTTCATCAGCCACAAGCTCGGCGAGGTGCTCCAGGTCGCCGACCGCATCACCGTGCTGCGCCACGGACGGAAGATCGACACGGTGCGGCGCGAGGGGGCCACCGAGCAGAGCCTCGCCCGCCTGGTCGTGGGGCGCGAGGTACTGCTGACGGTCGAGAAGTCCCAGGCCCACGCCGCCGAGCCGATGCTCGTGGTCGAGCACCTCCACGTTCGCGACGACCGGGACCTCGAGGCGGTCGACGACGTATCTCTGTCGGTCAGGGCGGGCGAGATCGTCGCCATCGCCGGCGTCGACGGAAACGGCCAGCAGGAGCTCGTCGAAGCCATCACCGGGTTACGGGCGCCGGCGGAGGGCCGGATCGTGGTCGACGGCCACGACATCACCCGAAAGGGGGTCAGCGCGGCGACGGACGCCGCGGTCGCCCACATCCCCGAGGACCGTCACCGGCGCGGCCTCGTGCTGCCGTTCACCCTGGCCGAGAACCTCGCGCTGCGCGAGTTCCGGCGCCCGGAGCTGAGCGCGCGCGGGTGGCTGCGCACCGGCCGCATCCGCTCGCGCGCGACGGCGCTCCTGCGCGAATACGACGTACGCGGAGGCGGGCCCGACGCCTACGCGTCGTCGCTTTCGGGAGGCAACCAGCAGAAGGTGGCGATCGCCCGCGAGATCGCCTCCGACCCCAAGCTGCTCGTCGCCCACCAGCCGACGCGCGGGTTGGACGTGGGCGCGATCGAGTTCGTGCACCGCCGCCTGATCGAGGAGCGCGATCGCGGCCGCGCGATCCTGCTCGTGTCGCTCGAGTATGAGGAGGTCCGGTCTCTGGCCGATCGGATTCTCGTGATCTACGAAGGGCGGATCATGGGCGAGTTCGCGCCGGACGCGAGCGAGGAGGAGCTCGGGATGGCGATGACCGGCCGGCAGGCCGCGGCGGCGGGCTGACCGGCATGAGCACGCTCGAAGAGCAGACCCAGGGCGACGTCCTCGCCGGCGAGGAGGACGGCGGCTCGGCGTCGCTGACCACACCGGCTCGACTCGGCGCCTACGTCCGCCGCGGCGGCGTGATCGTTCCGATCCTGACCACGCTGATCGCGTTCATCGCCGGCGGTCTGGTGGTGCTGGTCACCGGTCACGACCCGTTCTCGACCTACAAGGCGATCTTCGACGGCACCGGCCTTCAGTGGGTGTTCCCGTGGGTCACCGGAAGCGCCCGGAGCACGGCGGCGTTCAACCTGCAGCAGACGCTGATCGCGACCACGCCGCTCATCCTCGTGGGCCTGGCGGTGGCCTTCGCCTTCCGCGCCGGGCTGTTCAACATCGGCGGCCAGGGTCAGTACACGGTCGGCGGGATCGTCTCCGTCTGGCTCGGCTCGTCGTTCGCCGGGCTGCCGCCGGTGCTGCACATCACGGTGGCGGTGGTCGGCGCGGCGCTGGCCGGCGCCGTCTGGGCCGGAATCGCGGGGGCGCTGAAGGCGTCGCTGGGGGTCAACGAGGTGATTTCGACGATCATGCTCAACTGGATCGCGATCTGGGCCGGCGTCTACCTGTTCGGCCTCGGCGGCCCGCTGCAGGACGCCCACCAGCCCTCCGTGCCGACGTCGAGCTCGGTCAGCGCGTCGGCCAAGCTGCCCGTGTTCTGGGGCAACGCGCAGCTCCAGGGCCTGCACATCGGGCTGTTCATCGCGCTCGCGGCGGCGGTCGTGTTCTGGGTGCTGCTCAACCGGACGCGGCTCGGCTACGAGGTCCGCGCCGTGGGCCTGAATCCGGACGCCGCAAGCTACGCCGGGATGAGCGTGGCGCGCAACTACTTCCGCGCGATGGCGATCTGCGGCGCGTTTGCCGGCATCGCGGCCGCGATGGACATCCTCGGCTGGAAGTTCAGCCTGTTCACCAACGACATCCAGGCCTCCTCGGTCGGATTCCTCGGCATCGCGGTGGCGCTGCTCGGGCGGAACACCGCGATCGGCACGGTGCTGGCCGCGCTGCTGTTCGGCGCGCTGCAGACCGGGACCTCCGACCGGTTCCTGGATCCAAGCGTGTTCAACCCGAACCTGGCGTCGAACCTCACGTGGATGATCCAGGGGCTGATCGTGCTGCTGGTCTCGACCGACGTGATCGCGCTGAAGGTGCTCCATTCCGGGCGCGGAGTCAGCCTGGTGTTCAAGCGCCGCGCCGCGCGTGAGGAGGCCGGGCGGTGAGCGTCGGCGCGATCGCCGTGGCTCCGGGCCGGGTCGGCGCCCCCAGACACCTCGGCATTGCCGGCCTGATCCTCGCCGTGGTGGCGTGGGTGATCACGCTTCCGCCGATGCTGGTCCGCACCGCGGTGCCCTCGGCGATCATCGGGGTCCTGGCGATGCTGGCCGGAGCGATCGCCTTCGTGGGCGACGAGCGCCGGCTCGGGTCCGGGGCCATCGGGCTGGGTCTGCTGGCGATCGCCGGCGCGACCGGGAACACCAACTCGAGCGTCGCCCACCTGAAGGTGGTCTTCACCTGGTCGATACTGGTGGCGGCGATGCTCCGCTACGCCACCCCGCTGCTGCTCGCCGCGCTCGGCGGGATCATCTCCGAGCGCAGCGGCGTGATCAACATCGGGCTCGAGGGCATGATGCTGATGGGCGCCTTCTTCGGCATCTGGGGTGCCGACGTGCTCCACTCCTGGGTGCTCGGGTGCCTGGTGGCGATCGCCTCGGGGGCCCTCCTGGCGCTCGTGCACGCGTGGTTCTCGATCCACCTGCGGGCAAACCAGGTAGTCAGCGGCACCGGGATCAACTTCCTCGCCCTCGGGATCACCGGGTATTTCTTCATCGCCGACTACGGCTCCAACGGGACGCCGTCGGGCATCTCGCAGGTGCCGGGCGTCAAGCTGCCGCTGATCCAGCATGTCGGCTTCTTCGGCGGCGCGATCGGCAATGCCAACCTGCTGACCTGGATCGCGCTGTTGCTCGTGCCCGCCCTGACCGTGTTCCTGTTCCGCACCCGCTGGGGGCTGCGGCTGCGAGCGGTGGGCGAGAAGCCGCGCGCGGCGGACACGGTCGGGCTCCCGGTCCTGCGCACCCGCTATTTCGCGGTCGTGGCGTCGGGGATGCTGGCCGCGCTCGGCGGGGCCTACCTGTCGGATGCGTTCGTGGGCTCCTTCAACCAGAACATGACCGAAGGCCGCGGCTTCATCGCGCTCGCCGCCGTTATCTTCGGCAAGTGGCGTCCGGTCGGCGCGCTGATCGCGGTGCTGCTGTTCGGCTTCGCCAGCGCGCTCGGCGACCGCCTCCCGACCTTCTCCCAGAGCGCGGCCACGCTGTTCCAGGCGCTCCCCTACGTGCTCACGTTGATCGCCGTCGCCGGCGTCGTCGGCCGCTCCCGCGCGCCGGCGTCGGTCGGCATCCCGTACGTGAAGGAGTAGCGGTGGCGGTCGCCCGGCTCGCGCTCACCAGCTTCGCCGACGGTGAGGTCCGCCTCAGCGACGAGGTCGAGCTGTATCAGCGCACGTACACCACGCTGCTGCGCTCGAGCGGAGAGACGCAGCTGCGCGTGCTCGAGCCCTCGCACATGGCGATGTGCTCGAGCCTGCACCCGCTGGCCGCCGGCGAGGAGCTCGACCTCGGCGCGTTCATCTACGCGGTCCGCCGGCTGCCGGACGGGATCGCCGGCGCGCAGCTCGTGGCCATGGGACAGGACATCGAGGCGCTGAGCGGCCACGGCATGCCGGTCGAGTCCTGGCCGGAGGCCGAGGCTCCGGCCCGCCGGCGCCGCTGGTACGACAGCGGGCAGGGCACCCTCGCGGTGCTGCTGGCGAGCGCATCGGACGTCGATGACCTCGTGCCGACGCTGGTGGCGTTCCAGATCGAGTGGAACAAGATCCGTGTCCGCATGCGCGCCGCCGGCTGGCCCCGGGGGACGCGCTCCCCGGATGTTCCGCCGGAGGAATGCGCCCGCGAGCTGGGCGGCAGCCCCGACGACTGGGCCCGGCTGCGCAGCGCCTGGGGCGAGACGTTCGGCGCGCGGATGCGGCTGATCGGTCAGCGCCGGCTGTCGTTGCGGGTGCGGATGCTCGGCGGCACGCACACCGGCTACGCCCGCCTGACCCGGCGCTGGTGGGCGCCGGTCAGCGCCGAGCTGAAGGGCGAGGGGCTCGACGAGCGCCCGCTCTACTTCGTCAGCTCTAACTCTCACAGCCTGGTCAACATCGTCACCGGCATCGCCCGGGAGCGCGAGAGCGAGCTCGTGGCCTTCGTCGAGCAGATGAGCGAGCAGAACATCCTGCGCCAGGAGCTGACCGCGTTTCGCGAGGGCGAGAGCCAGGGCTCGTGGGAGAACTTCCTCTACTTCGTCGCCCGCCTGTACTTCAGCGCACGCGGCCCCGACGGCGCGGCCGAACGCCGTGCCGCCGAGCGGCAGAAGGGGGTGACGCACCTGCGCAGCAAGACCGCGCTCAGGGTCCCCGCGCAGGTCATCCCGCTGGCCGCGCTCGAGCCGGCGTCGCTCGATCCGCGGCTCGGCGACATCGACGCCGAGGCGCTCGCGGCCAGCGGCGCGGTGATCGTCAACATCGACTACCCGCTCGGCGTCGCCGCCTACAACATCCTCCGCGAGATCGCGGTCGACTGCACGGCGCTCCGCGGCGTCTACGTCCTCGGCAAGGCCGCCACGCTGAACGCCGACGTCGGCGACGTGATGATCTCCAACGTGGTCCACGACGAGCACTCGGGCTGCACGTACTGGCTCGACAACGCCTTCAGCGTCGACGATCTCGCCCCCGACCTGCGGTTCGGGACCGGCCTCGACAACCAGCGGGCGGTCACCGTCAAGAGCACGTTCCTGCAGAACCGCAAGTACCTCGACTTCTACTATCGCGAGGCGTTCACCGTGGTCGAGATGGAGACCGGCCCCTATTGCAACGCGGTGTACGAGATCGCCGACGCCGACCGCCATCCCGTCGGCGAGGCGGTCAACTTCTCGAAGCTCCCGATCGACCTGGGGATCATCCACTACGCCTCGGACACCCCGTACACGCAGGCGCGGACGCTCGGGGCGCAGGGACTGAACTACTACGGGATGGACTCGACCTACGCCTCCTCGCTGGCGATTCTCCGGCGGATCCTGCGTCTCGAGCGCTCGGCGACGGGCAAGCCGAGGCCCGTCTCGGTGGTTGGCCCGCGCTGACGGGCGGCGTCAGAGCTCGGCGGCGTCCTCGGCGTGGACGCGCAGAATCTGGGGCAGGAGCGCAGGCTCGACCCGGCCGTAGCCACACACGCTGCCGATGCCGAAGTCGGCGAGGTGCTTGCGGGCCAAGTCGCGTCGGCGGCGGAAGTCCTCGATCCCGTCGGTGTGGTGGACGATGCCGAGGAACACCCTCGTGTCGCCCACCTCGAGCTCGTCGAGCGGGGCGAAAAAGGAGTCCTCCGGCTGCCGGATGACCGGCATGTGCACGTAGTCCACCCGTCGAGCGACCCGGCGCTTTGCCTCGTTCGACATCCGAACGCATAAGCCGAGATCTGGCATCGCGGTCATCGGCCATCCGCCCCAGGTGCCGTAGCACCAGTGAAAGCCGAGCAGCGTTTCGTCGGGTATGCCGTCGCCCAGGCCGTTCAGCTGCTCGGCGTGGCGCTCGAACTTCTCCTCGGCGCTTAGCTTGGGCCAGAACTTGAAGAAGTTCTTCTCTCCCATCGCCATGTCGACGAACTCCCACGCCACGTCCCACTGAATCACCAGGTCCTCGGCTGGGATCGTGTCGAGCATCTTGCCAAGTTCACCACGGATGCCATCCAGGTACGCGGCGTGGACCTCCGGCCACTGGCGAGGATCTTCGAACCACCCGTCGATCGCGCTGTGCGGCGCAGGCAGCGAGGCCTGAAACCGGACGCCCTCAGGAACGACGCCTTGATCGCGCAGGCGGCGGAACAGCTTGTAGGAGTCGGTTGCGAACGTCCCGTACTTGAGGTCGTCAAATCGGACCCTGTGGCCGGTCCGGACCCGGAAGTTCCAGATGCCCGGCAGATCCTCGATCGGTCCCACGTTGGCGTCGCGATCCGGCTGTTGGAGCGCTCTGCCGGGTGGCGCGAGCGTCTCCTCCAAATCGGGATGATCGCTCAGCACCAGCTCCGGCAGCATCCCCACCCAGGTCTTGCGCACCCCGACCTCTCCATCGGGCAGGCAGCTCACATGGCCATCGAGCTCGGCCGCGCAGGCGCGGAAGACCTCTTCCGCGTCATTGAATGGCAGGCTGCCGATCAGCAGGACTTTGCCGCGCATGCCGACAGATTCATTCGGGCTCATCGCGGTCCTCCTCGGTTTCGGTAGCGGTCACCGTCTGGCCACGCTAGCGCCGCTGATCGCGGAAGCGCGCCCCCCAGATGCCCGACTTCCCGGGCGCCATGATGCTGTTGGGATCCAGCGCGTCCTTGATCCGCTCGTGCAGGCGTAGCAGCGCCCCGTCGTTGTAGTTGAACGTGGCCATCACGTCGTCCATCAGGCCGAGATGCGTGCGGTACTCGCCGTAGCCGGCCTCCGCGGCCTCCCTGACCAGCAGCCGGGTGAGCTCCAGCGTCTCCCGCCGCTCGGCTTCGTTGTGGGTGTCGAACAGGAACAGGCAGATGTGGTGCATCTCCCGTAGGCCGATGACGAACTGGGCGGCGTAGTCCTTGCGGTACTCGTTGCAGCGGTCGCGCACCATCGTGTACTGGCGCATGGCGTCGGCGCCATCGGGCGCGGAGATCGGGGAGAAGCCGATATGGCCGCCGTTGGGGATCCACTCGAGCAGCTTCATCTCGTCGAGGCTGGGCTGGCCCCGATTGATCTTGGTCCGGTCCTGCAGCACGTGGCCGCCGCGGTCGTGTCGCTCTTCGGAGGCGTAGAAGCGCGCGCCGGGGATCTGCCCGAACGCCTGCTGGATGATCCCGTAGTACATGTCCATGATCGGCGGCGGACCGTACAGGGCGCCGTAGAAGTTCCAGTAGCCGAGTCCGAGCTCGCGCTTCATCCGCTCGATCGCCTCCGGCGGGAGGGGTCCGTCGCCGTCGTACCACTCCGAGCGCTTGGAGACCACGCCGGCGTCGAGCAGGATGTTGCGCAGCACCGGCACGTTCTGCAGCGGCGCCATGTTGATCCGCAGCGGCAGCATCACGTCGATGATCTGCTCGAGGTCGGACTCGTTCTCAAAGCAGATCATGTAGGACATGTAGCCCGGCGGCTCGGGCATCAGGGCGATCCCCATCTTGGTCACGATCCCGTAGTTGGACTGGGTGAACAGTCCGTCGGGATACGGCCCGAAGCCGTAGGGAAAGAGCTGCCAGGTATTGCCGCCCGGCAGCGCGCCCATCCCGGTGCGGACGAGATCCCCGTCGGGCAGGACGACCTCCATGCCGGTCTGCCACATGAAGTGATCGCCGTACGGCGTGTATCCGACACCACGATCGAGCGTGTTGCCGACCACGCTCCCCCAGCCGAGGTCGGGGACGTCCAGCCACAGCTTGATCTCGTTGGCCTGAAGATGCTCGTAGAGATCGAAGTAGCTGACGCCGGGCTCGACCAGCGCGTAGCCGAGCTTCTCGTTGACCTCGAGGATGCGGTTCATCCGCGCCGCCATGTCGACCACCACCGCGCCGGCCAGCCGCGGCGCCGGCCCTCCGTAGCCGTTGTTCCTGCCGGTCGACACCGGCGACACGGGCACCCGCGCCTGGCTGGCGATGCGCACGATCTCCTGCACCTGCTCGCGGGTGTCCGGCAGCACGGCCGCCGACGGCGCGAACTCCCGGTCGCCGGCCACCGGGTAGGGATCGCGACACCGCTCGAGCTCCTCGGCGCTCGCCTTGACCCACTCGTCGCCGAGCGCCGAGCGGAAGCGATCGAGCACCGCGTCGAACTCGCCCTCTGACAGCCCCGGGGGAAGCACCCGGGCCCCAAGCACACCAGCCATCGATCCTCCTCGCTGAAGGCGTCGTCGTCCTGGAGGCAAGCTAACCGCGGCGCAGCCGCGGGAACAAGTCCGCGCCGCAAATCGTGCGCGAAGCGTACGTTCGCTTCGCAAACCGTCTCCGCCACCCGGGTAGTCTTCCGGCAGACCGCTGATGGCGAGCACCGGGCGTCAGGCGCACCGTCGACCGCGGCCGCTGCGCGATGTGGCCGTGCGCAGCGCCGACCCGTTCGAGGCACGCGCCGTCGGCACGCGCGTCTACCACGACCACCGCCTCGAGGTGCTCGGCGATGCCCGCGCGTTCGCGATGAACCTCGAGGCGGCCTCCATCGGTCCGGTCACGATCGGCTGGCTGACCTACGACACCGAGGTCCGAATCGAGACGCCCGAGTTTGCCGACTCCTACCAGGTCAACCTCCTCACGGGCGGCGTGATGTCGGCTCGCTGCGGCGATCAGGAAATCACGGCCACGCCGGGCCGCGCGATGGTCTATCGCCCCGACCGCCCGACCGGCTTCAGCGGGTGGCGGACGCCCGAGCCGTTGCTGGCTCTGAAGGTCGAGCGCCGCGCGCTGGAGCACGCGCTCGAGCGACTCCTGGACCGCCCGGTCGAGCGGCCGATCGCCTTCTCGCTGGGGTTCGACGTGGGCGGCGGCCGCGGCGCGCAGTGGAGCGGCCTGCTGCACGCGGCCACGGCCGCGCTCGCCCGTGAAGACTCCCTGCGTGAGCCGGGCGTGCCGGATGAGCTGGGTGGGCGACACTCCCAGCGATCGCCGGAAGGCCTGCTGGAGCGCGCGAACGCTCACCCCAACGTGGGCCGCAACGAGCGGCACGGTCAGCGGTTGATCGGCGTGCTCTTCGATGTAGGCACGGGCGCGGCGAACGCTCGCGGGGCCGATCGACGGCGCGGGCGCCTCGAGTTCGCCGCGCAGGTCGTGGTCGGCGGCGAGCAGCAGGCCGGCGAGCAGGCTGTGGATCATCGGCGCGGCAGCGCACCGCGAGCTCCTCGCCTCAGATGCGGCACAGTGCACCGTCGGTGAGCTCGCCGCGCGGTGGGGCTTCCTCAACCCCGGTCGTTTCGCCGCCGCCTACCGCGCCCGCTACGGCGTGTCGCCGTCGGTCACCCTGCGCCGCAACGTGCGCGCCTAAGAGCGCCATCGAGTCGCTGATTTGACGCTGGTTGCGATGCGGTACGTCCACGTCGGGACGTGCAACGACGCGCGCGACGTGACACTGTGAGCCGGCGCCTCACGGGCCAGGTTCACGGTCCTGACGGTTACGGTTCAGCGCCGCGGCGCGGGGTGATCGCGATGGCCGGGCCGACGACGAGCGTCGAAAGAGCCCGCCACGCACGTGACGGGCCAACGTGGACGAGGGGTTTGGCAAGGTGGTCGAGCGGTTCGTCTTGCGAGCGGGTGGCGGGGCTGCTGGCTGGGGCACAGCAGCCCCGTATGCGTCGGCGATTCTCCGCTTGACGGCGGATCAGGTGATGTAGTGGCCGGTCTGTACGTCCTCGACCCAGCCGGTGTGGGTCGGCTCCCAGCCGAGCACCTCGCGGGTCTTGGCGTTGGTGGTCGGGTTGTCGAGGCTGGCGAAGGAGGCGAGGAAGCCGAGGTAGTGCGGCGCCTCCTCTTCGGTGATGCTCTTGGTCTCCACGCCCAGCTTGTTGGCGATCGTCTCGGCGATCACCTTGCGCGGGATGCCGTCGTCGCCGGTGCCGTGGTACGTCGCGCCGGCTGGGCCCTTCTCGACGGCCAGGCGGTAGAGCACGCCGATGTCGTAGGTGTTGACCGCGGGCCAGCGGTTCGAGCCGTCGCCGACGTAGGCAGCGACGCGGTTCTGGCGAGCGAACTCGATCAGCGCGTGGGTGAAGCCGTGGTGGTCGAGGTCGGAGTGGACCATCGGCGCGAGGCGGATGACGGAGGAACGCACGCCGTGCCGGGCGAGCCCGACCGTGTAGTTGGCCGCATCGACCCGCGGACCGCCGGGGATCTGGTCGTTCTCGGCGCCGGGGCGATCGTTGATGCCAGCCATCGCGAGCATCAGCGTGCCACTGGTCGTCACGAACGGCTTGTCGCTGCCGTTCAGGGCCTCGCCGAGCGCCTGGGTGGCGGCCAGGTCGGAGCTGACCGCCGAATCGAATTGGCCTGAGAGCAGCAGCTCGTGCTTGAAAGCGAGGTGGATGACGCCGTCGGCCTCGGTGCCGGCCTGCTCGAGCCCGTCGAGGTCGTCGAGGTCGCCGCGGCGCACCGCGGCGCCGAGCTTGGCGACCGCGTCGGCGGAAGCGTCGGAGCGGGCGAGGCCGACGACCTGATGGCCGTTGTTCAGCAGTTGGGGGATCACGGCGGAGGCGATGTGGCCTGAGGCGCCGGTCACGAATACGCGCATGGATAGCTTCCAGTCGGTCGGGGGTATGACACTTGGTGTCATCACGATAGCACAGCATGTCACCTGGTGCCATCAACTACCCTTGAACGCGATGTCACGCTGGAAACCCGACGCCCGAGGCCGCCTCATCAAGGCAGCAATCGAACTCTTCGCCGAGCGCGGATATGACGCCACGACTGTCACCGAGATCGCCGAGCGCGCCGGGCTGACCAAGCGCACGTTCTTCCGCTACTTCAGCGACAAGCGCGAGGTGCTGTTCTACGGCTCGGAGGAGCTCGAGCGGATCTGGCTGGAGGCGCTCACCGCGACGCCCACCGACGCAAGCCCGCTCGCCGCCGTCATGGCCGGGTTCGACCCGATCGCCGAGCTGTTCGAGGGCCGCCTCCCTTTCGCGCGGCTACGGGCCGAAATCATCATGGCCAACCCCGAACTGCAGGAACGCGAGCTGATCAAGCTCCAGCGGCTCGCCGAATCGATCAAGGCCGCGCTCGTCGAGCGCGGCATCGCGCACGACGCCGCGATGCTCGCCGCACAGACAGGCCTGACCGTCTTCCACGTCGCCTTCGCCCGCTGGGTCGCGCAGGAGGACCCCACCGCCTTCCGCCGTCTGATCGACGAATCACTCGACGAACTGTCCGAGGTGATCACCGCGGAACCGGCGGCTACCCGACGTAGCTCCGGTTGAGGGCCATGTCAATGAGGTCCGCAACGCTCTTGGTCGGGGCGTGGTGGAGCCTGTTCGAGCGACTTCACGAGGGTCCACTCGCTCCCCAGACTTTAGGGAGATGTCGTCGCGCTCGGGTCGGCCGATCGCGTAACGGGTAATGGCTTTTCACGCGAGCCGGGAAGAGTCCAACCAACTACCGCGGGAAGGATCCATGTACGAGATCACCGACGCACCAGATGTTCGACGGGCCCACCGGAACGAGCTCAGCCCGTTGAGCTTCCTGGAGCGGAGCGAGTTCGTCTATCCGGACAAAGTAGCCGTGGTGCACGAGGACCGGCGCTACACCTATCGGGAGATGGGTGAGCGAGTGCGTCGGCTCGCGTCCGCGCTGCGCGGCGCCGGCTTGGAGAAGGGCGATCGGGTGGCGTTTATCGCCCCGAACATCCCCGCGCTACTCGAGGCTCACTACGGGGTGCCAGCGGCCGGCGGGGTGCTGGTGGCGATCAACTATCGGCTGAACCGCGACGAGGTGCAGTTCATTCTCGAGCACTCGGGCGCACGCTTTGTGTTCGTCGACCACGAGTTCGAGGAATTGCTGGGTGGCGAGCAGCTCGAGCGAAGAGTCCGGATCGACGACACCGGGCGCCCCGATGACCCGTATGAGGAATTCCTGGCCGAGGGGTCAACCGATACCCTGCCGACGAGCCTCGAGGACGAGGCCGAGCCCATCTCAATCAACTACACGTCGGGCACGACCGGGCGCCCCAAAGGAGTCGTGTACCACTATCGCGGCGCGTATCTCAATGCGCTGGGCGAAGTGATCGAGACCCAGTTGACGCCAAGCAGCGTGTACTTGTGGACCCTCCCGATGTTTCATTGCAACGGCTGGTGCTTCACCTGGGCGGTGACCGCTGTCGGGGGTCGCCACGTCTGTCTGCGCAAGGTCGACCCGGGGCGAATCTGGGAGCTGTTCGACGCTGAGGGCATCACCCACTACAACGGCGCGCCTACGGTTCAGGCGTCGCTGCTCGACCACAAGAGTGCGCACGAACTGGACCGAGTAGTGATCACTACGGTGTCGGGCTCGCCACCGACCGCCGAGCTGTTCGGCCGGCTCACCGGGATCGGGATCCGGCCGATCCATGTCTACGGCGCGACCGAGCTTTATGGGCCATACGTGATCTGCGAGCGCCAGGAGGGATGGGACGAGCTGCCGGCCGACGAGCAGGGACGGCTACTCGGGCGCCAGGGCGTGCACTACGTCATCGCGGAGCCAGTCCGCGTGGTCGACGACCGCGGCGAGGAAGTCGCCGCCGATGGCCAGACCCTGGGCGAAGTGCTGATGCGCGGCAACAACGTCATGACGGGCTACTTCGATGATCCGCAGCAGACAGAGGAGACGCTGGCCCACGGCTGGTATCACTCGGGTGACCTGGCGGTTCGCCATCCCGACGGATACATCGAGCTGCGCGACCGCAAGAAGGACATCATCGTCTCCGGAGGCGAGAATATTCCTACGATCCAGGTCGAGCAGGCGGTCTCCGAGCATCCCGCCGTAGCCGAGGTTGCAGTCGTCTCGACGCCCGACAAGAAATGGGGAGAGCGGCCGAAGGCCTTCGTCGAGCTGACCGACGGCGAGGAGGCCTCCGAGGAGGACATCCTCGCCTTCGCGAAGGAGCGCCTTCCCGGATACATGCGCCCGGCCGCCGTGGAGATTGCCAAGCTTCCCAGGACCTCCACCGGCAAGATCCAGAAGAACGAGCTGCGCGAGCGCGAATGGGAAGGCCACGAGCGCCAGATTGGCTAGCGCCGACGCGGGTAATGACTGCGCTGGGTCAGTGGCTGCCTGCTGGCGGTAGACGGTCGGCTTCGGAGGATGGGATGAGTTTGCGACGAATAGCGGTGGTGGCCGCAGCCGTAATGACGTGGTGCGCGGTGCTCGGGGCAGGCTCGGCCGGCGCGGCCGACCAGCCTGTCGCGGCCTGTCCACCGGGCAAAGTCTCCCTCTCGGTGGCGCGCGCGGCGCAGGGCACGTTCGCGGTGGGGCCGTTCAGCGTGGCGGTTGACCGCGCCGGGTTGCGCGTGCAGTCTGGCGGCCACGTGCTGTGGGCGTCGGTCTCCCGTGTGCCGTTTGTGGGCGCAGGCAAAGGCACGGTGCAGTTCACCGACGGCGGTGGCTTCTATCAGGTGCAGGCTCGGTTCTCCCGCTGCTGGCGGCGCCAGACGATCACCCATGCCGCCCTGAGCCGGCACGCGCTGCGCCTCACCGGGACGCTCGGTGCGGACGCGCGCTTCGCGGTCACCTTCAGCCTCGCGTCCAGCGTGCGACTGGCGATGACCGCGCACGTGAGCGCCCCCGGGGCGACCACCGTCCTGCTCACTGCGGCGTCACCCCGGCGTGACGCGGTGCATGGCTTCGGCGCGATGACCCGGTGGAATCTCAAGGGCGGCATCGTCCCGATCCTTACGCGCGAGCAGGGGGTCGGGCGCGGCGAGGCCGGCGTCACCCAGGCCGAGAACCAGCTCACCCCTCCGCAGGGCGGCGCCTACAACACGACCTACGCGGTAGTGCCGCAATACCTCACCAGCGGCAACCGCGGGTTCTTCTGGACGGATGACCAGTACGGCGTGTTCGACCTGACGCGGCGTGACCGCATCGCCAGTCAGCTGTGGGCGCGCACGGTACACGCCCAGGTGCTGCTCGGCCGCACCCCGGCCGAGCTGATCCGCGCCTACACCGAGTATGCCGGGCGCATGCAGCCGTTGCCGCACTGGGTCGACCAGGGGGCGATCGTGGGGATCCAAGGCGGTACCGACACCGTGCTCGCTCGGGTGGCGGCGCTGCGCGCCGCGGGAGTGCCGCTCGCCGGCGTGTGGCTGCAGGACTGGGTGGGCCAGCGTACGACCTCCTTTGGCAGCCGTCTGCTGTGGAACTGGACGCTGAACCCCGACCACTACCCGAACTGGAGCGGGATGGTGGCCCAGCTGCGCCACGATGGCATCCGCGTCCTCACCTACGTCAACCCGATGCTGACCAACAGCGGCGTGCCGGCCGCCGAGCCGAACCTGTTCGCCCAAGCCGCCGCGGGCGGATATCTCGTGCGCAAGGCCGACGGCACGCCGTACCTCATCGACCAAGGCGGCTTCTCCTCCGGGCTCGTCGATCTCTCCAACCCGGCGGCGCGCGGGTGGATGATCGGCGTCCTGCACGCGATGGCGCGCACGTACGGCGCCAGCGGATGGATGGCCGACTTCGGCGAGCAGACACCGTTCGACGGCGTCTTCGCCTCCGGCTCCGCAGCGCAATGGCACAACCGCTATCCGGACGCGTGGGCCCAGGTTCAAGCCGCGGCCCTACGCGGCACCGACGTGGTCGACTTCCACCGCTCGGCCTTCACCACCAGCCCACGCTATGCGCGGCTCTTCTGGATGGGCGATCAACTCGTGGACTGGAGCCCTCAGGATGGAATGCGTTCGGCGCTCACGGGCATGCTCTCGGGCGGCTTGTCCGGGTTCGCGCTAAATCACTCGGACACCGGCGGCTACACGACCCTGGCCTCTCCGCTCGTCGCCCGCTCGGCCGAGCTGCTCGCACGCTGGTCGGAGATGAACGCCTTCGGGGGAGCGATGCTCCGCTCGCACGAAGGCAACCGGCCCCAGCTCAACGTACAGCCGTACTCGACGCCCGCCGTGGCGCGAGCGTTTGCCGTGTGGGCCCGCGTCTTCCGCGCCCTCGGCCCGTACCGGCAGGCGCTCGAGCGCGAAGCCGCGACCGACGGTATGCCGATCGTTCGGCCGATGTGGCTGACCGATCCACGGCTCGAGAACGTCACCGGACAGTTCACGCTCGGTTCCGACATCCTCGTCGCACCGGCATTCGCGCCCGGTGTCACGCGCACCAGCGTGGAGCTGCCGCCGGGACGCTGGGTGCATGTGTGGACCGGCCGCATGTACATCGGCCCGCGCACCGTGACCGTCGCCTCGCCCCTCGGCCGTCCCGCCGTGTTCACGCGTCCAGGGCGGCTGCGGAAGCTCATCATCACGGCAGCCAGAGGCTGAGTTTCGCGTCGGTCAGCTTCCCAGCGGCCGCTCCGCAGCCTTGAAGTCCTCCCTGTTGTTGACGACATAGTGGGCGTGCATGACCACTGTGCGCCGCCGCTCGTGCTCCCGGCACCGGCAAAGGCTAACCGCCCCGTCCGGACGGGGTCGCACGGCCCCAATCGGGTAGGCGCCGGGCTCACCCCGGCGCCTCCCACACCACCCGGCGTGCGGGTCCGCACCGGGCGGTTCGCGTTGCGTTCCGGAAACGGTGGTATGGGTCGGTGAATCCCGTCAGGCCTTGGTTGGTCCAGTAGGCGTTTGGTAGCGCCCGCTGGAGGAACACCCGGGAAACGCGCCAGTAGCCCTTGCGGGTGTTTGCCCATCTGTGGGCGTCGCGTGCTGAGATGCCCAGCTGGCGCATCTCGCGCTCCCGCGTCGGCGGGCGTTTCCACTCCTTCCAGCGAACCTGCCTGAGCCTGCGTCGGAGCCACCCGTCGAGAACCTCGAACGGAAAGGATGAATCTGCCAACGCGAAGTAGGCCGTCCATCCCACCGTGAAGCGGTTGATCTCCCTGATCCGCCGCTCCATCGAGATGCCCCATTTGCGCGAGGTCAGCCGGCGCACGCGGTCCCGGCAGCGTTTCAGCCGCTTAGGGTCCACGGTCACTCGGATCTCGCCCTGCTCGACGACGAACGCGAACCCCAACAGGGGCCGTTCGCTCGCCCGGTCAACCACCGACTTCTCGCGGTTGACCTTGAGCCTGAGGCGGTCCTCGACATAGCGCGTGATGCTCTGCATGACCCGCTCGCCCGCCCGCTGACTATGGACGTAGATCCGTCCGTCGTCTGCGTAGCGCACGAACCGGTGCCCACGTCGCTCCAGCTCCCAGTCCAGGTCATCGAGCATGACGTTGGAGAGCAGCGGCGAGAGCGGCGACCCCTGCGGGGTGCCCTCCTCGCTCACATGTACCAATCCGCCAGCCATGACCCCGGCCTGCAAGTAACGCCGGATCAGCTTGAGCAGCCGTTTGTCATCCACCCGCCTGGCGACCCTGGCCATCAGCGCGTCGTGCCCAACCCGGTCAAAGAACGAGTCCAGGTCAAAATCAACGCACCACGCCGCGCCATCCGCGATGAACCGGCGTGCCCGCTCGACCGCGTCATGCGCCGAGCGCCCCGGCCGAAAGCCGAAGCTGTGGGGATGGAAGCGAGGGTCGAACACGGGTGTGAGCACCTGCGCGACGGCCTGGCAGATCAACCGATCCACCGCCGCCGGCACCCCCAACATCCGCTGTCCGCCCGAAAGCTTGGGGATCATCACCCTCCTGACCGGCTGCGGACGGTAAGTGCCCGCCTCGAGCTGCGAGCGGACCTCCGGCCAGTGATCCTTCAACCACGGCCGCAGCTCCTTAGTACTCATCCCGTCGATGCCCGCGGCACCGGCGTTCTGCTCGACGCGTCTGAGCGCCTCAGCGAGGTTCTCGCGGGCCAGCAACTGCTCCCACAAGCCCGCCTCGGCGGGGTGAGGAGCGACACCACCAGGCGCCGGGGATGGGCTCTGCTCTGGCCGCAGTCCCTCGGGCTTCACCCTCAGGCGCTCCGATCCAGGCCCCCGCAGGGGTTGGCTGCCTTCAACACCCATCCCACGAGCCCAAGCGATCCGCGCCTCGGCTTCGCGTTCGGTCCTTCCCAGCGACCACGATCCCCGCTGGTACTACGACCTCTGCTGACCTCTCCACAGCGAACGGCACCCTCACGAGCACCGCCGTCCCGCACCACCCCGCGAACCCGAAGGACGAGGCATCTGGGACACCCATGGAGATCTCCCTGGATAAGACCAGCAACCTTCATCGCACACCCACCGCGTTTACGAAACGACCCCTTGATGGCATCGGGCTTCACCTTGTCCGGCAGACTCGCCCGGGTCGCCCCGCCTTCTACGCGGTTCCTGTTCGTTGAGTCGCGACTTCGCCTCCGGCTTCCTTCCCACCCCGCCTCACGGCGACGCGGTTGCCATCGGCTTGTGGTTGGTGCCATCAACCTCCACAGGGGACTTGCACCCCCAAGCTCCTGGTCATGCCAGGCGTACCGGACGCTGCCCGAAGGGCAGCCCCTTCCAATCGCTCGCTTACGCGCGCGTATGGGGCGTCAGCACGATCGTCTGGGGCTCGGTGAATGAGCGCATG